>JAFAIO010000551.1 GCA_019236675.1 Verrucomicrobiota bacterium
GACCGGCCTGCACCTTGCTGTCCTAGTTGCGTCTTGAAGAGCAAATTGAAGACTCAACGGGAAAATACACTTCCTAACGGGCAGGTCGCGGGCGCGGTAGAAAAGTGGCCGAGCTTTCCGGAAACTCGGCCACTTTTTTGGTTCTTCCCTGGACTGGTTTGATCATTCATGAGCCGCTGCCGTGAATCGTAGGATGGCTCCGAGAGCTTGTCTGGAAGCGGCAAGCGGTTCATAAGGGCTCACATCGGATCACATGAAAGTGGCTGAAGCCTTACACTCTTAATCGCTGGGTTGTAGGTTCGATTCCTACACGGTGCATGGTTTGAATCAAACGAGGGGCTTAACTGTCGAGAATTGTGGACTGACCCGTGGACTGACCCATGGACTGACCCTTTTCTGCTGCTGTGAGTCTATTCGCAACCGCTAGCGGCGAGCCGGGATTTCATGGCGGGGAAGCGGGTTTGCCGCAGACCCGACCGTAAAGTGCCTCGTAGCGTGGAACAATGACGGCGGCCGAGAATTGACTTTGGGCGCGGGCCATGGCTGCGCAGCCAAGCTTTTTCGTAGTTCTTCGTCGTGAATCAATGTCTCGACAGCGCGAGCGGTTTTAGCAAGATCACCAAACGGTACCAGCAATCCGGTCGTGTTGTTTTCGACCACTTCAGGGATCCCGCCAACGCTCGGCGCGATACTTGGACAGGAAAAATACATCGCTTCGAGGATGCTCAGACAGAAACTTTCCGATTCCGAGGTAAACAGTCCCATATCGGCGACCTGCAAATAATCTTCAACGTTCCGAACATTTTCCCGCACGATTACCCGGTCTTCGAGTCCGAGTCGGATTAAGTCTTTCTGGAATGGGGAAAAATCTCCACCGGCGAGAACAACCAGCTTAAACGAATCCCGCGGGCGAACCAGGGCAAGAGTTTCGAGCAACAGGTCGATGCGTTTCAACGGTCGAAGATTCGAGGAATGAAATATCATCAGCTCGTTTTTGAGACCCAGCTCAGCTCGCACTTCTTCCCGGGAACGTTGGGAGACACGTGGTGTAAAAAAATTGTGAATGACGTCGATTCTGTTGGCAAAACCGAGCACCCTTTGCGTTTCTTGCTTTAGAAACTCCGACACGGTAGTAACCGCGTCGGAAGAGCTTAGTGCGTGGGAAATAGCCGGGCGATAGCCGGGGTCCCAACCGAGTAATGTGGTGTCAGTGCCATGTAATGTCGCAATGATGCGCGGCTGTTGTTTGGGCGGCAGCATTGAACGCGCGAGAATCGCCGCCGTCGCGTGAGGTACGGCGTAGTGAACATGAAGAACATCCAGCTGATACTCCCGGCTCACGTTCGCCATTTCCACCGACAACGGCAGGGTATAATCAGGATATTTAAATAAGCCGTAATCGTTAATTACCACCCGGTGAAAGAATAGTCGCGGGTTGTCGGGCATCAGGAATCGGAATGGACGCTGAGAACGAAAGATATACCGCTTCCCTAGGTCGCGGTTAAGCACACAATACCAGGCGCGCGGGAAATCATGTCGGGTCGCTCAAGCCAACAAATGCGGGTCAAAAAACTCAAATTAGTTTCGTGTAATGTATAGACGCGCCCCGGTGTCTAGCCCCTGACCTCCGACCCAATATGCATCCGCGGTCAACGCTAAGCTTCCTTGTTCCAGATTTGTCGGGCGGAAATCTCGTCTGGTCGTCCGTCAAGCTTTAGAGTGAAAACAACCCCTTCGGTTTTCATTTCATTTACCAGGTACCGTTTGATGATCAGTTCGCCATCTTTTCCCTCTTTGGTCTTGATATGATAAGTCGAGATAAGCTGCTGATGGTCGTCCGACCAGACGGACCTGGCGCTGAGGGTAGTCCCTCCTAAGAGCGCGATATTGGTTGGGCGGCTCCGTCCGTCGAGATAAAGAGTTTCGTTCAAGGAGAAGCCGGGCGCGCGGGTAGCAACCGTCACAACGTCCTCGCTTTGATGAAAGGTTGCCTTAAGTGGGGCAACCTCCGCCAATTTGCGTTCCAGAAAACCGGCTCCGATTTTCTCCATGAGAGGTTCGAGCGAGCCGGATGCTCCATGGTCGAGTGCCCATGTTCCATCAAAATCCGGTTTGCTCATAGCGGAAACGCGCAAAGGGTTGAAAACATCGAAGCAGGCAATAGCAGCTATCAAGTAGAGGAAGGGATACGTTGTCATTGTCAATGCCGGATCCTTTTCAAGGAAGAATCGCGTCCCCGCGCATTGCTGGATTCGCTGGGCCTGACTGGTCAGCCGTGCTCTGCCCTTCTGCAGAATTCCGAAACGGCGCTCGAAGGCACTTCGAGTATGAATCGGGGCCCGCTGCCCAGCGCTGGAACAAGGAATAGGAGAACCAATGGGCAGCCCTCCAGCGAAATGTAATCGGAAGATATTCTTTCAGCCGTAGCCGGTTCTCAGAAATCGATGGGAAAGCGACCCCTAACAGAAGGAAAAAAATGAACAGATCCATCGCTTCAAACTCACAATTCTTTATCGGCACATTGCGCAAATTGGCGATAACGCTTTTGGCGGGAGGTACGTTCGCCGCCGCTAGTTGCGCGCAGACAATTTTAGCTGACGACAGTGCGAAAACCCAGAAAGGTCTACACTCTCAAATTACCCAATCGCAGGCTGAGAAAGCCGCACTGGGAAAAGTTCTCGGTGGAAAGGTAAAGTCTGCTAGGCTGGCGCCAGAGAACGGCCAACTCATCTGGTCCGTTGATGTTATCAAACCGTTAACTAAGAAGATTGTGGCTGTCCAGGTAGACGCTCAAACCGGAAAGGTGCTTTCAAAATTTACGGAGCATCCCGGTGATCAAGCAGAGGACACGACGAACAGCGGAAAAGGGGGCCGGTAGCAACTGGATCGGGGCCAAGCGCGGCGGTGTCAAAGCGACCTGCGTAAGGTGTAAGACATCTGCTCGCTCAAAGGAAGCGTGACCGCGGATGGAAAATCAGATTCCCGAAGACCCTTATCAAATACTGGCGCGCGAACGCAGCCATGAGGATGCGAGGCAGACCGTTGCTACTAATAGGATGCTGGTTCAGAGCCTCGTATTAATTAACGGAGGAGCTGCCGTAGCCGGCTTGGCCTACTATGGTGCGCATGTGCCCTTTGGCTCCGGAAGATTTGCCGCGCTTCTCACAATCATTCTTTATTGTTTCGGGGTTTTTACCGCCATCTTCGCTGGTCTCTACGTCAGACGAACGACGCAAGAGTGGTCAAGTTTCTGGGAGCTTAAGTCTTACCCCGATGCGGCCGAACGCGTGAACGTGATGGAATTGCACCGGCAGCACGCGGTAAGCAGCAAGCGCCGGTCAACCGGGTTCCTCGTTTCCAGCGAAGTGCTTTTTCTCGCCGGTAGTTTGTGTTTGATACTGTCTTTCGGATAATCAAAGCCTATACGCCCTAGCGACAGCTCAATAAATCGGCTGAACTATCTCCAAATGCGCTTCCCGTCGTCAAAACTAGTCTGCGAAGCTCCGGGATTTTCTTATGGCCAAGGATCCTGCTTTATCTTTTAGAAAAAGTGTCGGCTGTTTTTTCTAAAGATTATTCACCAGAAGCCAGAGGAAGAGCAGTAGCAAGGCGACGAAACCGAGGATCGCCACGGGTGTGGGGAGGATCGACCTTGCGTGGCCGGTCGGTCTCGTGACTGCGCCTCGGTGAAAGTCTTTGAATGCGTCACGATCTTGCGAATGCGAGTGGCGGATGGGCGAACGCTGGTTTATCGGCTCCGCGATTCCAGCGAAACGGCTTGGTTCATATTTGTTGACCTTCATTCTTGCTTGCTCCTGTTCTCTCACCATAGACGCGTGTTAGCGTTCACATGGCTACACAAGCCACCAATATCAAATTTGCAGACGAAGCCAATCAGGGTCTGCCCTGAAAGAAACAACAGGTGTGCATTATTCCGGACACTGTCAAGCAAGAGGAGCCAGACATGGCTCGCGTCTATACATTACACATATCTTGGAGGGACTAAATTTGATTCGACGCTTTTTGAAGCAGGGCCAGTTAGCGCTGGGAGGCACAATCCGTCTCTACTGTATTACCGCGAACCCGCTGTCTAGCCTTCCCAAGAGGACGATGAGCCGTTTCACCCGGCTAAAATAGACATCTTCGCGATGCTTTGCTCCAACCCGATTTTTGCGAAAGGGGCGATCGTTCCGAAGGCGGCGGACTCTTCCACGGTCATTTCCGTCCGGCCACCGCCGAGGTCCTTGAACGTGACACGTGTCTGGATGTCCTGGGGAAAATCGGCCGGCAAGCCGTAGGCGGTTGGATCGGCTCTTTTGCCGTCGGGATCGACAAGGTTTTGAATGAATTCAATGCGCTCCAGAGGGACAATCCGGACATACTTCCAACTGGTGTAGTGTTCCATTGCGTCCAAAACCTTGTTGGACTTCATGCTCACCAGCGAGGTCCCGCCTTCGCGGAAATCAATGCGCGCCAGCGGACAGGTGAAGAGGTCCGGGCCCCACCACTGCTTTACCAGTTCGGGGTCCGTCCAAAGTGCCCATACTTCTTCAATGGGCGCGTCGAAGATCCGGGAGGTCTCGATGTGTTGCACCATGGGATCAAGCATTTAATAAGGCTTCGATGTCGAATTTATGCATTTTCATAAACGCCTGGGTCACGCGGGTGGCGCGGGCGGGGTCCGACATCAGTTCGCCCAGCTGGGCCGGAACGACCTGCCAGGACATGCCGAACTTGTCTTTGCACCAACCGCACATGCTTTCCTGGCCGCCGTCGGCGATGAGGCTGTACCAATAGTGGTCGATCTCCTTTTGATCTTTACAGAGAACTACAAACGAAATGGCTTCGTTGAAATCGAACTTGGGTCTGCCATTCAAACCCATGAAGAATTGTCCGTTAAGTTCGAAATTCACGACCATATCGGAGTCGTTGAGCACCCTGGAGTTGGGGAAAATGGTGCAATAAAAGTCGGCAGCGGCCCGTGCTTGGTCATCGAACCAGAGACAGGGATAGATTGGTTTGATCATATTTTATTGTTTTTGAGTAACTTGTCCATGGCCACGAACCGGCCTTCCCACAACTTCTTGTATGGGTCTAGCCAGTCCGCCACCTCCTTCATCTTCCGGGGATTGACCTGGTAATACACTTCCCTGCCGCTTTGCGTCTGGTTCAGGAGTTCGCACTCGTGCAGGATCTGGAGGTGCTTGGAGATGGTTTGCCTCGAACTATCGAAGTTGTCGGCGATGGCGCCGGCCGTCATGGCCTGAAACGCCACCAACCCCAAGATCGCCCGGCGGGTCGGGTCGGCTATTGCCTGAAAGACATCCCTGCGAAGATTCATTTATGCAGTTATTTGACTGCACATATATGCGCAGTCATTTAACTGCGCAATGTTTTTTTAAAAAAAACTCCCCCAGGCTGACAGAGAGCGGATTCTCGCGATAGAATTTGAGAACGAGGAAAAGCGCATTGTGTCGGGCGCCCCCGCCGACGACAAATTCTTGCTGAAGACGCCTTGATCTTGCCCCAGTCCGAGGTGCGCCTTCCCCGGCCGGTAAGCTGAAACCCAGGTGCTCAGCGGCGGGAAGCGCTTCAGAGCCATAAGTCGCCAACCGTTCCCGAACCGAGGAACAATAAGAAGAGGGGTTTTGGAAGCGGAGAAACGGGGGCGCAGAGAAGCGGGGTCGAGTCTATACATTACACATATATTGCAGGGACTAAATTCGATTTCGACGCCTGTTCAAGCAGGGCGAGTTAGCGTTGGGAGGGAACAATCTGGGTCTCGCGATAAATGGGGTCGAGTCTATAGGGCCTGTTGCCCAAATGTACACCAATATAATATTGCTTTGCGGGTTACATGGCTGGTAATCTATAGTTGATGAGCGATGAGGACTCTCAGGTTCCTGTCTGGAGCTATCGAGTCAATTTGGATAAGCGGGTGCGAAGCGATCA
>JAFAIO010000014.1 GCA_019236675.1 Verrucomicrobiota bacterium
GGCCCGGGGCGAAGATATGCCGGCAATCCGGGATTGGCGTTGGGAACCGGCGGCCACTGCGAATGGGGCGCAGCCAAATTTGGTGGGGGGAGGCTCCCGCATGTAGCCTGACATACCCAGAGACAGAAAGCATCTGCCACGCTCAAATGAGCGAAGCTTATCGCTAGCAACTGTGCTTTCCTCCCCACAGCGTATCTCACCACAAAGCCGAAATCTGTGCTAATCTGTATTACTGCGCCAGCAGATCACTGATTTCCGCGAGCATTCCCCAGACCAAAAAAATTTTAAACAGGAGCTCACAGAGTCCACAGAGGATGAATTGACTGCAGTGTTTGACGACCCTGACCGGACTTTCGAATTCATCTCTGCGACCTCCGCGCCCTTCTGTTGAAAAATTCCTGTCTCTTTAGTTGCGGCTATGCCGCTTTGTGTAATCTGCTGATATTCAAATTCTGCAGTCGTTAGATCAGCGGCTTGGCGGTTCTTGGCCTTACCGCACGACGCGATGGCAGACGCTCGTCTCTCCGGATATGTCAGGCTACGGATGGGAAGCTCGCCCCACCAAAGCGGGGACGAAACCCTCTCGTGACGCAAAACCGCGTCCCCGCTACCACGCTAATCGCCAGATGAACAACCAAACGTAGCGGCGACGAGCGGGTATATTGGGCTGCTGCGGGCGCCGAACGGTACGACCGGTTTTTTGTTCAACCGCGCGAAAGGTCCGCTTCATCGTCTTGTGGCTGGAGAAAGGCCAGCTTCATTAGCGCGACGTTGCGACTCCTTCGATAACTCATCGTCTGTGACTCTAGTTTTTCCTTTGAGTCGCTATCCAACTTCGTTTCGCTATTGCTTCCCGCTCGAACTGTAAGCACCTGGTCGGTCGGTGCCCGTTGCTGCTTATTTTCTGGGTTTTTCATAAAATCACCGAAATCTGCAGATGCGTCTAAAAACTGCGTTCCGCGCTACTCGTCTGGCGCTTTTTCTCACATTGCGGGCCGCATTATGAGGAATTCGGCCTAACGTGTCGATCGGGGCAACACCTGAACGTGACACCGGCAAGTCCTTGATGTTGACCAGGATCACCCGGGGTCGCACCTAGGGATTTACCCTGATCCACCCCTCCAATTACCCGATTTGCCTGATCAGGGTTCCGTGATTCCCCCGATTCAAATGGCATGGTTCGCCCCGATTTTCTCTTTCCTGGGAGGCATTATCGTTTTCGTAAAGGAAAACAACCATGGACGCAGAAACAATGACAACAGTAGAATCGATGTCGGACGCGGATCTCATGGCGGCGGTTGTACAACGCGATGCCGATGCGATTCAGGAAATATACAGGCGCTACGAATCAACGCTTCGCGCCGTCATCCAGAGCGTATTGCATGAGGATGGCGAAACTGACGACGCCTTGAACGACGTGTTTTTGCAGCTTTGGGAACATGCCAATCGATTTATCCCAGAAAAAGGTCTGCACGGCTTTCTCGTGACTTTGGCTCGCCGCCGGGCTCTGGACCGGCTACGCCGTCGTCTAGCTTATCGTCGGGCTACGGATCGATTCGAGACCGAGCTGAAAGCTGAGCTCGAAGAGGATAGCAGGTTTCATGATTTCCAACCACCGAATTCAGATCTGACAGATCTTCTGCAGGACGTGATCGGCAGGCTTCCCGAACCGCAGCAAGAAGTAGTGCAACTCGCGTTTTTCGAGGGGCTGAGCCAACGGGAAATCGCGGCTCGAAAATCGATTGCCCTCGGCACGGTTAAGACGCGTCTGCAGCTCGCGCAGAAGAAGCTTTTCAACCAATTGGCCCCTGTTCAGGAAATGATCTAGTTTTCGCCGCCAGCAAATGCGGTCGTGACCCTTTGCGGTCACGGCCGCAGCCGCGAGTTCTCGTGATTGGTGTTCGCCACAGAGACACAGAGTTCACAGAGAAAGATAACTAGACATAAATCACTTCTTGCCTCGTCCTCGGTGACCTCTGTGTCTCTTTGGTGAACATCCGACTGTGCCGGTCAACTCGAACTCTTGGTGATGCCAACCGAAGATTATCCGGGACCGACCAAGTCTCACCCCGAGAAGGAAGATAAGAACGATCCGCCACGCCCGGCGGGCGTGGGTCCGGTAAAGCCACCCATGCCCGAGCCGGAAGAGCCTCTCCAGGAAGACGAGGAAGAATCAGATTTTGACGAGAATTAAGTCCGCCGGCTTCGACGTCTCAGCTTAGTCCGTTGCCTATGCCGACTCCTCTCGGACGCTCTCTTCGCCGCTCTCCAGCCAAGCAGGTATACTTGGAGTCGCGTGGAAGCAAACGCGCTAGGCACCCAGAGGGAGTAGGAAGTAGTGTTTACAGGCTAAAATCAAGTACTGCTTACAGCTTACAGCTTACTGCTTACTGCTTACTGCTTACTATTTTAGTTTGGCGGACGGATTTGCTTCGGTGCCTACGGGATCAATCTCAGTTCCGGCAACCGTACTGCTAGCCACCTTGATGTTGCGTACCGCTTCGCCCATACCGGTGTAAACGGCGTGTGCTGACTCTCTGATCCTGCGAAGCCACCTTGCTGCTCCTTCTCCCGGTAAGCTCCAGAGACAAACGGCAATTGTGCTGTCCGGAGCCACCTGCTGGTTAGCACGGATCATTCGGTCGATTGTCTTGATTGATCTCGACTGAATCGCAGACAGGACAATCTGCTTCGGCTGTAGCTGCTTCACGACTTCCAATCGTTCGGGCCTTAGGGCTCTAGAAGAAACCAGTTCCGTGTTGATCCCTTTCGCCTTTAACAGACCCGCCAGAATTATTCCAACCATCTCGTCTCCTTCCCCGACGTATGGCAGAATGACGATCTCGATGTCTTCCGGCTTGCTCGGCTTTGGTTCTGATGAAGCATTTGGCGGCGGTACTGGTAATTCTTCTATCAAATCACGGAGTTGCCGATAGATCTGATTCTTAGTGCTAACCGCGGGGCCCGGCAGAAAATCATTCTCAATCGCTCTGATAGCTGGCACCAACAACTCTTCCGCGAGCTTAACGGAAAGCTGTCCATCGAGTTCATGAATCAGACGTTTTGCTTCCAGGGTCCGATTTTCGGTTAATAGCCGCAGTAGCTTTGTTTCAGAAGAGGTGGGCGGATCCGCAGCCAGGAGAACGCTGCAAAAGTGAAACGCGGAGAAATAGCGACCAAGAACAACGAGACACGCTGCCAGCGGTGTGGCTACGAGTAATCCGATTGGCCCCCAAAGCCAGGCCCAAAAAAGCGCGGATATAATCACGGCTAGTGGCGATATACCAGTGCTACCTCCGAGAACAATCGGTTCCACAGCGTTATTAGTGACGACTTCCAGAAATGCATACAAAGCGAGTGTGAACAAGGGAGCTTTCCAATCGCTGGAAATCGCCACTGACAAAATCAAAGGAAAAGATGCGGAGATCCAAAGACCTACATAGGGCAAGAATCGTAGAAGCAAGGTCAGAATCGCCCAGAGTATCGCGTTAGGAATCCCGATTAGAGACAAGCCGATCCAAAGAATCAGCGCATAAACGCTATTCACTTGCAGCTGGCCCAGTAGAAATCCGCTTAACCGCGTTCCAGCCTCATCGATCGCCAAAGTTGTAGTGGCGAAGCGGGAATGACCGATCAGCCGGAGAAAACGATCACGCAATCTTTTCCGCTCCAAGAGGATGAAGATGACTAGTACTACTACGACGGTGAAATTGACCACCGGAGTGAGTACCGGGCTCATACTATTCCTGATGAATGCTACGGCCGCATCGCTCCCGCTCACGATCTGCACTTTCATTGGCTCCGTCTCTTGACCCGGTTTCGCTGGACCAGCGGCTTTGCTGAGGTCATCGACTAAGGCGCCGACATTCTGAAAAGCAAGATTGAGTGGACCAGGGGGTCCTTTTTGGATCGTCGTCCATTTAGCGCGAATATTATCGCTGTATTTCGGTAAGGAATTCGCCAGGTCCAAGGCTTCGACTGACACGGTCGTACAAAGTCCTGCGATGATTGCAAACGCGATCGCGACAACGCTCAGCACGGCAAGCACCGGCGGAAACCGCCAACGTTCCAGCCGGGAAACAACCGGGGTCAAGAGAAGACTCACCAGAATCGCAAGAACAACCGGCAGCAAAAATTCTTTTGCCCAGATGAAGGCACACAGAATTAAGGCCGGATAAGCCAGTGCAGCTAGTTTTTCGAGATCTGATCCCCCGGCATCGCTCTTTTCTATCATTCGAGTCGTGTCCGCGAATCACGAACTGATTCTCCGCGTCACAACCTCAATTCGCGCTCGAATCAAGGGTCGGATCTAATCTAACTTTCTAGCTGCCGTTTGGGCGTTTGGCGTAGCCGGCGCCGTAGGAGCTAAATATTTATAGCAACGGTAAAAGAAAAGATAACGGCTCCGCTAGGAGCGGCATGGAAGGCCGCTTTCGATTAGATGTCGCTCCTCTGGAGCTGGAGCTATAAAGATTTGGCTCCTACGGAGCCGTTT
>JAFAIO010000086.1 GCA_019236675.1 Verrucomicrobiota bacterium
TGGTTTAGGCTACGATTACAGTGAAAAATTAGTTGCTGCTTATAGTTCAGTGACTGCCGATCAAGTGCGATCAACAGCACAAAAATATCTTCGCGAACCATCTGTCATCTCAATTGTCCAGCCTGGACAGTAGCAGACTGTTGAAAAACTACGATATGTGGCGTTGCAGCGAATTTTTGGATTTGGCAAGGCGTGCGACCGCTGCGCTACCCGCAGCGGTAACGCAAGGGAGCGCAACGCAGCCAAATCCAAAAAGTTCGCGCAACCCGTTGGGCGACAACTCTTTTGACCGACTCCGGCGTTGGCTCGACAGTCAAAGCCCGCTGAAGGGGATTCTCCTACCTCCCCGCCTTGGATTCGGTCAAAAGAGTTCATCGCGCCACACATCGTAGTTTTTCAACAGCCTGTTAGTATTACTATGTTAAGTATTTTCTTGTCATTTCCAATTCTTGAGCCTATCCTGATGTTTCATGAATTGGAGTCCATCTTTATTCCGTCGTAATGCGCATGAGTTGAAATCTTTTATGATTCCGCTGGCAAACGTTCTTGGTCGCAGTGAAAGGCGGGTTTGCGCAACTGGTTATGTTCATGGGTTGTTGATGCCGGGGCACCGCAAATCGATTAGACCGATGGCTGAGAGGCTTGGGATGGATTCCCAAAGTTTGCAGCAATTTGTTTCGGATAGTCCTTGGAGGGAGCAAGAGGTTTGGGGAGCGATTCGTCGAGAGATCATTCCTTCGATGGAAGCTTTGGATGCATGGATTGTGGATGACACCGGTTGGGTCAAACAAGGAGAACATTCGGTGGGGGTTTCCCACCAATATTGCGGCTCGGTGGGCAAGCAAGCCAACTGTCAAGTGAGTGTGGAACTGGTGGTCAGCAATGGGGAGGCCGTTGCTCCCCTCGGGGGACGGCTTTATTTGCCGGAAAGTTGGACGAGCCATCCTCAACGTTGCCAGGAGGCAGGGGTTCCTTCGGAAGTAGGATTCCAAACTAAGTTGGAAATTGCCCTTGATTTGATTGACTGCGCCCGTGCCGATACGGTTCAACCGGCTCCTCTTCTGGCGGATAGCGCCTACGGCGACAGCTCGAAATTTCGTGCGGCTTTGCGAAGCAGAGGCATGGAGTTTTTCCTTCAAGCGACCCCTTCGGGACATAAAGCCTGGACAGAGTGGGTTCCCACTTCCAAGAAGTTCAAGCGCCGCTATGTGGATCCCCAAGCGCCCAAAGCCCAAACGCTCGAAGAGATCGCCCAAAGGATACCTTCCGAACTTTGGCAAAAGGTTCGATGGAAAGCGGCCAACGGCCACCCACGCATGACTCGCCTGGCTTGGCGTGAGATTTATTTGGCCCATGGCTTGCGCAACACCGAGGGAGACTTGGAAAAAGTCTGGTTGATCGTTGACTGGCCGGAAGGAGACCCTCAACCCTATCACTGTTTCTTGGCCGAGCTTCATCGCCCCCCTTCCAAAGCCCTCTGTTTGAAATTGAGTCGAAGCCGATGGCATATCGAACAATATTTCCAGCGGAGCAAGGATGACCTGGGTTTGGATCACTATGAAGGTCGTTCTTGGAGGGGATTCCATCATCACTTGGTTTTGAGTGCCATCGCCTATCTTTTCGTCATGACCATCCATTTACGCTCTAAAAAAAACTTCTGGCCTGACGTGGGAAGCAATCCTGAAAGCGATCCAGCCGTTTCTGGTGAGATCGACCGGCTCCTGCTCCTGTTGCGGCATGAAATTTGATAAAATTGCAGTAGATACAACTTAACATAGTAATACTAAGCTATAAGCTTTAAAACAAGGGAAATGGCAAATGACAAAATAACGGAAGATGGCAGAATGATATAGGGAATGACAAGAGGACAGATTTTTTACAAATGACAAATGACAGATGACAAACAAAGCGAACGTTTGCGCAAACTGAAATTCCAAATGGCGACGATTAAAAGGTCGCTGATTGTCAATCACTAGTATTAGCCGCTGCTGGCACTTTGTCATCTGTCATCTGTCATTTGTCATTCGATCCTATGCGTACTCTTCTTCATATTGATGCTAGTCCACGAAGCGAGCGTTCAGTTTCTCGCCACTTGACGCGCGAGTTTGCCGTCGCCTGGAAAGAGGCTCACCCGGACGGACGGATTGTTTATCGAGACCTCGGACATCATCCTGTTCCGTTGGTGACGGAAACGTTTATCGCGGCGGTTTACACACCGCCTGAGGCGCGCTCACCAGAGTTACGAGCTGCCATAGCAACCTCCGACGAGTTGATATCGGAATTGCAGACGGCAACCGACTATGTCTTTGGAGTGCCGATGTATAACTTTTCGGTACCGGCCGGATTTAAAGCTTATATCGACCAGATTGTTATACCGGGCCGGACATATGCCTACACTTCTGATGGGTCCGGGTCCCGCACAGGGTTGCTAAAAGGGAAGAGAGCGACAGTGATCATGAGCCGGGGCTGGCTCTACCGGAATGGTTCGCCGCTCTCGGCTTGCAATCTTCAAGAGCCTTGGATTCGAATGATTCTAGGCTTTGTAGGCGTGACCGAAATGGATTTTGTGGCCGCCGAAGGAGTCGCCCAGCTTGATGGCAGCAATGGTGAACGGGAACAGTACCTGCGGCCGATTCGAGACCATGTGCGGCTCAAGGCTAAGCTCCGCTTGGCAATGCTCTAGCTCCATCGGAGCAAAATCTATAAAGATTACACTCCTACGGAGCTCGGGTAGTCCCTAGCGTCCCAGCGCTTTCCAGCCAAACTTGAGCAGAGGCAGACCTTCCGACGCGAAGAGAGTGAGCTTGGCGGGTAGCTCCGGAGAACGTAGATCCGTTTCGGTCAGTCGCCGTGAAACGACAAAGGATTTGTATTTCAGATATTTGGCGCACTCGGCCTCCGCGAATGATTCGAAACCCCGGGGCACACGTTTGAGTATCTCGCTCTCTCCTAAGACCAACTCCGCCTGAGCCAGACGATCGATCGCCGAATGAAACTCCTTCCAGCGATCAGCAATCGCCTCGCGGATACGAGTCAACCCGAGCTGATCGGGCTGATAGAATCCGATCGCTGTGAACGAAGCCTTCGGCTCTATATGAACATAGAGCACGCCGGAACCTGGCTTTTCCTCCGGTATTAAAAACTGCCCCGAGGTTCGTCTTGTAGGGACTTTTGTCCGCACTAAACCGGGTGTCTCGATAGATTCGGAAAATCGCTTTCTTTGGTTCAGTCGAAAGCGGGATTTTTTTCTTCGCCAGCGCAGCGGACGTAGACAAGACCAGCCGGCGCAATTCTTCCTCGACCGTTTCTTTGTAGAAAGCTTTACGCTCGTTAAACCATTCACGACGGTTATTCTGCTCGAGCTCGACCAGGAAGCGGAGGGTCTCGCTTGAGAAACCGGTGAAGTTCGGGGGGCTTGCTGGCATGGACTACTGCTTGAGGATAAGAACAGGTGGGGCCGATGATGAGCAATCCAAAAATCGGCCTACCAAACAAAAGGAGCAAGAGCGTAATCTTTAATGGTCAAGCGCTTCGAATGGATCTTCCCTCTGGGGCGCTGTTGTTAGGGGAGCGAGTGAGCCCACAACAGGAGGTAGCGACTGATAGATTCTATAGGCCCTTGCGTGAGGTCTGCTTCCAAACGTCTTAGGCCCCGTTCGTAGATATCTTCTGGTAACAGGCTCAAGACAGAAAAAACTTTGGTGCGATAAGGGGACAGGTCTCTCAGCCAGTCTGTGACGCTGACCTCTTCGTGTCGCACGTTAACGAAACCGGCTTCCCCTAGTTCGGTATCGAGTGTTTCTACACGAGGATAACGAGCGAGCTCGAGCTCAATCGTTTCCGGCCAATAAGTCGAGAGCGGTTTTCGGTTTCGAATGATTTGTTCCGAATCGGTCGCGACACAGATGGTTCCTGCCTCCAAGAGGAGCCGATTGATCTCGTTAAAAACTCGTCTGCGATCTTCAAAATGATGGATCGCGTCCACGTTGAAAACAAAATCAAATTTGACATCGGTCAGGCCCGGGTTTTCAGCGCCGGCGCAAATCCAGGTGACCTCAGATGCTCGAGCGCTCGCCTGATTAGCATCTCGCGCGATGCGTCGATACCCCAGGCGGAGCAGCCGATCTGCGATCGGATAGCGCAGATATAATTGCCGGTGCCGCAACCAAGCTCAAGAACTTCGGATCCGGAGTGGGTGCCGGATCCAGAGATGAGTGCGGCCAGGAGGGGGCGATGAACATGCCGCAACTGCGCGTACTCTGATGCGATTTGTTGGTCGTAGGTCATCGGCGGCAGGAGCGAGGAGCTAGAATCTAGGAGCTAGGAGGTCGAGGGTCCAAATTTTATCATTCGATGGTTCTTTCGCTATTCTGAAGGGGCGTGTTATTGGACGGATGTCTGGCACGACCCAGTCCTCCTAGCTCCTAGATTCTGGCTCCTAGCTCCTATCTCTAGGGTGTCCCTGTCGCGGTCCCGACCGGGACAGGAGAAGTCCACGGGCGCACCTCAACTGCAGAGCCATACCGGATGGCTGGATGCGCTTCGGCAACCTGAGTGGCCTCGCTCAAGTCACGCGCCTCAAGAAATAGTAGCGCAGTGACCGGCCAACCGTCGTTAGTCGCATTCCCGGATCCGCGATGCTCACCTTCGGGAGCGAGGATCCGTGGATCAAGCTTGTGGCCTGCGGCATTCTGAGCTCTGGCCCAACCGACGGTTTCTTCGGCCCGGCGTTGTTTGTCCGACTCGGTGAGTTGCCGAGGGCCTTGGCGAAAAATGATGACGAATGTTTTCATAGCAGTAGCAGAAGGGAGTGTGTTGACTGATTGAGCCAGTACGCTGACAACACAGAGACACACCGTTAGCGGCACTACCCAGCGAAGACAGAGTGCAGTCCGTGCACGAATCTGCTTCTGCAAGTCTTCTGCCTTCGTCCCTTTGTTCCCAGAACTACGGCGGACAAGACGGCGCGACGGATTCCTCCGCTGCTTCGCTCCGGCGTGACAAGCGCATTCAGATTCAGTCATGCGCATACCTACCCCGAAGAAGCCGGCAATAATTGTAAGAATTCGGCGTTTTAATCCGTTCGCCGAAAGAAAGCGGAAGGTGCGCTGCCAGTTGCCCGCCGAAATTCTTTTATGAAATGGGACTGGTCGAAATAACCGGAGGTATGAGCCACCGTTGTAAGGTCGGCGCCGGTTGCCTGCAGTTGCGCTGCCCACCGTAGCCTGGCCAAAGAAACGAATTGCTTTGGTGATACTCCGATGATCCGCTTAAAACGGCGCTCCAACGCACTCTGACTTAATCCGATGTACCGAGCCAGATGATCGATTCGTTTCGCGTCGGTTGTTCCACGTTCTAACCAATCAACAGCGGCGCTCATGAGCGGATCGGGTGTCGAACTTCGCATCTTGGCGAGCAAAAATTGCTCTACCAATGCAACTCGTTGGCGATGAGTTTCCGCGGTATTAAGCCGTTCGTTTAGTCGGTGGAGTTCATCCGGACGACCGATAAGCTCTGCGAGACTCACCGTGGAACCAGCAACCGCATCGAGTGGTAATCGCAAAAAAGTGTGGGCCCCGACGGGAGCGAATATGGCTAACAACACTGCGTGGCTTTGCCGATGCTCGTGAGTTCGTAGAAAATCGCGCGGGCCGGTAAAGGCAGCCGCTGGCGCCAGCTGGGTTCCATCGATCTGACACGCGCCACGAAAGGAGAAGGCTGCTACTGCGTTAGTTTCCGGGAGGTGCACATCGCGATGCAGCGAAGGAAATTCGATCACCAGAAACCGTTTAATGATCCGGCTAAGCGCCGGGCTGGGAGCCTCTTGATAGATGCGGAGTTGACTCACCGGGGTTGCCTGCACGCGTTTATTGGTAATGCGCAAAGCTCCAAAACGCCAGCGCGCTCAGCTAAGTCGATTTCCTGGACAAGTGTGCGGCTTAGTCTTTGATCTGCTTATTAATTTTGTGAAAAATCTGTCCCGAAGGGACGGAATGATAGTAGCCAGGCAATTTATTGCCTGGAATGCGGTTAAAGAACGACCCGTCCCGTAGGGCACGGTCTGACTTGGTCTGCCGGCGTTTTGACCGCTCAAGGTCGCAGATCGTTCCCTCTTACCCAATCACACCGTTCCCTTCGGGACGTAAACGCAGTTTTGATACTACCGCCATTTTCTTGACCCGTGTGATCAACCAGTCACGAAGTCGACTCCACATCACCGACCGAATTCGAGGATGAGGACGACGACGAGAACGAGAACGAGGAACGGAGCCCTCACGGGCTTTCCGTTTACAACGCCGGTCAACGGTTTGACCAAGGATGTGCGGTCTCGTACTGAGATGCGATAGCGCATAGCAGATCGTCACGGCCTTGAGCTGAAACTAGTTGGAAGCCGATCGGTAGTCCGTTGGCTGAAGGAGCGGTTGGGATATTGATACCAGGGCAGCCGGCCATGTTGGCAAACCCGGTAAATACTGCATGTCCGCGTGGCCCAACATCCTGGTCAGCGATCACCCGAGGGTAGGGCTCTTGAGCCGGCCAAGGCAATGCTGCTGCAGATGGAGTCAAAATCAGGTCGTATCGTTCGAAAAAGCGAGAGAGAGTCGTTTTGAGGACTCTAACGGCGTCGAGCGCCGAATAATAATCGGCGGCCGATATGGAAGCGCCTTTTGCCGCCAACTCCTGCATTGCGGGCGTCAAAACTTCGGGGCGATACGAGTGTGAACCGAGCATCCATGCCAGTCCTGCCTGGCTAATTGTCGACCAGGGTTGAGCCAAGGAATCGACATCGAAAGGTGCAACTCCTTCGACAACGACATGTCCAAGCTCGGCTAACGAGCGAGCGGCGCTGGTTACGCTGCTAGTAACCTCGGGATCGACTGGCGATGAGCCAAAGCGCGGCACGTAAAGGATGCGGGTGGCCGGCGTCGATCCGATTTCAAAGGGATGGTGGGAGAACTCAGTTGAAAGTGGGTCACGCCGGTCGGCAGGACTGATCACGCGCATGATGCTCACCAGATCGACCACAGTCCGGGTCATCGGACCGACTACTTCGAAATCGAGTAGCATTCCCGGGAATCCATCGGTGC
>JAFAIO010000090.1 GCA_019236675.1 Verrucomicrobiota bacterium
ACAGGAGCAAATGGTCGGAATGGGATCTCGAAATTCCTAAGAATTCAGTTGCCTAATTCCGCAGAGCAAAATACCCCGTTACTCAGTAAGCGATGAGCGATCGACGTGTTGTAGTCACCGGATTGGGTCTTATCACACCAATCGGTAACGATATTAAAACCTTTTGGGAGAACCTCGTAGCCGGGAAAAGCGGGATCCATAAGATCTCGCTGTTCGATGCGTCCATCTTCGACTGTCAAATTGCCGGAGAGGTACCGGACTTTGACGCCGCTACGTATCTGGCTAATCCCAAAGACGTTAGAAGGACCGATCGTTTCGCGCAATTTGCTCTGGCGTGCTCGAAACAAGCACTAGAAGACAGCGGTCTCGATCTGGAGCGCATCGACCGCACTCGTGTCGGCGTCCTGGTCGGCAGTGGGATCGGCGGATTGACCACGCTGGAAACCCAACATGTAGTCTTCTTAAAGAAAGGTCCTTCCAGGGTCTCTCCGTTCATGGTGCCGATGATGATCGTCAACATGGCAAGCGGATTGATCGCCATGGAATACGGCTTTGAAGGGCCCAATTTCTCCATCGTGACTGCCTGCGCAACCTCCGCAAACTCAATCGGTGAGGCCTGGAGGATGATTCGCGATAATGAGGCTGAGATTTTCTTGGCCGGCGGTACAGAGGCGGTCATCAACAATCTAGGGGTCGGTGGCTTCTGCGCGATGCGAGCCATGAGCACGAGAAACGATGAACCCGAACGGGCCTCGCGTCCATTTGATCGGGAACGAGACGGATTCGTGATGGGTGAAGGGGGCGGAGTCCTGATTCTCGAGGAGTACGAACACGCTCGGGCCCGAGGGGCACACATCTACTGCGAGCTCGCCGGATATGGACTCACTTGTGACGCCTACCATATGACAGCTCCAAAACCCGATGGGTCGCCTGTCGCCCGGGGAATGCAAATCGCCGTAAATCGAGCCGGCGTCAATCCGTCAGAAATTGATTACATCAATGCGCATGCCACATCGACTCCGGTTGGCGATGTTTGCGAGACAAACGCGATTAAACGGTTCGCGGGCGATTACGCTAAGAATGGTCTTTTGATCAGCTCGACAAAGTCGATGATCGGCCATCTGCTCGGCGGCGCCGGAGCAGTTGAAAGCGCGGTTTGCATCTTGGCCATGAGGCATGGCGTGGTCCCGCCCACCATCAATCTCGATAATCCTGACCCTGAGTGCGACCTGGACTATGTCCCAAATGTCGCGCGAGAGAAGAAAGTACGAGTGGCGCTTAACAACTCCTTTGGCTTCGGCGGCCACAACGCATCGCTTTGTTTCAAAGCGATATAGTACCCGTTTGACGTTCGGCGTTTGGCGTTCGGCGTTCGGCGCCTCAAAAAACTTGCGATCCATTGGTCCGACGCCATGACAGCTCCTAGGAGTCCAAGTCATTTCGAGCGCATTGCCAACGCCGAACGGCGAACAACAAACGCCGAACGCCGAACGGGTAAGTACGTCTTCCTTCTACTGCTCACCGCATTCTTTTGGTCGTTGGGCGGGGTTCTCATCAAGTCCATTGATTGGAACCCAGTCGCCATTGCAGGTTCACGGAGCTTGATCGCTGTCTTCTTGATCGCCATTCTGCGACCGTCGGTCCTTCGGAAATTTTCCTGGACAGCAGCTTTTGGGGGAATGGCGTATACGATCACGGTCGTGTTGTTCGTGGTTGCAACCAAGCTGACAACCGCTGCCAACGCCATTTTTCTGCAATACACCGCTCCGATTTATATAGCCCTGTTAAGCCCATGGCTGCTGAAAGAACATGTTCGTAGATTGGACTGGGTTTTGATCGGTATCGCTTTCGGCGGAATCGCTCTCTTTTTCTGTGATGGACTCTCGTTGGCGGGAACTTGGGGAGTAATTGCGGCACTTGCCAGTGGCGCCTCTTACGCCTGGCTTACGATGTTGATGCGTCGCGAAAGATCGGCGTCGCCGGAAGCAGCGGTCTTCATCGGGAATCTCATGACCGTATTAGTGGCGATTCCGGCCATGTGGCCACCGGTAAATCTGGGACATAATTGGCCTTGGTTGATTGCCTTGGGCGTCTTCCAGCTCACGATTCCTTATTTGTTTTACGCACAGGCTATCCGGCATGTCCGTGCGTTGGATGCCTCCATAATCAGCATGATCGAGCCGATCCTTAATCCGATCTGGGTTATGTTCGCTGTGGGTGAACACCCAACCCGATGGTCAATTGTCGGAGGATGTATCGTCCTGGGAACATCGCTACTACGAAGTATCCTCGCCTCCCGCGAACCCGAATCAGCCTTGATCCCACCGGCTCCGGAAGCGGTTCGAGAAGACCTGTGAGGGAGGAGAAATCGTGCTCGTGCTCGTCCTCGTGCTCGAAGAAACGCGGCAGCTCAGGGGACGAATTCTGAGCGTCGGCCTAGGCAACGCTGCATTA
Source organism: Verrucomicrobiota bacterium (assembly GCA_019236675.1). Lineage (GTDB taxonomy): Bacteria > Verrucomicrobiota > Verrucomicrobiia > Chthoniobacterales > JAFAMB01 > JAFAVN01. The sequence continues at coordinate 2,455 of JAFAIO010000090.1, forward strand.
TCCCGCTAGAATCCCATTCGAGCACGAGCACGAGCACGAAAGAGCTACTCCCTACCGCAACGCCGCGGTATACGTATTCGCAGTACCAGACAGGCACACCACTCCGTGCTGATTGCTTACGGTCGTAGCCAGCGTGCAGATCGGTTTGTCGTCACGAACGGCGGTAACTTCAACTCTTCCGGTGATAACGTCTCCGACGTAAACGGCTTTAACAAACTTCCATTCCACCCCAAGGAAAACGGTACCTGGGCCAGGAAGATCTTCGGCCACGATCGCGTTCAGAATCCCTGAGGTGATCCCTCCCTGAACGATCAATCCCCCAAAAACCGATCGAGCCGCAACATCGTTGTCATAATGTAACGGATTCCGGTCACCGGTGATCTCCGTAAACAGGGCGATGTCGCGCTCGCTAACTTCTCGGGTCCGCTCTGCTGAATCTCCGACTTGCGGTTTTCCGCGGATAGTTCCAAGCCAACCGTCACTCTTCATTTTGTGGGTCCTCCGCGGACTCGCCTTAGGCTCGTCCGCAATGACAGATAACAGATGACAGATGACAAAATGAGAACACTTCGCTCATGGCACAACCGCTTCTGTAATCTGTCATCTGTCATTTTGTCATATGTAATTGCAGATGAGCCTAAGGCGAATCCCCATTGGTGAGTGCTGCTAACACCCGTTCTTTCCAAACCATGAAAGCGGGATCCTGGCGAGAGCGAGGCCGAGGAAGATCGATCCGAAATCGATGCTGAATCTGTCCGGGCCTTCCTTTGATCACAACAATGGTGTCGGATAACGCAACCGCTTCTTCGATATCGTGCGTGACAAAAAACATCGTCAATGAATGCCTGGCAAAGAGCTCCATCAAATGGTCTTGCAACCGGCTTCGGGTGAGAGCATCCAGGGCGCTGAATGGCTCGTCAAGCAGTAGAAGAGACGGTTTTCGCACCAAGGCTCTGGCAATCGCGACCCTTTGCGCCATCCCTCCCGACAGTTGGCGCGGATAGTAATCAGAAAAGGACTCTAAGCCCACTTGTTCCAAAATTTCGTCTGCCAACTCCGCGCTTCGGCGATGCCCTGCCGGACCGAACCCGAATTCTACGTTTTGGCGAACATTCAGCCACGGCATGAGTCGGGGCTCCTGAAACACAATGCCAAGGTTCGGTCGCACTATTCCGCGATGATCGCTGTCCCACCGAATCTCGCCCGACGTCGGACGCTCAAGTCCGGCTAGAATCCGCAGCAGAGTGCTTTTACCGGACCCGGTCGTACCTACCATCACCGTGACTTGTTGGGGCTCGATCGAAAGCCGCAAATCGGCGATCACCGAACTGCTGCCGTAAGCCTTTGTTATCCGATCGATCGTAACCATGCTAAGTCGCTTAGGCTCCTTGAAGGTGACAAAGTGCAAATGACAGATGACAAATGGAGAGTCCGTTCACTCACGTGAAGGCTACTTCGGACATCTGTCATTTGTAATTTGTCATCTGTCAGTCCGAACGAGCCTCAGGCGAGTTCGGGTGATACGCGTCCTGCCAGTGTAAAGCTCGTTCAGAGACCCAGGCAAGGCATCCGTCAGTCGCTTTTCCGCAAAGCGCGAAGAGCAAGACACTCGTGATCAACGTGGCCGGACGGCCGGTGGTCTGTCCGTCGATCAGCAGAAACCCGAGACCATGGGTGGCGCCCATGAATTCGGCGGCCACCACAAACATCCAAGCCAGACCTAAGCTCTGACGGAGCCCTACGAAGATGGCCGGCAAACTTGCAGGCAGAAAAATCTTTCGGGCCAAGTTCCAACCTTTGAAGCCATTAACCAAAGCGACCTCAACCAGTTTCCGGTCAACGCTGCGAATGCTGCTCACGAGGGCCAAATAGAGTGGGAAAAACGCCCCAAGCGCAATCAACAGGATTTTCGAGGTCTCGAAAATCCCAAACCAGAGAATGAACAGGGGCACCCAAGCGTAAGAAGGTACACTTCGGAGCGCGTGAATGGTTGGGTTGAGCAATCGATATGCAATCTGGCTAAGGCCGGTGACGACGCCAAGGACGATCGCAACGGCGCTACCAAGAGCGAAGCCGCTGAACACTCTAACAAAAGTGGCCCAGAGATGGACCCAGATCTGACCGGTCCATAACAAGTGATAGATTTCCGCTAAGATCTCGGTTGGTGAAGAAGTAATTGTCCGATCCAACCATCCCAGGCGCGACGCCACCTCCCAACCGATCAATGCGATCGCTGGCAGCACCACCCCAAGCGCGTTCCATCGCGGGCGTCGTTTCACAGAAGCGCGAAGCGCCTCTGTCTGGGGCCCAGGTTCTGAGCTGCCGACTTGCTCAGCACTACGCAGCAGCGAAGACGTCGGCATTCTTAGTCTCTCTAATCGGCGGTCGCGATCCGATCAGCAAACGAGGGGTCGAGCAATTCATTGACGACTCTCTCTACGTCCGTATCGGGATCGATGATTCCGTTCGCTTTTAGTGCGTTAGCGGAATCCAGGATAACCTGGCGCTGGGTCACTCCGATCCGCGAATCTTTGAGGCTGGTGCGTTCCCACACCTTCTGAGCAACCTCAGGGCTCAACTGAGCCGCTGACTGAAGGATGGTGCGCACTTCATCCGAATGGTCTAGACACCAAAGCCGAGCCTTCTCATAGGTGCGCAGAACCCGCTCTGTTATATCCGGATGCTCGGAAGCGAAAGCTTCCCTTACGTTCAGCAGGCCGAAACTGTTCCATTCCGGCCGGCGAAAAAACAGCTTAAATCCTTTATCGACCTCGAGCTGCGCCATGTATGGATCTAACCCGGCCCACGCATCAACCTGGCCGCGTTCCAGCGCGACTTTACCGTCCGAGTGCTGCAACGGCACAAGCTGGATATCGTTTTCGCTGAGACCAGAAGAGGCGAGCGACCGCAATAGGAAGATATGCGGATCGGTTCCCCGCGTCACTGCTACTCGTTTGCCACGCAAATCTTCAATCCGGCTTATATTGGATGCCGGGCTTGTGACTAGTGCCGTCCATTCCGGTGCAGAGTACACGTAAATCGCTTTGATCGGATTGCCGTTTGCTCGCCCAATAAATGCGGCTGCTCCCGCCGTTGAACCGAAATCCACGCTCTTACCCCTTAAAAACTCGAGCGCTTTGTTACTGCCCAGGCTCTGCACCCATTCTACCTTGATACCGCTCGCGCCTAAATCGTCCTCCAGCCACTTTCTGTCCTTCAGCACCAAGCTGATCGGATTGTAATAAGCCCAGTCGATTCGAACCGTGTCCACAGACCCGGCGTAGGAAACCTCGCTAACCCAAAAAAGCGAGCATAAGAAAAAGAAGGCGACAATCGAACCCAAAGTCGAGGTGCCCGAGCTGCCCCGCATCCACTGATGAAGCCAGGATAAAAGACTACTGTACCGATAGGGTTTCACCCATCTCTTCTGTAGGTGTAATCCGGCCAAACGCAAGCCGTTTTGCTAAGCATATCCCGGCGTCCTCCAACTACTCTGTGACTTTCCGCTTGCCAACGTCTTGCATTTCTGGTTTCTTCCGCGGAGTCCGAAAGGAGAACGCCATGGTCAACTTCACCCGCATCTATCTGAACTGCGTCGCGGAAGTCAATGGCGGGTTATTCTCCATTCCGGTCCTCGGAACGGCTTTAGGTTGACAACGAACTAAGCAGTTCGTTAGCAGCCGGCCGGCACGGTTAGATTCCATCGCGAGCTCTCGCGCGCTCCGATTCTCATTATGCCCAAACCATCACTACTTTTATGCTCGACCCGACATCTCAACTTTTTGATCGCTACCTGGATCAGCCGCAAACGATCCCCCGTGATTTACGTGCGCGGCTGGAAAATGCCTGTGCCAGTGAGAGCGTCCAGCTCTACGGTCTAGCTGATCTTGATAGTTCGCTGCGGCTTTGCCAAATCTGGGTGGCATTGACCGCTAACTATTTCGGAATCGCCCGGACAGCGGATCGGATGATCGACGAACAGATCCGAGTCATTGAACGGTCTCGGCTGACCAAGGTCGTGGAAGAACCTGGGTTAAGTTGCACGGTTGCCCATGTTCTGGTTAGCAACGAAGAACATCCGTTCGCCACAATTCGGTACAGCCACCGGCAACGGCAAGCTGTGAGCCATGTGCTTTTTGCTATCCAGCAACAGCTGGAAGGTGAGCCCGCCGAATTGATAGACAACTATCGCCAGTCGATGGTTAGGCCTATCAAAGAAGCCCAGGCTTCGGTTAACACTAGCCGACTAGCGATCGTCTGGCGTCTTCTCGGTTACCTTAAACCTTATCGATGGCAGGTCACCCTGGGCATGACGGGTGCATCGATAATGACGTTAGCCAGGCTGTTACCCCCTCTACTCACCGCCCACGTAATTGATGATGCTATCAGGCCATTTCAGAATGGAACATTAGCCGCGTCGGCCGCCTGGCAGTTGGCGTTGGTTCTCCTGGCTGGTCTCGCCGCCACTTTCGTTGTCCAGGAATTGGCCGCCTGGGTACGACTGCGGACAATGGCGGTTTTGGGAGAACATGTCGCCAGAGATCTGCGCACTGAGATGTATGATCATCTGCATCGTCTCAGCGTTAGTTTTTTCTCAAGTAAACAGACCGGTAGCATCATTAGCCGAGTCGGTTCCGATAGCGATCGGATCTGGGATTTTATTGCTTTCGGCGTGGTGGAACTATCGTTGTCGTTCCTTTTGCTGATCGGACTGAGCATCGTTCTGATCGCCCTTGATTTTAAACTCGGCCTGATCATGAGCCTGCCCTTGCCGCTGCTGCTTTACCTGATCTATCGAAACGGCAAGACCATGCATGGCTTTTTTCTTCGAGCATGGCGTAAGTGGTCAAACCTTACGGATACTCTTTCAGATACGGTTCCAGGTATCCGCGTAGTTAAAGCTTTCGACCAAGCCGAACACGAGAAACGCAGGTTTGAAGATCGCAATGAGTCTTTCACGGATGAGTGTTTTCGCATCCATCATGTCTGGACCGGATTCTGGCCAGTGCTGATGCTCCTGGTTCACCTTATGACATTGCTGGTTTGGGTGTTCGCTCTTCCGCGGCTGTTATCCAATGGCAGCGCCGATCTGACGACCGGTACATTTGTTGCCTTCTTGCTGTACATGGGGATGTACGTCTATCCGATTGAAATCATCGGTCAGATGGCACGCCTACTTAATCGCGCGCTGAGCTCGGCCCATCGAATCTTCGACCTGTTAGATACGGAGCCTCAGCTAGTGGAGACTCATCGCGGTATTCAGTTAACGCCGTTACAGGGTTTAATCGATTTCCGTGATGTCACCTTTGGCTACGATCGGGTTCGCCTGACCATCAAGGGTATTTCGCTTAGAATCGAACCGGGCGAATTGATCGGCCTGGTCGGGCCGTCCGGCTCAGGTAAAACCACCCTCATCAATTTGCTCGTTCGTTTCTATGACCCGATCGGAGGTGAAATCCGGATCGATGGTGTCCCGTTAAAGGAACTGGACATTGGCAGCTTCAGAAGACAAGTCGGGATGGTTTTACAAGATCCGTTCCTGTTTCATGGAACCATTCTGGAAAACATCCGGTACGGTCTGCAGGCAGCATCCTTGAGTGAGGTCATCTCAGCGGCTCAGGCTGCTAATGCGCACGATTTCATTTGCCGGCTCCCGAATGGATACGACACGGTAGTGGGTGAGCGCGGCCATACGCTTTCCGGTGGTGAACGCCAGCGAGTCTCGATCGCGCGCGCGATTCTGCACGATCCGCGCATCCTGATCCTGGATGAAGCAACCAGCAGTGTCGACACGGAGACCGAGCATCAGATCCAGGAGGCGCTCAACCGATTGGTGGCTGGCCGAACCGTCATCGCGATTGCTCACCGGTTATCTACATTGAAACGGGCGAGCCGCTTATTGGTAGTAAAGGACGGGCGATTAGCGGAGCAAGGAACCCACCTGGAGCTGCTCGGTCTCGAGAACGGTATCTATCGGAAACTGCACGACATGCAGTTGCGATTGAATGAGGCCCATGCGGTGTGAGGAACGTTTGGCGTTCGGCGTTTGCGTCGCACTTGGAGGAAACAACTGCTCTGAAAACCAATATACCCTTACCGATAATTGTAAGCTCGAGATCGCGATGCAGCGGGGTAAGCGCCGAACGCCAAACGCCAAACGAGCAACGTTAAACGCAAATATATGAATCAGCTCATTCTAACAGTAGACAAAGCCGGAAGACTTCGGTTGCACGGAGAAAACGGTCCAGTTCTGGTCAGGCCCATTGCCTGTTTCCCTTGGTCTTCTCCCGGAGAATATCTGTCACTTCGGGACACGGACGACTGGGAAGTCGCCTTGATCAGGGAAGCGCAATCTCTCGATACCGCTTCACGAGCAGCGTTGGAGCAAGCTTTAGCCCAGGCAAGCTTCGTATTTGAGGTGAACCAGATCGATTCGGTAGAGGATGAGCTCGAATTACGGGTCTGGAAGGTCCAGACCGATCAGGGCCCGCGCACGTTTCAGACAAAGCTGGATCACTGGCCTCACGCAATTAATGGCGAAGCGATGGTGGTCCGGGACCTTGCCGGTGACCTTTACCGGATAAAGCCGCATTCGCTTGATCCTAAGAGTAAGGAGTTGTTCTGGGCGTTTCGAGAATAGAAGCGTCGTACGCGGCCGGAAAGCCTCCGGGGCTTGCAAGCACAGCCCTTGCGGGCCAGGGTTAGCCCGAATCGACTCAAGGTTTATGATGAACTATCGTTTACTCGGTCGGAGCGGGCTGCGTGTCTCTGAGCTCTGCTTAGGAACTATGACTTTCGGAGAAGATTGGGGTTGGGGCTCCCCGAAGGATGAAGCACGGAAAATCTACGATGCTTTTCGGGAGGCCGGGGGCAATTTTATCGATACGGCCAACGTTTATACCCAGGGGTCGAGTGAGACGTTTCTCGGCGAGTTTTTTGCCGGACACCGGGATAGCGTGGTTATAGCCACGAAATATACGAACGCGTTAACCATGACTGACCCGAACGCTGGCGGAAACCAGCGCAAGAATATGATGCAGGCCGTCGAGGGCAGTCTGCGCCGCCTGAAAACCGATTATATCGATCTCTATTGGCTTCATATCTGGGATCAAATCACGCCGGTTGAAGAAGTCATGCGCGCGTTCGATGATTTGGTTCGCCAAGGCAAGGTTCTGCATGTTGGCATTTCAGACACCCCTGCCTGGTGGATCAGTAAAGCAAATACGATTGCTGAGTTTCGCGGTTGGTCACCCTTCGTTGGTTTACAGATCGAGTACTCGCTGATCGAACGCACCGTCGAACGCGAGCTGCTCCCTGTAGCCACAGCTCTTGGACTGACGGTAACGGCTTGGTCACCATTAGCGGGCGGAGTTTTAACCGGCAAATATGCCTCGGGCGAAGCCGCGGACTCGCGCTATTCGACCGGGATGATGAAGCAATGGTTACCAGAGGAGACCCGGTCTGCTCGTATTGTTGATGCTCTTCAGAACGTCAGCAAACAGACCGGACGCAGCAAAGCCCAAATCGCCCTAGCTTGGTTGCGACATCGCTCCGTCCCGGTCATTCCCATTATCGGAGCCCGTAAGCTGACTCAACTCGAGGACAACATTGCCAGTCTGACCCTTTCCCTCACCCCCGACCAACTCACATTACTCGACGAGGCCAGCAAGATCGAACTCGGATTCCCCCACCACTTCTATACTCAAGAGATGGTGCGCAATTTCGTGTATGCCGGTTTTGCGGACCGGATCATTTTGTGATTGGTGAGACACCGTGGAGCGCTGCCTCGCTTCCGACTCCGCCAAACGACTCGACTGAGCTCGCCGAAGTCCTACGGCGCGACGAGTTGCGAGGCCAAAGGGGTGGCCACCCAAATCGGGGCTGGGGCTTCGCGCCCTGTCGACGGCACTGATGACATCGAAGCCATTGTATCCTTACGAATTGCTTGATTAGTCAGTGAGACGGACGCCCGTTGTGCAATTCCCAGTATCTATCGACGATAGCAAGGTCTTCGGGAAGGCCTTGTTTAAACTTCCTATGATAAAATCCATTAGGATCATCCGTATCCGACAGCCGGTTAAACCCGCGATGGCCTATTATCTTGTCTTCGATCACAATGCTGTCGTGGTGAAAAATTGGATAAAGGTAAATATTTGCAACACGAGCCCCATCAAATTCCGCTTTGTAAGAAGCTAAGCCAATACTGGGGCTTTCGGGATAGACCGGACGATCTTGGACTCTTTGCCATTTGCCGACGGTAATTAAATCAAATGAGTAACTCTCGTATATTCTGACCGTGTTATCGGGGAGGAAGACGAAGAAAGATCCCTGCATTCGATTAATCCAGATGTCTGTGATCTGATCGGTTTTCTGGGCAGCAACTAATGTAAGTTCAGAAGCATGCTTGATTTCCCCGATGAAGATCACAAACGCCGCGCCAACCAGCGAGAAACCGAGAAGCAAAACGATGACATTGCGGAACCGCACAGATCGTCCCTTTGCGAGACTATCCGCCGAGCCGGCTGTCCCGTAAAGATCAAGCTCGCTGCATTCCTCGCAGCTTGGAAGTACTAAACCACAAGCCGACCCGGGGTTAAGACGCCAGCGAGCACCGAAACGCCGAATGCTTACGATTAAGAGGGAAATCTGCTTGCCTTGGAACTGCGTAACCATCTAAGATTCAGGTCAAAGGAGGCTATTCTCCATGAGCCTAACCGTCACCAAAGTCGATGTTTGGGCCGCTGAAATTGATGATTCTCCCGGCGGCCTCGCAAAACTCTTAAGTGCAGTCGCTGGCGCGGGTGCAAACCTTGATTGTGTTATTGCCAGGCGTGGGCATTCGAAGCCTGGTACAGGCGTTGCCTTTCTTTCACCTGTCAAAGGAGCCGGTGTTCGGAAGTTAGCAAAAACCGAGGGACTCGCGCCTGCTGGAAAGCTGACGACGCTGAGAATCGAGGGGGACGACGAACCAGGCCTCGGTTCCCGGATCGCCTTAGCAATTGCGGCAACAGGAGTGAACCTACACGGTCTATCCGCCATGGTAATGGGCCGCAAATTTGTGGCGTATGTCAGCGTCGATCAGCCAGCAGATGCAACGAAGGCCGTTCGCGCTCTGAAAGCCCTGGCGGCTCCGAAAAAATCAGCGGGAACTAAGCGCAAATAAGTACTGGTTTCCGAGGTAGTCTTTGCCGAAATCACGGCTAACGAGCAACTCCGTCAGACCACCTTTCTTGCCTGGTGCACGCACCCTCTTTTCGCAGAGAGTGATTCACATGTCCCCAGATTGTTTTTGAATCCTTCCATTGCCGGGCCGAAAGTACAGCATGAAAATCGCTGGCACGATCAGCGGGATCCTGGAGCGAAAGGGCTCGACCGTGTGGTCGATAGCACCAGCTGCGACGGTATTCGACGCCATCGCCTTGATGGCGGACAAAAACATCGGGGCCCTCCCGGTGATAGAAAAAAACAGGCTGATTGGAATCGTCTCTGAGCGCGATTATACCCGGAAAGTCATCCTCAAGGGAAAATCCTCACACGAGATTCGCGTGGAAGAGATAATGACTGAGGACCTCGTAACCGCGGATCCGAGCGATTCGGTCGTCGATTGCATGCGAGTCATGACCGAAGAGCGGGTGCGGCATCTCCCGGTTATAAAGGGACCTAAGATAGTCGGAGTTCTCTCGATCGGTGATCTGGTTAAATGCCTTATTTCGGCCCAGGCAGAGACGATCGAGAACCTCGAACATTACCTCGCCGGCGCTATCCTCGACTGACAGTTTTCCAGCATTAGTTGCGCCGTAGGCGGAAGCGGGGCAGCGCTCCACGGCTGTCGCTGCTTCACCTTTCACTTTTCACCTTTCATCACTCCGCCCCTTCCCCTGCCGCGATATAATCCCCTTCGACACGAACAATCTCGATCAGATTGTTAAACGGATCCCGGGTAAAGAAACGAGGGCGAAATGGTAACGCTCTAGCCTCGATGATCTGGTAACCGCCTGCGTTGAGTCTGGCCCGATAATCATCCAAATCATTGACCTCAATGCAGAAATGCGGGGACCAATCCTCTGGAACCGATCGTGCGTCGGGAACACAATGAAGTTCGACACCTTCTTCTCCAGTATAAAACCAGATCCACCCCAAGGGTTGCACCACTTTCGGAACCGGCTTTTCCCGAAATCCCATGACCTCTACATAAAATTTCCGCAAAAACTTTTCCTCACCTGGAGGAAAAATAATCGTTACATGCTGGAACTTTGGAGTCGCCACCGTTGTCGTACTCATGGCCGCAACATCCGGCGCGTTCCGGCCGCCTGCAAGCGTCGAGGAACGGTTTCACTCTTTAGTAGTACTACGAAGGCCCCCGTAGGTATGCTCCGTTTTTAGATTTCGCTTTGATCAGAATCCATTATTAATAATTCAGCCCATCAAGCTCTGGAGAAGGAATCAGCGCATATGTACCCAACTCGATTGATTGAATATGAGGATGCCTCAGACGAAGTTCGCCAAGTCTATGATGACATCATGGCGACTCGCAAGATCGACAAGGTCAATAATTTTTGGAAAGCCCTAGCAAACCATCCGGTAACCCTTCTGCGAACTTGGGATAGCCTAAAAGAAGTAATGTCACCAGGTGAGCTAGATCCGCTGACTAAAGAACTAATTTATATAGCTGTCAGCGTTACGAATAACTGTGAGTACTGCATCCATTCCCACACCAAGGCGGCCACTAAAAAAGGCCTCTCTCCACAAGGGTTTGGTGAATTGTTAGCAGTGATAGCAATGGCCAATGAGACCAACCGTTTGGCCAATGGTTATCAAGTTCCAGTCGATTAAGCGAACCGCGATATTTAGGCTCGATTGACGATGTTGTTTTTGGCTCACAAATCGAGTAATATAGTGTGGGTGAGTCAGGGTACTAAGAATGGAAAGCTTTTTCGTCGAGACTAGACGGGGAAGAACACATGTTCAGACCCAAGGCACAGGCGTTCCGCTTGTGTTTATCCATGGCGCTCTCTTGAATTCCGGCCTGTGGACCCGACAAATCGAGACCTTCTCCGAT
>JAFAIO010000135.1 GCA_019236675.1 Verrucomicrobiota bacterium
ACGCTATTGTTGGACCTGAGGTAGTAAAAGCGGACGGCAAGCAAGCGTACATTTACTATCCGGCCGGAGTCGGACAGTCCAAATTAACTGCCAAACTCATCGAAAAGCAGTTGGGTAGTCCAGGCACGGGGCGAAATTGGAATACAGTTTTGAAGTTAGCAGCGATGGTGGGGTAAAGGCGAATGGGCGATAGGGCGAAACGGCGAATGGGCGACGCGGCGAACGAGGCATGGGAAAATCCAGGACTGGTAGGGCGAAAAACTCGGCGCGCCCAGGATGTGATTCTCTCGCTGGTGTGTTCGCGCCGGTTTTGAGCCGTTCCGCGCGTTTGGCCGCTCCCGTGGTGTGCGTCAAAACAGGCACTGAGCTCCACAAATTCCATTGGTGAGAACCCCAAGACGAGGCTCCAATATGGCGCGGGAAACCCGAAGGCAAAAAAGACATCCTCGGCGCGCCGAGAGCCGCCGCGGCTAGGCTTTGGCGCGGCCCTATGTGTATCGGCACAGGGCCGCGGCGGAGGCATTGCGAAGTCGGGTTTTCGCCCTACCGATCTTGCGCCGGCCGTTTCGCTCTATCGCCCATTCGCCGTTTCCCTTTCGCCTACCCGCCGTTCGCCTCAACCGGCTCATCTCCGCGCGCAGCGCCGGTCATGATCGCGACCACTTGGGACATGGTATGTTTTTGTGGCGTGGTCACAGCCGCCCTACGTCCAAGACGCATGATTTGAATCCGGTCCGCCACTTCGAAAACATGGGGCATATCGTGACTGATGAGAATTACCGGAAGCCCTCGATCGCGAATCGTGCGAATCAAATTCAATACCTGACCGGATTCGCGGACACCAAGAGCTGCAGTCGGTTCGTCCATAATGACCAACCGGCGAGCGAATATTGCCGCCCGGGCAACGGCTACACCCTGGCGCTGCCCGCCGGAGAGCTTCTCCACCGCGCTATCGATGGCCGGAAGATGAAACTTCAATTGATCCATTTCGTGCTGCGCCTCACGTCGCATCCGGTTTTTATCCAACAGTCTGAACCATCCGCCCAGCGGTCCTTTGCGCCGCAGTTCCCGGCCCAGAAACAAATTCGTCGCAATGTCTAGAGCAGGCGCAACCGCAAGGTCCTGGTACACCGTTTCGATTCCTAGTTTTCTGGCGTCCAGCGGACTGCGAAAATGCACCGGTTTACCATCGAGCAAAACCTCTCCTTCATCAGGCACAACGGCGCCGCACAATACCTTGATCAAGGTGCTCTTCCCGGCACCGTTATCTCCAACCACAGCCAGCACTTCACCGGCTCTCAATTCTAACTCGGCATGGTCCAAGGCAGTAACTTGACCATACCGCTTCGTAATACCGCGCGCCTCTAACACCACGGTGCCTTTCGGCGGTAACGCTACCTTTGTGGTGACATCCATCGTCATCGTTGTTTCCTTCTCGAAATTTGATCCAAGGCCACCGCGCTAATCACCAGAATGCCCGTCACCAGGTCTTGCCACAGCGGGTCGATGCCAGTAAGGGTTAGACCATTTCGTAATACCGACACAATTAAGGTTCCAATGAGCGTGCCCCATAGGCTGCCCCTTCCACCGAACAGGCTGGTCCCACCGATGACGACTGCGGTGATACTATCAAGATTTGCGTTCTGCAGAGCGTTAGGATCGGCGTTCGGAATTCGCCCGAGCGCTAGCCAGGCTCCGATTCCGTAGAGCAAGCCGGCAAAAGTATAAACCGAGAGTAAACGGGCTTGGACCGGGATACCAACTAAACGGGCGGCTTCGCGATTGTTGCCAATCGCATAAACATGCCGGCCCCAAGCAGTCTGAGTGAGTAAATACCAGACCAGAACATAAAGGATGAACATGACGATCATGCCGTAGGTGATCGAGGTGTCGCCGACGGCAAAAGCGTTTCCAGGCCAGGAAAGTAGATCATCTGTAACCGGAAAGGCGCCACCCTGGGCGGTTAATCGGGTGATCGCGGTGACGATGCCAAGCAGGCCCAGCGTTACGATAAATGGCGGCAACATCAGCCGGCTAACGAGCAAGCCTGCGGTTAGCCCAAAGCTCGTGCAGATGAAGAGCGCAAACAACAGAGACAGGACTGGGTTCTGTTGTTCGGCTACCAGCCGGCCGGCAAGGATGGTTCCCAAGACGGCAATGCCTCCATTCGCGAGATCGATCCCGGCTGTCAGGATGATCATCGTCTGTCCGATTGCCAGTGTGCCGACGATCACGCTTTGTTGCACTACCAACGAAAGATTGCCGGTAGCAAAGAAGGTCTTAGTGGCTAGCGAAAATATGGCGCAAAAAACAATCAATACGATCAGCGGGCCGAAGGTCGGCATCGTGATGAGCCGGCCCAGACCAATGGCATTCCGTTTGGAAGCTGCGAGGCTGCTAGTGCTCATTGGCTAATGAAAACGGGCAGATACGGTGAGGCGGTTACACAGGATAGCCCAGGCCTAAGGGCCTGGGCTAGAAAGGTAACCCGCCACTGCGGGTTGAGCCAGATCTCAAGGCCGGCCGATCACGGCAAGTAACCGATCTTTGCCCGCCGCCAGAGTGTTCAGCCCCCAGCAGTTTTCCAGTCCCCACTTGGTGTCCTTGGATTCAAGACCGCTGAACGGTTTATCCGTAATCAGACTAGCGCCGGTATTAATAAAGCCGCTTGGCTTCTGCCCACTCTTTACGTATTCCACCACATAGTCGACCCCTTTTGAGGCCATGATTTTTGGAAATTGCATGACCGTGGCGGCAATTTTGCCTTGTTGAACGTATTGAACACCAAGGCGGCCACCGTCGATCGAGGTCAAAACAATGTCTTTCAATTTTCCGCGAGCTTTGATCGCGGCGTAGGCGCCCTCAGCCGCCGGCTCGTTAATCGTGTAGACGACGTTGATGTCGGGGTGGGCCGTCAGCAAGTTCTCCATCGCCGTTTGCCCTTCGTCTTGAGCGCCATGTGTATTCTGTTTTCCGACAATAGCCGGGTCACCTTCCGCGATACCGAACCCCTTTAGAAACCCGTCGTGTCGCTGAGTGTCAACCGTGCCGCCGGGAGTACCATCCAACATAGCCAGTTTTGCTTGCTTATCTCCAAGGGCCTTACGCGCGTATTGACCTTGAAGTACGCCTGCTTCGAAATTGTCCGTTGCCAGCGTCGCATCGACCGCGTTAGCCGGATCAGTTGCGGTGTCCAAAGCAATCACCAGAACCCCCTTGTCACGCGCCTTCTTTATTATTCCGAGCATACCAGTCGAGTTGTTTGGCGTGATCAGAATTCCCTTAACACCGGCGCTAATTAGGTCTTCAACTGCGGCGACCTGCCCTTCGTTATCGCCATCGAATTTGCCGAATCGTGCGATCAGTTTAGCGCCTTGTTTTTCTGCTTCCGCGGTCGCGGCCTGACGCAGTTTAACAAAATAAGGGTTCACTTCGGTCTTTGTGACCAGGCCGATAACGATCTGATCACCGGCCGCCTTCGCCATCGGCGTTGGTTGATTGAGAAAAGCTAAGGTTGCGCAGATGAAAGAGCCTGCGGCAAGTTTTGTAGAGCGGGGGATATTAATACGCATCATAGGGACTCGGGGGTTTGAATGGGGGGTAGATGAAATGGAACACCCAACCTTTGCACTGCGATGGCGAGCGGTGTCAACTATAAATAAATCGGAATGATTTATTATTTGACCGCTTGATGTCTCGTCTTCTACAGTCTCTCCAACGGCCACGCCCCCTGGGCTCCCCCAAGCCCCTTGCCCCGTTTTTAGTCGTCGGAATTGGAAAAAAAATGCCCGACATTTTATCCTCACTCTCATCGCCGGCCCCAAACCGCATCGTCGATCCAAGTCGCGGCACTAATCAATCGGGTGTTAAGCTCTACAATGAACGCTTAGTGCTGTCGTTGATCCGAAGTCACGGCAGCCTATCCAAAACCGAGATTGCAAAGCGCACCGGGCTGTCGACCCAGACCAGCTCGGTGATCATGAAGCAACTCGAAAACGACGGCCTGCTCGTCAAAGGGGCACCGGTTCGCGGCAAGGTCGGACAACCCTCGGTGCCGATGTCACTCAATCCGGAGGGTGCTTTCTCTATCGGCTTTAAGTTCGGGCGACGCAGCGCGGATCTCGTGCTGATGGACTTTGTCGGGAAGGTCAGAAGCGTATTGCGAGAGAATTACGCTTACCCCACCCCAAATGAGCTCGAACGATTTGTGCGTTCCGGAGTCGCCGAGATTGTTGAGCAGCTGAATGAGGAGCAAACCAAACGAATCTGCGGGTTAGGTATCGCTGCTCCTTTCGAAATGTGGGGCTGGGAGGACGAGGTTGGCGCGCCCCACGAAGTGCAGGAAGCCTGGCGAACGTACGACATCAAGAGCGAGGTGGAACGGCTGGTGACGTGGCCAGTCCACTTTTGCAACGACGCCACGGCCGCGTGCGCCGCCGAACTCGCCTTTGGTAACCAGGCCAGATACACAAATTTTCTTTATATCTTCTTCGCCACTCTCATCGGGGGCGGGATCGTGCTGAACGGGGCCCTTTATCCTGGTCGGGCAGGTTATGCCGGCGCGTTCGGCTCGGTCCTGGTACCTGATACTAACGAACCAAGCCGGCCGACAGCGAAAAGCTTAATTCGTTGTGCCTCCAATTACATTCTTGAGAATATTTTGAAGAACGAGGGCAAAGACCCTTCAATTCTGTGGCGATCGCCAGACGACTGGAGCAGCGTCGATTCAACAGTGGACGCGTGGATCGAGCAGGCCGCTACTAGCGTCAGTATCGCGATCGGCTCGGCGATCTCAATCATCGATTTCGAAGCGATCGTGATCGACGGTGCATTCCCTCGGGCAGTTCGATCCTCAGTAGTCCAAAGGATCCGCGAGCGATTTGGCCGCATGGATCTACAAGGACTTGCGTCGGCCGAAATTGTCGAAGGTACTATCGGGAGAGATGCGCGCGTCCTGGGAGCAGCCAGTCTCCCACTCCTGGCCGGTTTTGCCAGAGATCGAGATCTTCTCTTTCACACAACCGCTTAGAGCCGACCGTTAAATTTCCGCTGGAAAGCCGCAAACCGGCCGAACCAAAGAAATAATAGCCGCAAAAGAACGCAGAAAAAAAGAACTACAGATGAAGGCAGATTAGGATTTCCGCAGGCTGCCATAGACCAAATGGTGGATCGGATCACTTCCAAGGGTCGAAAGGCGCTGCTAACGGTGGAGTTGGCTCCTGAGACCAGAGCACGGGATCAAAGCCCAGAACTAAATCTGCGTCCATCTGCGGTTACTTTTCTCGCGATTCTTCGTGATACTGCTGTGAATTCACAAACCAAGATTGAGGAAAATAAGACCGGCCCGCCAGAGATCCTCATCGGCATCGATTGGGGTGGAACGAAAATCGAAGGGATCGCTTTGACGCAGGATGGGAAAGAGCTGCTCCGCCTCCGCGAAGAGACACCTCGCCACGATTATGAGGGTTGTCTCCGCATCATTGCGAATCTCATTGAACGTCTGCAGAACGAAACCGGATCTCGCGGTACAATCGGGATCGGGATCCCGGGTTCATTGGAACCCAAATCGCGGCTGGGAAAAGGAGCGAGCTCAACCTGGCTGCTCGGCAAACCCGTGGAAAGCGATCTGAAGGTAGTGCTCGGC
>JAFAIO010000202.1 GCA_019236675.1 Verrucomicrobiota bacterium
GCTAGTGGTGAGGCTCCACGCGAGCAAGCAATTCCATAGGGCCGGACGATCATGGGATTTGCAATAGGTAATTTCGTCCCAACAGCTTGGCCGTTCGGTCCAGATGGTTTTGCGAAGAAATATCGACGAGATGACACACACAAGATACACACGAGAAATCTAACACTCGCCAATCGGCTTAAACACTTGATTCATTGAGGGGTTCGACTCCCCTCGCCTCCAACCTCCATTGTCTTGGCGAAAGGAGGGCTTGCTATGACCTACGTTTATATTCTTCGGTCAATTGACCATCCGGACCAATTTTACATCGGCTGGACAGAAGGTCTTCGAGATCGTGTCGCGGCCCATCGCGTTAGTGGTGGTACACAATCATCCTCTGTTGCTATGCCTTATCCGGCTTTATGCCGCGAGGAACTCGGTTTTGTCTCCGGCGAGTTTGCCTGACGCGGCATAAATCTCGGTATTAGGGGGTAAACAGTTTCCAGTTCGCCTCGGAGACGACTGCGACCGTGCCGTCGACCACTGTGATCGCGGTCTGATCGTCAATCGCGTAAACCGGAACTGGTAACCTCGCAGCCCATTTTTCCGCATTGGTCGAGGAAGCGAGATGATCCGGGTGATCTAGGTGTGGAATCAACGCAAAGTCAACCAGTCCTGCTCCCTGAGCCGTGACCAGGATCCTCTTAATTTCTCCTTGGGGTGTAGCGAACACGATGTCTTCCGAGGCGAGCGCGTTATGGCTGCCGCTAGGCGGACTGCTATAAGTCTCTCCGAAGGTTGAGGCCACCGCCATGCTCCCGGCGCTCACTCCCACATAGACCGACTCGGGCCGCAACGACGGCAAGAGGTCCGCCAATCCGGACTGCCGCATCCAATAGCTCAGATACACGGGATCGCCGCCCCAAACCAGCAGCGCATCCGCCTCTTCGACTGACGGGACCCAAGCTTTTCGATCGATACTAGGCAGAGCGGTGAGCTCCAGCACCCCTAAGGACTTCCAACCCAATTGGGACAAGGGGGAACTGGCTTTTCCGCAGATCGCCTGCCAGGCCATATTAGCACCGCCAGGGAAGGGG
Source organism: Verrucomicrobiota bacterium (assembly GCA_019236675.1). Taxonomy (GTDB): domain Bacteria; phylum Verrucomicrobiota; class Verrucomicrobiia; order Chthoniobacterales; family JAFAMB01; genus JAFAVN01. The sequence goes on from JAFAIO010000202.1 coordinate 1,077, forward strand.
TATATCGCGGTGGGAATAAAGAGGGCATTTGACTCTGCGATCGGTTTGCCCAGCAAATCGACTAGCGCGTCGTGGATGCTTGGGTTGCTGATACCAGCGGAAGTGAGAAGAAGCCTCATAATGCCTCTCCTATTCGCTAGTCTACCAACCTTGGTCAATCACGCATTAGTTGTGGCCTGCTTGACACTCTGGTGGCAGATCAGACCGGCGCGATCAAGAAACGTTATTCCGATAAAAGCCGCTGCGTAATACAAGAGCAAGAGTCTTGGCATTCGAAACTTGCTCTAACATCATGTCCCCGCCGAGAATCGAACTCGGATTTAAGGTTTAGGAAACCTCCGTTCTATCCGTTGAACTACGGGGACGGGCGCGAAGCGCATGATCAATAGCCAATAGCCGATAGCCAAGCGCGTTGCGTGGCCTGAATAATAGCCGGGGTTCGCGAATGATCAAGACGCGGCGCGTAAACGGCGATGGCGGCGGCGTTGTACTGGTTGACGCCCTCGTCACATTCCTCAATGACTGCGACAGGCTGCTAGAGCCGCCCCGGTCTCCCTCCTCTTTCTCACGATCGGGACAATATATGTAACCACCTAGCCAAGATTTGGGCGGAAAACTGAAACACTTTGCACCACCCATAACGACGTAATTGACGGAGGGTTACGATGCAACGAGCAACAGCAGCGCACGCATGGGGCTGTGCTCATCATCAAGGGTGGGATCCGTAAAGACCACCATCATTAAGGCCACACATTCGGGGGGGATCACCCGACAACAACACAATGAATCAAGCTATGGAAACAACACAATCGAATAGCGGAACCATCAAGAGGCGGGCGGACCAGCGAGTAGTAGACGCACCGCACGCGGCTGGAACAGCCGCGCTTGAAACGGTTATTGAAAAAAATCCTCAACAGATGATCGATGTCGCACCTACAACGGCGGCGCAGGTTCAACCGGTTGCCGACCCCGCGCCGCTCGGTCTTGCTGCATTCGGGCTGACGACCTTCGTTCTCTCGGCCGTGAATGCTGGCTTGATTCCAAAGTCTGGCGAACCCGTCGTGTTGGGCCTCGCTTTCGCCTACGGGGGATTCGCCCAGTTTTGCGCAGGTATGTGGGAGTTTAGGCGGAACAATGTCTTTGGTGCGACAGCGTTTACGTCCTACGCTGCTTTCTGGATCGCTTTTGCGCTCCTGGTCACGTTCGATATAGCAAAAATCCCGACTGATGCGCGGGCGGCGGCTGTGGGAATATTCTTGCTCGCGTGGACCGTTTTTACGGCATATATGACGGTTGCGGCTAAGCCTTTGAGTCGAGTGCTGTTCGTTGTGTTCATCATGTTGACCATGACATTCTTGGTACTTACAATCGGCGCCTATAGCTCGCAGGCTGTCCTAACGGTGCTTGGGGGATACCTTGGGCTCATAACAGCAATCGGAGCCTGGTACGCATCCGCGACTACGGTCATTGCGTCGACCCGAAAGCACTAACGCTTCGAAAAAAGAGTGTGTGAAAACGCTGATTTAATGTGCATTGGAAAGTTGGTGACTGTATCCATGCGCCGGCGGAATACGCGATAGGGCGATACGGCGATCGGGGGTTACGACGTCACCAGTTTAAGCCAGAAGTCGGCGAACTTGGCGCCATCGACCCGAGTGACAACCCTTGTCGGTTTGCCGGCCGGATCGACGCGCTGGCGGAGCCAGCTTTCTCGGATCTCTGACATCACTGGGATTTCCTCGATTTCAATGCCGTCTTTCCAGCCAAGGGCGATGGCGCAGGCCAGAGGGTCATGCTGAAAGTTGATCGTATCGTTGGGTAAGCCGCTGCAGGTCAGACCGAATCTGGTATCCATCCGATGATCTTCGGTCCAGGCCTCGGCTTGTTTGGCGATGATCTGTTCAAGCGACCCTGCTTGCCGTAGAGCCGGGAGATCGGCCCGCCGCAGCCAAGTCTGCAGCGTAACGGTCATTGGTACCAGAAGCGGCTTCGCTCGCTCGAGCACCAGCAGCGCAGATTGAGTGTCGATCTCGATGTTCCAATCCATGGCGTAATCCCATTGAGGAAATCCGTCTGGGACTGGAAATACGTGGCCTCCCATCAGACAGAGATTCGCTTTTTCTAAAGAACCGGCGTTGCGCTTTTCTAATAGCGCCAGGTTTGTGTACGCGCCAATTCCCATGATGATGGCGCCGGTTTCGATGCTGTCTTGAAGTAAATCCAGCGCTTTATCGAGCGGACCTGGTGCAGGCGGGATCGGCTCCGGCCAATAACGGGTTTCGTCCGGTAGTCCCGGGAAAAACCGGTAGCAACCCAGCGAAGGATCTGCTCCAGCCGCGACCGGAACGTCTGGTTTGCCACCTAGATTGAGTGCATAACGAACATAACCGGCCCGGCGACCGCGATCGTCTTGATTTGTCGTGACCGCTGAGAGCTCAACCCCCGGCCATTTGCACAGCATCGCGAGGGCACAGAGGTCGTCGATATCGCCGCCGAGATCCGTGTCGAGATGGAGTTTCATAAAGACCCTGCGCCTCGCGAATAGCCGATAGCGACAGTTCACGAATAGCAAATAGCAGATAGCAAATAGGTGCGTCCACGCCCGTACGCCGGAGCTTCGATGACTCGACTGAGCTCGCCGAATGTCCCGAGCTTAGAAAGTAATCCGCAGTTCAACCATCTAGGATGTCGTTTTTCTGGCAAGTTTCGTTTGTTCTTTGCCTCTGCGTCCGTTGCGACCTCTGCGCGAGGCTAGTTTTCAAAGCGGATAGACACGGAGTGACTTAACATACATGTGATGGCCGGCGGGGTTTGATGGAATCTTGCCGCCGTATTCGGTAACCGCGGTAGAGAAGCGGATATCGGTCATACCCTTGATCGCACCGTTTGTCTTTATGGCGGCAACGGGCCCGCCGTCGACCTCGAAGATGATGTCGGTTGGTGTCCAGAGTACACCGTAGTCGTGGTAATCCTGGGAGAAGTTATCGATAAACCTGGCGTCGAAGCCGACGGAGTGCATGACATCCTGTTTCTCGGTATCCCAATGATTATTGTTATGGAGAGTCAAACGAACGTCGTTTGGGAAGTGGACCTCAGCGATATCGATCTCAAAATGATCATCCGTTACCAGCCAGAAGGCATTATTGATTCCGCTGATATCAGCGATCTTCATCCTGGCCTCAAAGAAGCCGTATCGTTGCCGAGCCTTGCTGATCATCGATCCCGTCGACCATTTGGCGTGGCAATCGGTGGCGTTGAGCGTGCGTAGTTGCAGCTCGTTGCTGGTGATCACGACATTTTCGGGCGACGGCAGGATTTCAGGCCGGGATTATCATCGGATTGCAGCTCCCACAGCGAAGTGAGTTCCGCAGGATCGATAAAGTGCTCTTCGATCACCGGTTTTTGTATGCCAGACCGATACTTCGCAATCAGCCCCCGAACCGCATCCGTGACTTGC
>JAFAIO010000229.1 GCA_019236675.1 Verrucomicrobiota bacterium
GTAGAGATCAAGAATCTGGTGAAGGGCTACCGAGATAAAATTCGATCGGATCTCGCCAGCCGTGGCCTGACTGATGAGGGTCTTGCCGCAGCCGGGTGGACCATAAAGCAGCACACCGCCTCCTAATTTCTTTCCATAGGCGCGGAACAAGTCCCGGTTCTGGAGCGGATAAATGATCTTCATCCGGATCTCCTCTTTGACGTCGTCCATCCCGCCAACGTCAGCAAAGGAGATAGCAGGGCGGCTTACTTCATCCGTAAGCCGTTCCATGGAAAGCTCATCGTCGTAGTCATCTTCTTCATCCGGCCAATGCTCTTTCTCTGCGCTGCCGGCGGACCCTCTCGCGACGGTTCGGCCCGGAAGCCCTACTAGTTTCTCCAAAGCGTTGTCTTTAAGCGCGGGCCGCAGTTGAAGCGCTTTTTGGTAGTGTTCGGCTGCGGAGCGCCGGTCGCCGTCGGCGAGCTCGAGCCGGCTTAGTAACAACCATCCCTCGGCTAGCTTTGGGTCCGCCTGCACCATGGCCTCGGTCCGGACGATCGCTTCTGATATGTGGCCCGTCAGTTGCAGCAACTGCGCGATGCCAAGCTTTGCGTCCACGCGCTCCGGCTCCTGAGCAAGCACCTGCTCGTATGCCCTGCGAGCCTCATCGAAGCTAAGCTCGTCGATGCAGGCCTGCGCGTATAACATCAGCAACGGAACGTTGGCCGGCGATACTGCCAACGCTTCTCGTAGTGATTGGAGCTTTGACATAACCTTTTACCTTCTCAATACCAAAAAGGGGGCAATCAATCAGCTTTCTTTTTGTCTAAATGTATACGCAAAAATACCCAAGAGTTGCGAAAATATTCACTACTGCTTGGACAAAAGTAACGCCCAAACGATCAATTTCTGGACGACCGGACTTAAAAGTACTCCCAGCGGCCTCGCTGTGAGGTGAAAAGTGAGGGGTGATTGGTGAGAGGTGGCCTGACTGGGCCCGACGCTGGTGTGGCGAGGCTCCCGATCACCTGAACGTGTTCGCGAAGCAATAGGTATTCGCCTGAGGAAGGATACCGCTATGCCTAAACGCGGGCCGAGCCGTGCCCAGCGCTGGACCACGGCTCGGCACGCCCGTAGCGCAGCAATGTCCTCCTTTACGTGAAAACCAATCGCTTCGCTAATGTGTTCCGAACTCGCGGGAGCCTCGCCCCACCAAATTGAGGGCCCTCGCCCAACCTGAACACCCTTACGTCTTTAAGAAATTGAACAGCAATTGCTTGCCCACTCCGGTCATGATCGATTCCGGGTGAAATTGGACCCCTTGAACGGGATAACGGCGGTGGCGCAGGCCCATGATCTCTCGTTGAGCGGTTTCGGCGGTGATCTCCAACTCTGGCGGCAGGCTTTCTCGCCGCACGATCAGAGAGTGATAACGGGTTGCTTCAAATGGGTTTGGCAGGGTCCGGAAAACGCCGTCCCCCTCGTGCATGATCGGCGATGTCTTCCCGTGCATGATTCGGTCCGCCCGGACGACTTCACCCCCGAAAACGTGTCCGATGCATTGGTGTCCCAGACAAACTCCAAGGATTGGGGTGGTAGGTCCAAATTTCAGAATCAGATCATTGCTGATCCCGGCATCGATCGGCGTTCCGGGTCCTGGCGAGATACATATCCGGTCGGGGTGCATCTCCGCCACCTCATCCAGAGTTACCTGGTCGTTTCGTTTAACCACCAAGTCGGCTCCGAGCTCACCAAAATACTGGACTAGGTTGTAGGTAAACGAATCGTAATTGTCGATGATCAGCATCATATAATGGCTTGTGCCCTTTCGATCGCTCGGAACAGAGCCATCGCTTTATTGACGCATTCCTGGTGTTCCGACTCCGGAACCGAATCGGCGACCACGCCGCAACCAGCCTGAGCGAAGGCCACACCATCTTTTACAACGACGGTCCTGAGTGCGATGCAAGAGTCCAAGTTCCCGTCAAATCCAAAGTAGCCGATCGCTCCGGAATAAACCCCTCTTTTTCCTTTCTCGAATTGATTGATCAGCTGCATTGCCCTGACTTTAGGGGCCCCAGATACGGTTCCGGCCGGAAATGTCGCTCGCATGACATCATCGGCATCGGAGCCGGGCTTCAACTGGCCTTCGATGTTGGAAACGATATGCATGACGTGGCTATATCGCTCGATGGTCATGAAATCGCTGACCTTGATCGAGCCGAACTCGCAAATCCGCCCTACGTCATTCCGCGCCAGGTCGACCAGCATAAGGTGCTCAGCCCGTTCCTTCGGATCTTTTAAGAGATCGGCAGCCAATTCTTGGTCTTCTTCCGGTGTAATCCCTCTTCGGCGGGTCCCGGCTAGCGGACGGATCTCGACTTTCCGATCGCGAAGCCGGACATGCACCTCTGGTGAACTTCCCACTAACGAGAAGTTCTCTCCGAGCCGCAAATAAAACATGTACGGGGAGGGGTTCACAAAGCGCAGAGCACGGTAAAGCGAGATGGGACTGCCGTCGTAATTCGCCTGGAACCGTTGAGATGGAACGATCTGAAACACGTCTCCGGCTCGGATATGTTCCTGACAACGCCGGACAATGTCGCAGAACTCCTCACGGCTGGTGTTCGATTGAGGAGCAAGATAAGGCGTCACCTGGGCTGCGTTCATCAATCGAGATTGAGTTGGTGATTCCAACCGCTCCAGGATTTTCGCGATCTTTGCGCCGGCCTCATCGTAAGCTGCGTCCGCGCCCCGTTCGTCGATGAAGGCAGGCGCGAAAATTTTCAGTCGCCGGAACCGATGATCGAACACTAGAAAAGTGTCGGTAATGATAAACACGGAATCCGGCACGTTCAGCTGATCGGGTGGGGAGGGCGTTACGGTCGGCTCGAAAAAACGGACTATGTCGTATCCGATATAGCCCACCGCTCCTCCGACAAATGGAGGTAACCCAGGGTATTCGACAAACGAATACCGGTTCATCAGCTTTCGAAGCTCGGCTAACGGATCGCTATCGGTATCGAATTCCCGAACATTTCCATTCTCTTCGATCCGAATCTTGGAGCCACGGCTCTCGAAATACACCCGAGGCGAACTTCCCAAGAAAGAATATCTGCCGACATGGTCGCTGGTTTCAGCCGACTCAAACAGAAACGAGCGCCGGCCGTCGTCGATTTTTTCGAGAACTCCAACCGGAGTTTCGTAATCAGCTACGAACTCGGTGTAGACGGGGACCAACTTCCCGCGCTCAGCAAGTTTGAGGAACGCTTCCCTGGGAGGATTGAGCGGCGCCGTTGTCATTCTTGATAAACCTCCGCCGGGTCAAAAACCTTCTTTTCTTCCGTGTCCTTCGGCTGCCCCTGCAAATCAAGCTCCTGAAAGAAACAGGAGCGGTAACCGGTGTGGCAAGCCCCTGCCACCTGTTCAACCTCGAAAAGAAGCGTGTCGCGATCGCAATCGGTAAACCAACGCACGACCCTTTGTTTATGGCCGCTAGTCTCTCCTTTGAGCCAAAGCTTTTGGCGGGATCGGCTCCAGTAGTGCATAAACCCGGTCTCCAATGTCAGGTCAAGAGCATCTCGGTTCATCCAGCCGAGCATCAGCACCCGGCCCGGGGCGTTTGATTCGCGAACAATGGCTGGAATGAGCCCGTCTTTAGAGTATCGAAAATCGAGGTTCATTTTATTCGAGACACCTGCGTCGGAAGGCCGAACGCCGTCCTTTTTTAGCAGAAATTGTCCCTTACCTCAGGGCAACCGTTAGTGCAAGAGGGTGTGGGGCGGGGGGGTGAGAGGTGAAAAGTGAAAAGTGAAAAGTGAAAAGTGAGAGATGAGAGCTTTGTGTGGGGGAAACGGCGCGGCAGGCTCTCGCCCCACCAAATTTAATTGATTCAGGAGGTTTCATTTTGCTGGTCAAAAACAAGGCAGTCTGGCCTCCTGGATGGATCTAAAAACCTCCCTTCGAGTCATAGCCGACACCAAACTAAAATCTACCTTATCGCCATCCAAGTGTGCTGGTCGCGGACATGCTGTCGAAGATTCTGTTTTTTATTAGAAATACTAATGGACGGATCGAGGAGACCATGAAAATAGAAAATGCGCGCGTTAATACCAAGGTGTTGGTTGCTACGCGAGCGAAGCGTAGGTAAGAGTTGCAGGGACAAGCATCGTGCTCAACCATCAATACACCAGGTTCTCGCTTGCTACACGTGGCTCCGGACGAGGCTGGCTGCTCTTGGGTTTCACGGTCGTGGCATTTATTGGGTTCCTTTCATCGGCACCCGTTGCTCGGGCTCAAGATTCAACGATCCGAGCCGTCCAAAACATTTTTGATCCGCTCTCGGCTCCGGCCGAGACGCTTTACTCAATCTCACTACTAGTGATGGCCGTTTGCGCCGGCATTTTTCTGATAGTGGGTGGCCTACTTACCTACGCCATCATTAGGTACCGGCGCCGGGGTCCGGAGGATGACCGTGAAGAACCACCCCAAGTCTACGGCAGCGCAGCGATCGAGCTGGCCTGGACAGTGCCCCCGATCTTGATCGTGGTGATGTTGGTGTTGGTCACCGCTCGTACCATTGGTGAAATCCAACACCATAAAATGCCGGACGCGGCGGAAGAAATTCGCGTCATTGGACACCGTTACTGGTGGGAGATCCGATATCCGAAACACGATGTGGTGACTGCTAACGAGATTCATGTTCCGCTCAGTAGCCGTCAGAATCGAGTACCGACCGAGATGGTGCTGGAGTCGGCCGACGTGATCCACGGATTTTGGGTTCCCCAGTTGAATGGGAAAACCATGTTGGTCCCGAACTATAGAAACACCATGTGGATTGAGCCATATGCAACCGGGATCTACTTAGGCAACTGCACCGTCCTTTGTGGTCAACAGCATGCCAATATGCTGATTCGGGTCATTGTTGATCCGCCGGATGTCTATCAGAAGTGGCTTGATTCGCAGAAAGCCAAACCAGTGAACGATCCACAAACAGCGGAGGGACAACGGCAGTTCATCTCGAACTCATGCGGCACCTGTCACCGGGTTGAAGATTCACAAGCGACGGGAGTATTCGGACCCGATTTAAGCCATTTTGCCAGCCGGGCTACACTTGGATCGGGAGTGGCTAAGAATGACGATACCAACCTCCGCAGTTGGCTCCATGACCCACAGGTTCTGAAGCCAGGCTGCCTAATGCCGAACATGCAGCTGTCCGATAGGCAAGTTGACGCGATCTTGGCCTATCTCCGAACCCTAAAATGACCCGTTATGGCGAACCCTACCTCCTCGCTTAAAGAAGTCGGAACCGAACTGGCTCCAGCACCACCCGGGCGTGAGCACGGTACGTTAACCGCCTGGATTCAGGACCTGATTTTTACGGTCGACCATAAGAAACTTGGACTGATGTACGTCGGGATGGCGTGGTTGTTCTTCATCCCGGCCGGAATCCTGGCTTCACTGATCCGGACTCAAATAGCGGTCCCGAACAATCACGTGTTAGGCCCGGAAGCGTTCAACCAGGCAATCACGATGCACGGCACTGCCATGATCTTTTTCTTCGCCATGCCGATGGTGTTCGGATTAGCCAATTACATCGTTCCGCTGCAGATCGGCGCTAGAGACATGGCATTCCCGCGTCTCAATGCATTTTCGTTTTGGACAACCTTTTTTGGCGCGTGTTTTCTTTTTCTGAGTTACATCTTCGGACCCGGATTATATGGAATGGGGGCCGCACCGGATGCCTCATGGTTCGCACTGGCTCCGCTTACGTCTAAAGCTTTCTCGCCCGGGAATAATATTGATTTTTGGTCGCTAGGGTTGCTCATCAGCGGAGTCGGCAGTGTCACCGGCGCCGTTAACGTGATGGTGACAATCTTCTGTTACCGGTGCAAAGGCCTGACGCTTTACCGGATGCCGCTGTTCACCTGGATGGTCCTGGTGACTATGTTCCTGGTGGTCATGTTTTTGCCGCCGCTGTCTGCCGCGCAGATCATGCTGGTCTTGGAACGGTTCTTCGGGGCTAAGTTTTTCGAAGCTCAAGCCGGCGGTTCAGCCGTTTTGTGGCAGCACTTCTTTTGGATCTTCGGCCACCCGGAAGTGTATATTCTGGTGTTGCCAGCTTTCGGCGTCATCTCAGAGGTGGTGCCGGTCTTTTCCCGTAAGCCGATCTTCGGTTACCCAATGATGGTAGCAGCGAGCGTCATGATCGGGTTTATCAGCGCGGGCGTGTGGGCCCACCATATGTTTACCATCGGGATGGATTCCTTCAGCGTGACTTTCTTTGCTTTCGCGACGTTGGTTATCTCGATTCCCACCGGGATCAAGATCTTCAATTGGTTAGCCACGATGTTCGGCGGCAAGATAAGGATGGAAATCCCGATGCTCTTTTGTATCGCCTTTCTTTTCCAGTTTCTGATTGCTGGCCTCACCGGAGTGATGTTAGGCGTGGCTCCTTTCGATTGGCAGCTCAATGACTCTTATTTTGTCATTGCTCACTTTCACTATGTAATCGTCGGTGGCATTGTCTTCGCCGTCTTTGCTGGCTTTTACTATTGGTACCCAAAGGCGGTGGGCCGGATGCTTGACCACCGGTTAGGGCTTTGGCATTTCTGGATTTTTACTGCCGGTTTTCATCTAACTTTTGACCCCCAGCATTTCCTGGGGTTTCTCGGCATGCCACGCCGCATCTACACCTACCAGGAAGGTCGAGGTTGGGAGTTTTTGAACATGCTTTCCACCATCGGCGCATTTCTTCAGGGAGTTGGAGCGATTATCTTCATCATCAACATGATCTATGCGGCTAGGAAAGGGAAGATTGCCGGAGACGATCCTTGGGACGCCTGGACCCTGGAATGGATAACTTCATCGCCGCCGCCGGAATACAATTTTGAACAACTGCCGGAAGTGCGCAGCCGGCGTCCTCTATGGGATTTGAAGCATCCGGAAGATCCGGATTGGAGGTTCGAGTAATTCTCAATTGGTCAATTTTGTGAGCACGGATACATACGCAGCGCCGGATACGGAGTGGAAATTACCTTCACCGCGAAAGGTTGGGATAATCCTCACGATTATGACCGAGTCCGCTCTCTTCACCATTTTTGTGGTGGCTTATCTGTTTTATATTGGGAAAAGCCTGAACCCACCTTATCCGCGGGAAGTTCTCGAGTTTCCCTGGCTAGGCTCATTTTTCCTGTTTTCCAGTAGCGCGACGGTGGTAGTCGCAGAGCACCGTCTCAAGAAAGGTGAGCGCGGCGGATTTCATCTGTGGTGGGGTATAACAATGGCGTTAGGTGCAGCCTTCTTGATCTATACCGCGACAGAATGGTATCACCTGATCTACCACGACGGACTTACCCTGAGCACCAATCTGTTTGGTTCCACCTTTTATTCCTTGGTGGGTTTACATGCCAGCCACGTGCTAGTGGGACTGGTGCTACTCGGGATTATCCTCGTGGCAAGTTTAACCGGGAACATCAAAGATCGGCATCACGAACATATCGAGATGATTTCGTGGTATTGGCACTTTGTGGACGGCATCTGGGCGGTAGTTGTTACGGTCGTCTACATCATCGGAATGCAATGAGGTTATGGACACAGAACATGCTGATCACGCTGAGGGCGTAGAACTGCCAACGCCGACTCCCTGGCCGATGTTATCCGCTTTGGGCATCATGTTGATCGCGGGCGGGTTTGTTACAAGCTTCGTGGTTGCCCTAGTGGGCATACTATTAGGGCTGATTGGCGGTATTGGTTGGTTTCGAGAGCTATTTCCGGTTCCCAATCACGAGCTGGTTCCGTACACGGAACCAGCTAAGCGAGCGGCGCCGATCAAGGTTTCTCCCCGGCGGATCAGTCACCTGGCATTAGGGGCGGGCGGGCATCGGGCATACTATCCACTGCGGGTCCATCGGTACTCATCTGGAATTACTGGCGGACTGGCAGGTGGAGCTGCCATGGCGGTCCTTGCCATGCTTTACGGCCTGATCTTTCAGCACAGCATCTGGTACCCGATTAACCTTTTAGCGGCCGCTGGGCTTCCGACCATGGAATCGGCGAATGTGGCGATGTTGAACGAGTTTCATTTGTCTGCGTTTATCATCGCAGTACTGAGCCATGGGGTGTTGTCGATCCTGGTAGGGATGCTCTACACCGTGCTTCTGCCGATGTTACCCGCGCGTTACGAATGGTTCTGGGGCGGAATTATTATCCCCCTGATTTGGACGGCGATGCTGTTTCCGATGTTCGATATCGTGAATCCGGCGTTAGCCGCACACGTGAATTGGTTTTGGTTTATTGTCTGCCAGATTTCATTTGGTCTCGTTGGTGGTTACGTAGTCTTCAAGTCACAAAAGGTCGAGACGATGCAAACCTGGTCGCTAGCAGCGCGCATGGGCGTGCATGCAATGGAAACTGAAGAAGACCGATGAACTTCTCCTGGCCAAGCATTCTGTTATACATCTGTTTCGCGGCCGGCCTTTTGGCCTTGTCCGGATGCGATCAACTGCCAGGTAAACCT
>JAFAIO010000407.1 GCA_019236675.1 Verrucomicrobiota bacterium
AGGACGAGAACGATCACGGAAGTCCTAAACGGCGGCTCAGCCATTCATATTCGAACCGGTAGCCGGCGCCTGGGGACAGCGTGGAAGTACAAAGATCAGGCTGGCGGCAGCCGGCCCGAATGCGGTCGGGCAGGCGTTACTGGCCCCTTGGCGCCACGTGGCTCCGAAACGCCTCGCTGCGAAGTATCAGTAAGGGTTTTCTCCGGTCCACTTGCGGCGGAGCCGACGCTGGACGAGCATCCGTCAATAATGCCTACGCTCATGCGAGTTGAATTCTCAAGAGGTCTTCGTCCTGATTCGCCACGTTTCGTCGTCATGGTCGAAATGCCGGACAGTGCCGCTGCCGAGCTTAACGCCCGAAAAGTCAGCCTCGAAACAAGAGCCCACGAAGTAGCCTTAGAAACCACGTACGCCGAGCGTTCGACGGGACCCGAGTATCACATGAACCTGATGTCCTGTACCCAAGGAAAGGTAAAAAGCCTTGAGTCGCTTGGCGAACCTAGTTTGCTGGCTCAAGATGGGTGCCGCGCCTGGGTCATCAAAAGGCCATCCCCCCTCCAAGAGCTCCTCGATAAACGCTGGCAATCAAGACAAAAATATCCGGGCTCCAAAGGCTAAGAATCCTCCGTTTACTATTTGCTAAAGCAGTGAGATCAGGGAATTTACGACGCCGGGGAAGCCTTGGCTCTCAAAGGCAAGCTTTTCTTGCTATTTGTTAAATCGGATCGAGGTTCGGGGTCGTCGATTGTTCTCAGTTGTTTGCCGGTGGATTTTCAATAGGGGCGCCTTATTGACGGTTTGAAACCCGACGCTCGGGAACGGCTCTGTGACTGCCTTCGAAAATACTATGAAACTATACCTAAGTAACCTCTCCTTCTCCACGAGCGAAAGCGCACTGCTCGCGCGGGAGCGGTACTTTTCAGCGTCGCCGCCGGTAATTCGGGTTTAGGTGCGGCTTTCTTTTTCTGCTATGAAACCAGGAAGAATCCATTCTGGCGAAGCAAATGGTTGCGCTGAAGAGCTATGGGGAGAATTAATCGGCATCGATGACAGAACCGGCCAGGAGCGGACTTTTACGATTTACAAGCGAACCGGCAGCCTTCTGATCATCAGTGATACAGGCTGCGAGCGTCTGGCTGGTCCCGACCACGGCTTGAGCAAGAGCCGTATTTTTCAAGAGGTTATGGACCAGTTCAGAGTGCATGCAGTACGACGTAAACCTTCGCCTTACGCCCTGCCCGATTGAACCGCTCTCTCGGGCGCTTTATTTCAAATCCCGCTGGAGCACCGGAAGATGACCGCGCGGTTTGTGAAGAGGCCGAAAAAACTAGCGGCAAACCTGAATTGCATGGCTAGAACAGGTAAACTGCATCAGCTTGGCGCTATTAAAATGCGGATCCCCGTCCATTAAATATGTTTTCTCAATTTCCTTTCCGAAGAGTAAACTGGCTCGTTAGTTCATTTCTAATTGGTACCCTGTTTCTTTCAGTTACGGCCGTACCTTTATATCTCTATTTTTTCGGAATCGACTGGTTCCAACTCGTCTTATTTTTCTTCATGCTTTTTGCCTCCGGTTTTTCTATCACCTTAGGGTACCATCGACTATTCTCGCATTTAACTTTCCGGGCTAATTGGCTTGTGCGCTTATTTGTAGTCGTCTTTGGAGCCGGTGGGTTTGAAGGTTCCGTCCTCTGGTGGTCTTCGGAACACCGGCATCATCATAAGCACGTCGATGAGGATGAGGACCCTTACAGTATCTCCAAGGGACTGTTCTACGCGCATATGGGTTGGCTGATGTTCAAGCTGAAACCGGAAACCAATTTAGAGAACGTTGCCGATCTGAAGAAGGATCCACTTCTCGTCTGGCAGCATCGCCACATCAATGCCATTGCTTTGGTAACCGCCTTCGTGTTTCCCACCGTGATCGCTTTTGCCTGGGGCGGTTGGCAATCGGCCCTGGGAGCTCTCCTGCTCGCAGGCGTGCTGCGCTTAGTTGTTCTTCAGCATTGTACTTTCTGTATCAACTCGCTCTGTCATTACATCGGTACGCAACCGTATTCTTCCAAATGCAGCGCCCGGGACTCGTGGCTAATGGCGATTATCACCATGGGAGAAGGGTACCATAATTACCATCACGAGTTTCAGCACGACTACCGCAACGGCGTAAAGCCTTGGCAGATTGATCCGACGAAATGGATTATTTGGATCCTTTCGAAGATCGGTCTCGCCAGCCAGCTTCGCACGGTCTCGGCGGAGAAGATAATTCTAAGCGAACTCGCGGAAGCGCAGCGCAAACTCGAAAACCGTCTGGCAAATAGCGCCCTGTCTGCAGCGACTGCAGAGTATATCAGGGGCAGTTATCAGAGGCTGCAGGTCGCCGCGCAAGAATGGGCGGAGCATCGTACCAAGGATATTGCAATCACGGGCGAGGCGTTAGCTGGCTTACGCCGGGAAATTCGGAGCGCACTGAGCACCTTGCGGCGGCCGGAGTGTCGGAGTGCGGCGTAAAAGCAGTTCGCTGCATGCTCGGCTCGGCGGTTTCAGAGGGGCATGCGCCTACGACCTGGTACGCTTTGATCGACGGTCGCGAGTGCGTGGTTGAGTTGGTCGAGAATCTCCGCGGTCTTCTCGACGCTTTACCACGGTGTCTCTGCGGGGGGTATCTTCTTTGCGTAATTCATGGACCAATGCACAAGCGATATCGGTCGCCGAAAATCCTTGAGCCAAGAGACGATCGACAATCGGCGTTTCGCTTTGAAATTTGCCGTGCTGTAACGCGGTTCTAATCCTTTCGAAAAAGAGATTCGTGCGTTTCTCTTCTACTTTTTCCAACGAGGGCACCTGCTGCCGAGGAATTTTTACTCGCGTGTAACGCTCAATGCTTTGCAGCTTGTAAATCTCTCGGCCTTCGACCAGGGACATCGCGCGTCCGGACCGCCCAGCCCTTCCGGTGCGGCCGATCCGATGCACATAATCTTCTTCGTCCCAAGGGAGGTCGTAATTGAACACTACCTCCACATTTTCGATATCGATTCCCCTGGCCGCAACGTCGGTCGCAACCAGAAATTCGATGGCCGACGAACGAAACCGGGACATCACTTTTTCTCGCTGGGCTTGGCTCATACCGCCATGGATCCGATCAGCCGAATACCCTCGGGCGATCATTTCGTCCGCCAATTCATCGACCGTACGTTTGGTGTTACAGAATATGATCCCGAGCTTCGGATCATACAGATCGATCAGTCTAGTCAAAGCTTCGGTCTTAGATCGGCCGCGAATCTCATAATAAGCCTGCTCGACGGTCGGAACCGTCAGAATTTTATGTTCGATCTTGACGGTTCGAGGATGGATGCTGTGCTTGCGGATCAGCTCCATAATGGGCGCTGACATGGTTGCGGAGAAGCAGATGAATTGCCTTTCTTTCGGAATCGATCCGAGCACCTCTTCGATGTCATCGCGAAACCCCATATCGAGCATCTCATCCGATTCATCGAGAACCACCATGTGTACGTTGGCCAGCGTCAACGTGCCGCGAGACAGGTGATCGAGAATTCTGCCTGGAGTGCCAATCACGATCTGAGCCCCTTGTTTGAGAGCGCGAATCTGCCGATCATACGACTGTCCTCCGTAGATAGGCACCGAATGAACCCCACGCTTGAAGGCAGAAAGTTTGTAGACTTCTTCTGCCACCTGTACAGCGAGCTCGCGAGTGGGACAAAGGATCAGCACTTGGGTTTTACGAATCTGAGGGTCGGTTTTTTCGACGGCTGGAATCGCGAAAGCAGCGGTTTTGCCTGAACCGGTCTGTGATTGGCCTATAACGTCATTCCCCGCCAGAATTAGGGGAATCGCTTCGCCCTGTATCGGTGCAGCATTTTCGTAACCGAGCCGATCGATTGCTTTAAGCAAAACCTCGGACAATCCAAGCTCGGAAAATAGTTTTTGGCTCATGGTTTAACTTTTGGTGGTCCACAGTTCGCGTCGTCGCAGTTAGGCTTCCTCCGGCTTGCGAGCCTGAACCGTGATGATAACAGGATAAGAGTTGTCACGGGTCTCTAGTTTTAGATCATCGAAACGAGCGTCAGCCGGTTGATCTGATCGGCCTGGCGTTTGGCAACATCAGCCGCGTGCTCCTGCAGAATGGTCGACGCCCACCCGGTACGCTCCTGGAGTCGGTGCTCGGTGTCCGCGACCTGCTCCACGTAGTCGTTCAACTCCGCGGCGGCCTGTGGGTTTATGCCAGGCACGGCCTCGACACCCACGATCGCGGACCGGACGGCGCTGCTGTAGCGATCGAAGTCCGCCCAGCGGGATTGGAGTCGCTGGAGCCGGCTCGTCAGCGTTGCTAAATCCGGTGTGTCGGGAGCCCGATGCAGCTGTTCCCGGAGCGCCTGCAGTTTCGTGTCGAGGATCGTGATCATATGATCGAGAGTGGCGAGAAGGAGTTGAAGCAAGATGGCCGCCGCATAGAAGTGATTCTTCTCGAGCTCTGCCGCGCGATCGATGAAATGACGCCGAGCCTCGTCGAGCGCGGCGGGGTCTCCGTTCCAGACGGTCACGATCCAACGCGGAGTACACAGGACGTGGGCCTCAACGATCTCTCCCGTCGATGGGGCCAACCACGTCACCACCCGCAACCCGTGCTGACCGATCGCCATCCCGGGTACTTGGCCGAAGCCCAACGCCCAGGAGATGGCGCCGGCGTCGAGACCCAGCTCCGTGAGCATTTCCGTCTGGACTGCCTCATCGCCGGCGAACACATCGAGCCAGAAAAACTTGAGTGGTGCGATGAGGTCGCGGAACTCGGCGGTCGTCACGACCTGGCGTACGCCCACGGCTTCGGCGATCAAGGCTGCCCTCGGTCCGGTAGACGTCATCGTTCGGTCAACTCCATTGGGTTTCGTCTCCGCTTGGCTGCTTGGGCTGTTGCATACCGGTCATGCTATTCCTTTCAGTCGGCCAGTTCGTGATTCAAGCATTCCGGCACACGAAAGATATTGAAGGCAGCGAACCATTCTGTTGTCAGGGGATCTTTGTCCTTATGTTAGGTCGTGACGGGCGATAAAATCCAATAGGTTCAGACAAAGCAAAGAGCATCAAGTAAATTCATATATCCCGGCACTTATGCCCCAACAAATGGAAGGCGCGCCCGATCGGTCACCTTGAGGATTTCCACTCTGAGCGGCGCCTCGGGCGACTGCGCCGCTTAGCGGTGGAGATCATTCTTCTGCGCCCCTACCCGACCATCCCAAAAAGCAACCTGGCAGCCTATACCAACTGCCAGGTCGAAGCGGAATTGCTCAGCGGACTCTAAATGAGCTCTTCAAAAAAGGAACTGCTTGAGCTTCTCGTGTCGCTCGCGGGTGATCTCTTCGACTTCGAAGTCGCCCCGCCCTCGACCAGTCTTTTCGGCCGCTTTGGCAATAATCGCCGGTATCGATTCGCCGGTCGTGATTGGTTCTTTCGCCGGATCACCTTTGATATAGGAACAAAAGAAACGGTCGAGATCCGGCTTTGGATGGAAAGAAGGATTAGTGTTCATATGACCATATTCCCAAGATCATATCGATTGTCAAAAGCCGGATGACCGCTGCTAACTACTTTGACGAAAGACCGACGAGACAGCTTTGCCCACCGCGACAACTTCTCACCAATCACTTGGCTTCCCACTTCTCACACTTCAACGCTCTCTCCCGGGCCGAGGATAACCACCTTCGCTTTACCTTCGGCGAGGCGAGCGAATTCTTTCGGGTCGCCGAACAACGGTGGGAACGTCCCGTAGTGAATTGGGACCACTACCCGAGGATGAAGGAATTCGACGGCTTTAGCAGCGTCTTTGGGGCCCATCGTGAAATGTTCGCCGATGGGTAAAAAGGCAAGATCGATCGCCACGTCGTCCCCGATCAATCTCATGTCTGGAAAAAGAGCCGTATCACCGGCGTGAAAAACCGTTTTTGCTCCGATCTGGATGATTGCTCCGGCTGGGTCTCCCAGATAGGTCGGACGGCCATTCTCGTCCGGAACCGACG
>JAFAIO010000020.1 GCA_019236675.1 Verrucomicrobiota bacterium
CGGTTGCCGTTTGAACTCGCGGCCCTGACCGAGCCTGGTTGTGTTGCTTACAACGCGACGTGCGGTAATGCCCGGATTTGCCCGGGTGACACCGTCGCTGTGATTGGACCGGGACCTATCGGTCTTCTTTGTGCCTCGATGGCGAAGCTGGCCGGCGCCGGGGATATCGTTGTGATCGGTACACCTGCGGACAAGCGCCGTTTGCAAATTGCAGAACAGCTCGGCGCGTCCGCCACCCTTGGTGCAAACGGTGAAGACGTTGCCGCCTGGACCCGATCATTACACGATGGATATGGGTTCGATGTGGTAATCGATGCCGCCGGCGTTTCCGTAACCCTCAAGCTTGCCATGGAGATTGTCCGGCCCGCCGGCCAGATCAGTAAAGTCGGTTGGGGACATCAGCCGTTCAATTTTTCATTAGATCCATTAGTCAAGAAGGCCGTCACCTTGCAGGGCAGCTTTTCGCATAACTGGCCCATCTGGGAACGGGTCATCCGTTTGTTGGCTTCCGGCCAATTGAATCTCGGACCAGACTTCAGTCGTATTTACGCACTAGGAGAGTGGCACGGCGCATTTGAATCCATGCATAGCGGCGAGATCGTAAAAGCGGTGCTGAAGCCGCACGAAACACGGGAGTGATGGAGTGATGGGGCGGAATCGGAATAGGTGCAAAAGGACCGCGAATGGACCCACCTCCGCAAGGCCTAAAGCGAGACAGGCACGAAATGACGCAAATACAATCCGAACCGCAGCCCCGAAATTCTCCGGGGTGAAATGAACGCAGATTTACGCAGATAGGGCCGTCGCCACGCTTCACACCGCGTCGAAGTGCTGGTAACAACAGCACTACCGCAACACTCCGTTACTCCACCACTCCTTTCCTTGTTATTCGCAAAGCACTATGGAAGTTCGTATTGATGATAAAGTCCTGCTTGTCACCGGGGCAACGCAGGGTCTGGGACGAGCAATTGCACTTGAAGCTGCACGCTCCGGCGCCGCGGGGATCGTTGTCACGGATCATCCCACTAAGAGCGGCGACGTCGTTGTGGCCGAACTATCCAAACTGGGAGCGAAAGCAGCCTTTGTTCCGGCCGATCTGATGGAGCAGGATGCGCCGGCCAAAATTATAGCCGCTGCCATCGAAAAGTTCGGCAAGTTAGACTGTCTAGTGAATGCCGCCGGACTCAGCGACCGTGGCTCGGTTGCTACGGCTGAACCTGCGTTGTTTGATCGTCTGTTCACAGTGAACACGCGAGCGCCAATGTTTCTGATGCAAGGTCTGATACGGCATCTGCAGGAACGTAAAGCGCCCGGGTCGATCGTTAATATCTTGTCGTTCCAAGCCCATGGAGCGGCGGTCAGTTTGGCGATTTACGGCGCCACCAAGGCGGCGCTCTCTCTGCTTACCAAGAATGCCGCGTTTGCGCATAGAAAAGATCGGATCCGTATCTGCGGTATCAACCTGGGGTGGGCTGATACCGATGGAGAACGGGAGATGCAGGCCGTCAAACTAGGAAGAGGCGAGTCCTGGCTATCCGAAGCCGAGGAGCGGATGTCATGGGGCCGGCTCATCAAGCCGGAAGACGTTGCTTACCTGACCTTGTTCCTGCTTAGCGATATTTCTATCCCGATGAGCGGAGCACTGATCGACCAAGTGCAAGATGCCGTGCTGGGCGTCCGCGACTAGCACGCGGAGGCCAGGGAGCGCTGCCTCGCTTGCGAGGCCGACAGCGGTGGGCACCCCACCGTTTTTCGTGTGTCTCGACAAAGAGCGCGGATAGGGAACACGTGCACATCACGATAGGTGTTTGGTTACCACGGCCTCGTCCGGCAAATGGCGGAACGTTACGGGCCCATGGTGCCGACCGCTGTCGGCCTCGCAAGCGAGGCAACGCTCCACGGGTGTCCCGGCTCCACCAATCACCAATCACTTATCACCGATCACCTTCTTCTCCTTCGCCGAGTAGTTTTCCATCAATTTGTCTGAGGCGCGATGGGCGGCGGCGCGGAGGAGCATTTCTTGTTCATCCGGGTCATTACGGAGGTTCTCCGGCAGGATCGATGGCAGGCTTTTATCGTCGCTCTTAATGACTGCTTCGTGCGACCATAGGACCTTGTTCTCCGGGGTAAACAGCTCCGCGTAGAGCGTCATGAACGGACGCACGTCGCGGGACACGAGTTCAGCCATACCAAAGCCGTATTTGCGCACAGCAAGACGAAAGCGGTTGTCGGTTGTACTGTCATCCTCTGGAGTAAATCCTTTGCCGCGGATTGCATCGGAGAATTCTTCTCGAACAAAGACGGCGAGCGGCGTCAGATTTCGACGTTGGCTGGCCGCGTTATGAACATATTCTTTCACGGCTCCTCTGGTCGCCACAGAAGCGGCCAGCCCCATCGAAGCAGCCAGCGCGATCGACTGGGATAAGCCAATGAAGGTCATTTTTTCCGGATACGGAATGGACGTTTCCACCTGAACCGGTCCAGGAGAAAGATCAGCGGCTGAAACGGACCCCGAGATCGCGGCGAACACAGTCAAGCACAACGCAAGACGAGACCGCGCATGCCCGCGGATAGACGCGAATAAACTCTCGGAACAATAAGCAAAACAGGAGGTACAACTCATCAACTGGTGTCACACAAAGACACAAAAAGGGAGATGTCAAAAGTGAAACGTGAAAGGGGCAGCCGCGACACCCGTGGAGCGCTGCCTCGCTTGCGAGGCCGACAGCGGTCGGCGCCAGCCGCGTAGCGTTTACCCTGGAGGCTGTTCCCCCGGATGCTTTCGGGGTTCGGGGGTGAAATTTTTATAGCCTACCGTGAGTCTGCGAGCCTTAGGCAAGGTTCGGAATTAATAGCCGCAAAAAGGCGCAAAAGGCACAAAAAAGAAGAGGGGTGGCGACCCCGGTCGGCCTCGCAAGCGAGGCAGCGCTCCACGGGCTTTCCTTTGCGTCTTTGCGTCTTTGCGTGAGATTAGCCGGTCTTTTATGCAGACGCTTCTCCAGGACATTCGATTTGCTATCCGGAGGTTCAGGAAAGACCCGGCTTTTATGGCGGTAACGATCGTTACCTTGGCTTTAGGGATCGGCGCTACGAGCGCAATTTTTAGCGTGGTTAACGGGGTACTCCTTCGGCCGCTGGCGTTTCCGCAATCGGACCGGGTGGTGTTGTTGATGGAACAAACCAAACAATTTCCCAGATTCAGTGTTTCCTACCAAAACTTTGTCGATTGGCGTGCCCAGGCCCAATCCTACGAATCGATGGCCGCCGTTCGTAACACCGTGGTCACACTGAGCGGTGCCGGCGAGCCGGAACGTTTGCCCGCCCAAATGGCGACCGCCAATCTGTTCAGTACGTTGGGAATCAACGTAACCGAAGGCCGCAGCTTTACCCCGGAAGAAGACAAGGCCGGAGGTCAAAACGTCGTGTTGATCAGCTATAGCCTATGGCAACGACGTTTTGGCGGAGCGCAAGATGTCATTGGCCGGTCCCTGACGTTGGATGACAAACCGTACACTGTCATCGGCGTATTACCTCAGGATTGCCAGGTTTTACTCCAGATACCCGATGTGCTGTTGCCATTTGAACCCTGGGCTAAGACCCTGCCGGACGATCGTGCCTGGCATCCCGGCATCTTCCCGATTGCTCATCTTAAAGCCGGGGTGTCGCTGGAACAAGCGCGCAGCGAACTGACCGGTATCGCTCGAGCCTTGGAAAAGCAGTATCCCATCTACGATACCGGCACTAGCGCATTCATAAACCTGATTCAAGATCAGATGGTAGAGAACGCCCGGCCGGCTCTGTTAGTGCTCATGGGCGCGGTGGCGTTAGTCCTCATTATTGCTTGCACCAATGTCGCTAACTTGCTGTTAGTTAACTCCGCGGGACGCCAACAAGAATTCGCGGTCCGTCGCGCCATCGGGGCAAGCCGCTTCCGAGTCTTTCGTCAGCTGCTGACGGAAAGTGTCTTGTTATCGCTTTCGAGCGTAGTGCTAGGCATATTACTGGCCTGGATAGCGGTGCCGTTCATGGTGCGACTGGCAGGATCGACGCTCCCTTTTGGTAACCGGGTTTCGATTGATTGGTCGGTCCTGTTATTCACGATCGCGGTATCGATGTTGTCCGGCATGTTGTTCGGGTTAGCGCCGTTGAGATACATCATTCGCCTGGGTGTAACGGAGACATTGACCGATGCAGCAAAAAGCGGCGCCGCTCGCGGGACGTCTAAGCTGCGAACGGGTTTAGTTGTGACCCAAGTTGCCGTGGCTGTCCTGTTGTTGGTCGGGGCCGGTCTGTTATTACACAGTTTCGAACGTTTGACCGCTGTCGCTCCGGGATTCGCGCCGGATCACATCCTCATCGCAGATATCCCGTTATCTCCGAATTCACATGGGAAACCGAACGAACGGATCGACTTTTACGAGCATGTCCTTCAACAAACCGCGACATTGCCAGGGGTGCGTATGGCCGCGGCTTCTTCCTTTGTGCCGGTGAGTGGGACCGGTAGCGCTTTATACTTCAATATTCGGGGACGTCCGCCGAAGAACAATCAGTACTCAGTTGGGAACTATCGGGTAGTCAGTCCCAACTATTTCGTTGCCTTACATGTCCCTTTGCAACAAGGACGTTTGTTCCAGGACACCGATCGCGAGGATCATCCCATGGTGGTGATTGTGAACAGCACCTTTGCTCGCACGTTTTTCCCGAATCAATCGCCGGTGGGTCAAATCATGCAGATCGGCGGGTTGCCCGATGACGATGTTCCCTGGATGGAGATCGTCGGTGTGGTCGGTGACATGAGACAGACGTTAAGCGGTGACGCGCCGGCTGAGTTTTATATTCCTTACCGGCAATCAGACCAACTTTTTCCGGTCCAATTCATGTCATTGGTCGTACGCACCGAGAGCAGCCCGCAGTCGTTAGCCAACTCCGTGCTACGATTGGTGCACCAGATTGATCCAAACCAGCCGGTCGCAAAAATTCGCACGATGGAAGATCACATTGCGGATTCGATCTCAGAGCCACGTTTCCGCACGGTATTACTTACGCTTTTTGCCGGGATAGCCCTCGCCCTGGCTGGGATCGGCATTTTCAGTGTGATGGCATACACCGTTACCCAGCGGACTCGCGAGATCGGCGTGAGGGTCGCTCTGGGCGCTTCCCGCAACCAGATCTTCGGTCTGACCCTCGGTTACACGCTCCGTCTGACCGCGATCGGCGCGGTAATCGGAATGGCAGCGGCTTTTGTACTCACGCGTTATGTGTCCGCGTTCCTATTCCAGGTACCAAGTTATGACCTGGTCACACTAGGCGGCGCCGCAATTGTAATCGTGTTAGTAGCAATAGCAGCGTCCTACATCCCCGCTCGCCGCGCTACCGGTATCGACCCCGCGAAAGCGCTAAGACAGAATTGAAAAGGTGAAAGGTGAGAAGTGAAAAGAGCGCAGCCTAGTAAAGCCGCGTCTTGTCCGACGTAGCTAACCTGTCCGGCATAGCTACAAGGGGGCGACGGGGCGAAGTCGGAAGCGGTGAAATATTTATAGCCTAGGGTGAGTCTGCGAGCCCTAGGTATTGGTTAAAGAAAAGCTCAGCGCTGAAGGCGCGGCAGAAATGGTGCGAAACGTCAACGGCCTCGCTTACTTCGAACCAGCGCACCTTGAAAACGACTCTTACGCGCTTACAGCGCTAAACGTTCCTTTTAAACGAATACCTAGGGCTCGCAGACTCACCCTAGGCTATAACTATTTCACCGCTAGGCGGCTCTACCAGAACTGCGCCTTTGTTTTACCTTTGGGTGAGTTTTTTCTACGCCTTTTGTGCCTTTTCGCGGCTATTCCTACAGGTAATACTCGATCTCGGGTTTAGCCACCTTGACGTCTTCCCAGGGCATACCGAACCGGACCCGGTGCCAGGCATTGTTCATGTACCCTTTAAAATTCCACACGCTTTCGGGGTCCTCAGGCTGAGTGTTAGCGGCGCTATCCCAGGCCCGGGCGCAGATGAGCTCACCGACGAGCAGCTTCGGGATAAGAACCTGCCATCTTCTCCAAATAGCGGGCTCAGGCGGATCTTGAAATGATGCTTCCCGCCATTTCAACGGTTCACCGTATCCGATATCGACTCGCACCACGTACCGATTCCCTCCAGCGGTGGCGTACCCTTTAACTAACAAGCCATCGGAGACTTCTTCGATCGCGCAGATACAGGAATTAACCGAAAGTTCGCCCAGTTCCAGGGCACGCTCCCAATCGGCGCTGGCCGAAGATGCTCCGGACGGGAACAATCGATACGCATGGGCCTGGAACAAGTTTTTGGAAGGCTCGACCAATAGATTTATTTCTTTCAACCATTTCACGCTGCGCGCCCCGATATAGCCGGGGACGAGCGCACGCAAAGGAGCTCCGTGCTCGCTGGCCAAGGGCCGGCCATTCATTTCCCAAGCGAGCAATACATCCCCCTGGAGCCCCCGGGCGAGCGGGATTGAGCCGCCGAAATGCACTTCTTTTCCTTCCTTAGAAACACGATCAGCACCGATAAATTCAACGAACTTGGCTTGATCGTCGACCCCGGCAAAATTGAGAACATCCGTTAACGAACAGCCTTTCCATCCGGCATTACTGATCGCTTCATTCCCCCAAGTGACCTCGTTGGGTACCGGTTTAATCGCTGAAGCGCTACAACGCCGGTTGCCGGCGCATTGCAAAGTGGCTGTGATCGCCTTGAGCGGGAAACGTTCGGCCAGTTCTGCCAGGGTAAACTCACAGGGACGTTTGACCAATCCACCGACCGATAGCCGGAAAGTGGAAGTATCAAGTTCGGGAATATTGCCGTGGGTACGAAGAAAGAAATCTTGCACCGGCGTAGCGAATTCCTCAATGAGGCGCTCAAGAGGAGGACCGCCGTTCGGCGGGGTCTTTTGATGAAAAATAAAGTCGGGATTCTTGTTTACCGGCGCAGCCATGAACCCATTGTACCCTGTTGATTCTATTAGGCACAAGACAAAGTCCGAACCGCGGACTTAAGCAGATAAAAACAGGATCTGAATAGCCCCGCCAAAAATGCAACCGAGCGAAGCCCAGCAAAGCCGCGTAGCGGTGAAATATTTGTAGCCCACGGTGAGTCTGCGAGCCCTGGGAAAAGGTGAAAGGTGAAAGCGACGATCGTGGAGCGCTGCCTCGCTTGCGAGGCCGACAGGGATCGCCACCCTGCGCTTTTATGTGTGTCATGACAAGGAGGCTGGATAGGACTAGGCCCCATCACGCGGCATTTGTGCACCACAGTGTCGTCCGGCAGATGGCGGAACGTTATGAGATACGGTGCCGACCGCTATCGGCCTCGCAAGCGAGGCGGCGCTCCACGAGGCCGCGTTCCCGGCGATGACGGCGTTTCTATTAGGGGACCGCGGCGATCGCCTCGATGCTAATCGCTAACTGCTCAAGCGGAAGTTTGACGATCGGGGTCGAACGGGCCGGCGGATTCTGGGGGAAATATTCCGCATAGAGTTTGTTTAATGCCGGGAAATTGCCGGCGTCGCAGAGAAAGACCGTTGTTTTTACCACGTGTTCGAGACCGCTGCCTGCAGCGCGAAGTGCAGCGGACAAATTCTCGAACGCCTGCCGGGCTTGGACATCAAAACTGCCTGCGATCAAATCTCCAGTGACCGGATCGGTGCTGGCCTGACCGGAAACAAACAAGAGCTGATCGAGACGAGTTACCTGAGAATACGGACCTTTTGTCTTCGGAACGTCAGGATTGACGATGGGATGGTGCATATGGGGACCAGACTATCGCGTTTCGCGAATAAGGTGAGAAGCGAAAGGTGAAAGGTGCGAAGCTGCGACACCCGTGGAGCGCTGCCTCGCTTGCGAGGCCGACAGGGGTCGCCACCCTGCGCCGCTATGTGTGTCACGACAAAGAGCGTGGATAGGACTAGGTGCGCATCACGATCGGCGTCCCTGCACCACGGCCTCGTCCGGCAGACCGCGGAAGCTTACGGCCCACGGTGCCGACCGCTATCGGCCTCGCCAGCGAGGCAGGCCCCACGGCTGAGATTTTCTGAAACTGTGCCGTCGGAATTTCTTTATACCTGGGTACGAGAACAGCCATTTGGGGCAAAACCGGGGGCTGTTTAGATCTCAGGAAACCTTAACCCACCAAATACAAACTGTGTCAGCACTCCTCATATCATGGCTTACGATGGCGGCCGTATTGGCCGTTGGCCTGATCCACGCGCTAAGAAGAGATACTTAGGGAAAGAAGGCAACTAAGATAATGCTGATTTTGCTAGTATGGAAGCGCTCATTGTTCTCAGCGGAATTTGTGCCCTGCTACTCTTGATGGGGATATCCGGGGTCCAGGAGAACGAAGAAAAAATCTCACGCAAAGCCGCAAAGCCGCAAAGGTAAACCAGAGCGCAGCCAAGGGCAGAAAAGGGACCGCGAATGGATCCGCCTCCGCAAGGCCTACGGCCAGACGGGCTACGAATCGATGCGAACGACAAAGACCCTAACCGCAGCCCCGAAATGCTCCGGGGTGAAATGGACCAGCCGTCGTCCGGCAGCCGCCGGAACTATGGCGGGCAGGCTGCAGATTTACGCAGATGGGTGTGAAAGCTGACGCGTGATAGTGTTTGTTTTTTGGTCTTCAAGATTTCACCTTTGTGGTCCGGCCGCGGCCGGATGATCTTGCTGTGAATTAATCCGGTCTCCGTTTTACCTTTGCGTCTTTGCGGCTTTGCGTGAGATTTTCTGTGTCTTCTTTTGCGTTCCCTGCGTTCTTTCTTGACCGACATAGCCTTGGCGACGTCTGCCGCGGCTATTCAGATCATCTGCGTAAATCCGCCTCCGCAAGGCCTACGGCGCGACAGGTCCTGCGTTCATCCGTGGTTCGGTTCGTCTTTACCTTTGCGTCTTTGCGGCTTTGCGTGAGATATAGGTCTTCTGATGAAACGGATTCTTGGCGGACTTTCTCTAGCGATCGTTCTGTTGATGGCGGGATGCGCCGGCCATAACGCTCAGACCACTGAAGACCTGCTTTCAGCGGCCGGTTTCAATGTGGTCATTGCCTCCACACCGCAGCAGCTAAAACATCTGGCGACTTTGCCGCCATATAAAATCATGCGAATCCAACGGAATGGTAAAGACCGGTACGTCTACGCCGATCCGGCTCGTAAACTGATCTATGTTGGCGGCCTGTTTTCATATGATCGGTTCCGGGATATGCGCTTGGCTAAGAATGTGGCCGAGCAAGATTTGCAAGATGCCAAGTTTAACGCCGAGATCGCTTCCGGGTGGGATGTCTGGGGACCATTTTAGGTCGCGGTTAGCCGCGACGGAGCTAGGAGCTAGGACGCGCTTGGCGAAGGCGACGGACGAACCGCAGATAGGGGTTGCCACCCGTGGAGCGCTGCCTCGCTTGCGAGGCCGACCGAACCGCGGGGGTGGCCGAGGGTGAGAGGTGAAAAGTGAAAGGTGAAAGGCCTGCCCTGAGTTCCTTTTTTCGTTCCGATTCTTTACCTCTACTTCCCTTCGAATTGAGCTTTTAGGAAGACAAGGAGCTCCAGATACAGCTTCCTGGGAGGATAATCATCCGGAGATGGCAGGTAACACAAGGTAAGCGTGGCGTGAGCGTTTGATTTAAGTCCCCATTTAGGATTGTGGAGATAGTCGCACGCCCGAATCGTATGATTTTCGAAGTTCTCGCCGAAAAGCGTGCAGATATGCTCAAACCGAGCGCGTTTACCGATGGTGTCGTCTTCGTACCGGGTACCGAAAATTCTGATATGTTCGCTCTTTGATCGCTTAACAGCGTTGTTAATTTCGTCTTCGGAAATCCCGAGAGATCGTTCGCCTTCCGGGGTAAAAGCGAACAAAGGAATGCTGGGCTGAGCTACCACAGCGGCGAGTATCGGTGCGTCTTCGCCCATCATTGCGATCGGCATCACACCGGTTAAACACATCCCGATCACGGCAATCCGGCGCCCGCCATGCTTTTCAGAGATCCTTTTGGCCAAATCGCATAACCAGGTTGTGATCGGCTGTTTCTTATGTTCGGCGAAAAGCGTGTACCATTCGCCGCTCGTTTCAAGCTCCCAGGTGTTAGCGATCATCGTGCCCGTGCCGCCAACGCCATCCGCTTTGCCAAAGAGAAGCGGAACATAAACGCGAAATCCTGCTCGGCTTAGACGCTTAGCAAATTCGAGGCACACTGTGGTCAAATGATCGTATTCATGCAGAAGTAGTACGGGGCGAGATTCAGCTTTAGCAACGTCGCCGTCATCCGGAGGTACTTTGCATGCCCAGGTCGTATGTCGACCTCCGTCATCGGTCCACTCAGGATGGAAATCCGACGCGAGCAGTCTCTGGAACGCTTGGTGGTCATTCTCCTTGGCTACATCCGAGTCGCACATTTGTGGCGTATGTAGGCTGCAGCCGATGATTAAACAGGAGAATAACAGGAACAGGTAGGAGTGACGTAAATGCGCCCTCTCGATCATAGTTGCGGCTAATTACACAAGACGCCGAGTAACGGGTAAATACGTAGTTTGACGTATTTACTTCGGGTAGGTAGTTCTGCTTTCTTGCCGATTGGGAAGAACCGTTATGAGTGGAAAACATCCACGAAGTCCAAAGTCCCCCGCGACTCTGCCGATCATGTCTCCGCCCGAATCGGTCGCTGCCGAGGAAACTAGCCAACCATCTGACCAGAAAGCAATGAACCTACTCCTGATTCACGGTATCAATACCCCCGAGAATCCGAATCCGTATACCGGATGGATTACGGCGATCAAAGCCGGTTTGAAGAACTCCCATTTCGCGGGACCGGTGAATCCGACCGGGATGAATTACAACCAGATCTTCATAGATAATTACCTCAGTCCTCTTACTTACGCGGAGGCGGCTGCTGAGCTTATCGCCAGCACAGTTTGGCATGCACAATTATCCTCAGCAGCTGTAGCGGCCGCAGAACCACCCGCCAACTTCAATGACCAGATCAAGGCGGGCGCGGGAATGGTTGCGCAATGGGTAATTGAGCAAAAGGTGCGTTCACTGTGTTGCGACGAAATATTTAACTCAATCCAAGCTCACAAACCCGATGTAATTTTCGCTCACAGCTTAGGAACACTCCTTTGTTATGACTTTTTCGTCCACGATCCGCGGCGCTTTACTGCGTTCAACCAGGGGACACTCGTAACCTTCGGATCACAAATTAATAATCCTTTTGTAAGAAATAAAATGTGGCCGGGCCAGGTCCAAATGATACCGGTCGCAAGGTGGATCAATATCTATAATCCGCATGATCCGGTCTTCGTTGCACCATTGGATGTACCAGCCGTGCATTTCTATAATTTTACGCCCGTTTTCGGTAAACCTCTCTTTGACCTTGACGGCACCGCGCATGAAGCAACGACGAACGGCAGCGGACATCCCGGTTATCTGGATAACCCGGTAACGGAAAGTCAGGTTTACCCGTTGCTGGCAGGTGGCAGTCTTGGGCTGGCAGTGGAGCGAAATATCGAGCTGACAAAGCTTATGCCGAAGGACATTATCCCAGCGGTTACGGTGCCCACCAGCCTACCCGCGACTCCGTCGCTGAAGTTAGCAGGTCCTCGAAACTGGAAAACCAGGGGGAAACACACGTACCGGTATCACCCGCCGCGAGCGGATCATCCGATGTTCAGGTCAACTGGCCGCGCGCTTAGACTGGCCTCCGTTCCGCCAGCAACTGACTTGCGAAACCTCTGTGGTCCAGTGCGGGACCAAGGACAGGAAGGAGCATGCAGTGGTTTTGCTACCGCCGCGTTCCGTGAAACCTTTTACGTCGCTAAGACTGGGAACCCACTAAAGGATTATCTTGCACCCGCCTATTTGTATGCATGGACCCGGATCGAGGACGGAACTTTTCCTAACGATACCGGCGCAAGTTTAGCCACGGAATTTAGCGTGCTGCAGCAACGTGGGGTTTGTCCGGAGAGTTATCTCCCTTACACCACCCATCCCGACGAGGGTCCTAACCCTCCGGCCGACACCGCCGCCGAGCCTTACCGGCTGGATAGACCGCTTCAGGTAGATTGGTCGGACCCTCAGGTAGTGAAGTCCGTCTTGGCGAGTCAACGAACCGTTGCCATCGGTTTCCGGGTTTATGAATCGTTTGAGCATCCGGGACCAAACGGGGTTGTTCCCATTCCTAACCCGGACGTGGAAAACCTGCTCGGCGGGCACGCGGTATTGGTTTGCGGGTATAACGACCAGCAAGGCTATTGGATCGTTCGGAATCAATGGAACCAAACGTGGGGTGATAATGGCTATTGTTATATGCCGTATGGCTATGAGGCGTTTTGGGTAGAGGCTTGGACGGCGGACGGGGCTGCTTAGAAGCCCAAGGTGTCGCTATGGCGCGTCTTGATGCGTGGAAGTGAGCACCCGCGCTGATTAGTTCAATACGGAGAATGATGTACGTGAGTGTACGTATCTAACTATCTAACCGAGCTTGTATTAATAGTAACGTATCGAACATGCGCTTTTCTGCACACTCGTTACATAGTCCGGTGATTGTCCTACCTGAACAGCAAGCTACGGTGGGTGCAAGAGTAGCGTCCATATTGGCTGATCAAAGACGGATAATCGAGCAGGCCTTGGTTCAGCCTGCTATGGGTGATTCAATCCAGATACCGTTGACCACGGTTTCTCTGGATTCCAATTTCGACGCGTACGTTAATATCGGATTTAGAGGCGGACGAAACCGGCCATCCACGACGCTGCTTGTCGACTCCGGGAATTCTACCCTGATTGTGCCCAGTTGGGATGATATCGCGGCCTTACCCAATAGTGCCAAGAATTATACCGTTTTGGGTACGGCTAAAGAGCCGTGGGAGAGCAAGGCAAATATCGTGCGAGGTCCGATCGAGATCGCGACGGCGACGGGAGGCATTTATACCATTGAGAACTGCGTGTTCTACGCGTGCACAGAAAAGCCCGGAACCGCCAATTTTGGGGTGGGTTGCATACGGCCTTGGTCGGCGGATGGATGGAACACACCGAAAGGAATTGGTGTCACTTTACAGGCGCCACTCTCGTACGACACGCTATATCCTTACGCGGCATTCGACTACGCACCGGCCGAGAACGTTCTGCCCGGCGAAGCTACGCCCAATGTCACAGCCGGATCCTCCTTGGTCTTGTATAAATCGCCGCCGCCAGGATACAAAATGCTCGATATTACTCCTAATCTGGAATGGATGTCAGTCGTTCCAAAGGCACTCAGTATTGGGAACGCAAAGACGGGATGGCCCGGCTCAGTTGAGTCGCCCATAGCCATGGTCGATACCGGCGGCGGACCGGTTTTCCTTACTGACCCGAATGGCTACGTTTATAACTTAGCGTGGCCGGCTAGCACCACCTGCCCGTTGTGGACCAGCAAGTCGACCGATTGCCAATGCACCGGAGCTAATATTACGGTCGAATTGACTGATGGAACCAATTCAATCTCTTACATTATCGACACTGACCGGCTGCCGCCCACGGTGCGAGGATTGACCTTGGTCATGTGCAAAGTGAATTCTTACATGATGGGCATGCAGGGGATGAATATCGGGGGTATTTCTGCGCTCTTTAACTCAATTTTGATCGATTATCTAAACGGCCGCGTGGGGTTCAGATCGAAATAAGCTGGAGAGAAGGAGGCTATGGTTCTGGGCAATTTGAGGAGGCCAGAGCCCTTTTGACAGAAGTACTCTCGTTTGACGCGAGCTACATCGCTCCCCGGTTTGATTTGGCTCTGGTCCTTGCAGTTAGCAAAAGGCCAAGTCTCGCTCTTGCTGGGTACCAGGACGCAATTAATTTGGCGAAGAACAAGACGTCTATCCTAGTCAGGCCAGCTATTCTTCATGTAGCTGCCGTCGATCTGGAGCGAGAGTTGAATGCCCGCAGCTATCTTCGTGAGACCCCAGAGTTAGAGCAGGTTCTAAACTTAATTCGCACGGAGTGTGAAACTGCCCGCGCGGCGGCCCAACCCCTTCTAGCACAACTCAATCGTTGAAAGTTGTCCAATTCGATTCGCAAAGTACGGAAAGATCACAAAGACCAAAAAGCTGACCGCTTCATACGTTTCTTGAGGCCGAGTTCGTCAGAGTTGGACAGAAGATCCGCAAGTGCGTGGAAGTAATCGTCCTCCTTTGAATCTGTACGACCGGTATTTCTTCTGTCTTTGTACTACTACCTTCAAGAATCGACGAGTTCCGCGATGATTTTTCGTTCTCGTCCTCGTCGTCGTCCTCGTCCTCGATTTTGTCGTTTGGACTAGTAATGTA
>JAFAIO010000082.1 GCA_019236675.1 Verrucomicrobiota bacterium
GATGGGACGACCCGCTCATGAAACGACAAGCGATCGCTGAAGCCCTCCGGGACGCTATCGCGGAGGAAATGGAACGCGATGAAACAGTCTTCTGTATTGGCGAAGACATCGCAGTGCCGGGCGGTTGGGGCGGCGCGTTTACGGTTACTCTTGGCCTCGAAAAAAGATTTCCCGAGCGGATGATTAACACTCCTATCGCTGAGCTCGGATTCTTCGGAATCGCGGTTGGCGCTGCCATGATGGGCATGAGACCCATTGCCGACGTTCAATATGGCGATTTTCTCTTTCTAGCGAGCGATCAGATCATCAACAACGCCGCTAAAATGCGGTACATGTCCGGTGGGGCCTGCCAGGTACCGCTAGTGATGCGAGCCCCGGTGGGTGCTACGGGACGCGGTTCCCAGCATGCTCAAAATATGGAGCGTTATTTCACCGGGGTTCCCGGATTGAAAGTGGTGGCTGTGTCGAATGCGTACGACGCCAAGGGGATATTGAAATCAGCGGTCCGCGACAATGACCCAGTCTTGATTTTCGAGCATAAACTTCTTTACGGCTCAAAAGGAGCGCGCACAGAATTCGGGGCCATCGATGCGACCAGCGAAATTCCGGACGAAGAATATTTGGTGCCACTCGATCAAGCCACGGTTCGCCGGCCCGGATCGCATATCACCATTGTATCCTGGTTGTTGATGCTGCATTACAGCCTGAGTGCCGCGCAGCAACTTGCCGGTGAAGGGCTGGACGTTGAGGTAATCGATTTACGAAGCCTTGCCCCGATTGATTTTCAGACGATCGGCAATTCGGTGCGGAAGACCGGCCGGGTTGTGATCGTTGAGGAAGGCCCTAAGACCGGCGGTGTCAGCGCGGAAATTGCCGCCGGCATCCAGGAACGATTCAGCGCCCATCTTAAAGCGCCGGTGGTCAGAATTGCTTCCCCGGATGTGCCCGTGCCCTTTTCTCCGATCCTTGAGAACGCGTATCGGCCAAGTGTCGCCCAGGTCGTACAAGCGATTCGAAGTTTTAGGTTATAAGCTAGAACGTACAGCTTGTGTCCTCTTCAACAGGAGCACGAGCGGTAACATCAGGAGCGGCGCCAATGTCGATACGGCTAACCCCCAGTGCAGGTTAACCACGTCACCGATCCAGCCGACGATCCAAGGCATAAGGATGCCGCCTGCATTTCCCATCGCTGCTAACGCTGCGAACATCGTCGCTCCTCCGGCGGGATAGCGGTCAGCAGAAACGGCCAGTACGGTGGGCCAAAGTGCGCTCCCAGTGAGGCCGACAACGATGCAGGCGGTCAACGCCCAACCTGGAAACATCAAGAATGACCCTAGAAGAAAGAGGAGCACGGACGAGCCGCAGCACCAAGCCAACACCACGAAAGGATTAACCCGCGCTCCGATCGAACCTACCACCATCCGGCCAGCCGCCATCAAGACCGAGAACGCCAGGAGAGCTGCGCCGCCAACCCATTTGGGAAAACCGAGCGACGTCTCAGCATAAGCAGGTAACCATTGCGCCATTCCGAGTTCGGTCGCGCCGCCCAAAAAAATCGCGATCAAACAACCCCACAGCCACGGTTCTCTTAACAGTTGTGTCATTGGTGAGCGCCCAGCCTGTTTGGATTCATGGACCAGTTCGGGAAAATGGAGGAATCCAAAAGTGATGAGCAGAGCGAGCGGAAGCGGCAATAGCAAAAGAGATGCGTGCCGCCATCCCACGCCCACTTGTAGCGCCACTGTACCCGCCAGAATGGTTACCACCGCGCCAACGCAGTAGAATGAGTGCAACCAATTCATCGCGGCCGCTCTTCGTTGTGGGTTAAGCACTGAGACCACCGGGCTAAGGACCATGTCGAGAACGCCCGCGCCGCAGCCGAGCCAGAACACGGCAATGCTTAGTGCCCGGTAGTCGCGGGCGACCGACATGCCGACGAGACTGCCCGCCATGACGGCGTTGCCGGCCATGGCGAAAACCTTTGCGCCCCATCGATCCGCCAGCGGCCCAGCCAGTAAAATACCAAACACCAGACCGGCAAACGCAAACGCACCCAACCTCCCTAGCTGCTCTTGGGTCAGCCCGTTCGCACCGCCAAAGCTAGCACTCAAGCTAGTCAAAAAGATCGGCAACAGATTGACGCCGATCGCCAAGCTCATCATTGCGCCGTAACAAAGGATTGTCAGAAGCCGGGGACGGATCATTGGGGCGTGAGAAGTGAGAAGTGATCGGTGAGAGGTGAGAGGTGAAGTAGTGGCGCGGAGCCTAGTGGAGGCGCGAAGCGGAGCCCTAGGCGCATCGAATGGGTGATTGGTGAGGTGGGGATTCCTCCCTTTTTGCATAAGATTGGGTTCTCAGCTAGCGTTCGGCTCGATGAGTGACGTCAAAGATTTCCCGTACGATACGCGACTAAATGTCTTGCATGGAGCGCTCGAAATCATCGATGAGCAGAAACTCGCGGATGCTCATGTTCCTTGGTTCAATCAAACCCTTTGCCAAGTCAACGCATCGGTGGTTCGGGTCGGTGTAATCCAAGGTGAGTACCATTGGCACAAACACGATAACGATGATGAATTCTTTTATGTGGTTGAAGGGGAGCTGACCATTGATCTTGAGGGCCGAACCCTCGGCCTTGCGCCTAGACAAGGGTTCGTCGTCCCTAAAGGCGTTTTGCATCGTACCCGTTCACTCGAACGCACCGTCATTCTTATGGTGGAGAACGCCGGGATCGTGCCCACTGGAGACTGACCTTTAGTGAGAAGTGAAAGGTGAAAGGTGGCGCGCTCCCAGCTCGGAGGGGCGTTGCATTCCCTGTTGCAGCTCGCGCGGGTGTCGACGCCTGTAACCGCTGACAGGTAACACGCTCGGAAAGACGCGACGCCCGGGACCCAGCGCGTATTTCGGCAGGTCTTTGCTTGGGACGTCCATGAATTGTGACGTCTGAACGATATAGGTGCGGTCGGATCACAAGGATCTCGCGTCCGTGGCACTATTACGCAAACCTAACGTGCTGAACTGACCGTGGGGCACCCCAAGGGCGTCGCGTCTATCCTAACTTATTACCCGCAACCGATTTCCGGCGTCGACACCCGCAACACCCGAACACGCCGAATGCAACGCCCCTCCGATCAGGGCGCTGTAATCTCCTGGTCACTTCCCACTCCCGAGCGTCACTCCCTCCAGGAAGAACCGTTGAAAGCAGAAGAACACAACGATCACAGGCAAAACCACCAGACAAGATGCTGCCATCATCAGGTTGAATTGAATCCGATGCATCGTTCTGAAGAACGTTAGACCGAGTGAGAGCGTGTACAGTTTGTCGTTCTGCAGATAGATCAGAGGCCCCAGGAAGTCGTTCCAAGCATTGACACCCGCTAGCAAGGCGACCACCACCAGCGCCGGACGGGTTAACGGTAAAATAATACGACCCATGATTTGAAACTCATTGGCGCCGTCTAATCGCGCTGCCTCCGATAAGCTGATCGGGATTTGCAACATGAATTGCCGAAAAAGAAAGATGAAAAAGGGATTTCCGAAGAACGTGGGCAAAACTAACGGCAGAAAAGAATTAACCAGTCCTAGCCCGGCGAAAAAAGAGAACATCGGTACCATAGTAATCGGGTTTACCGGGAACTGTACGAAGATAAAGATAGAAGCGATTACCGGGTAAAACAGCAAATCCCGTCCGGGCCATCTGATTCGAGAAAATCCGTAAGCAATCACGAAATTCGATAGGACGCTGCCGATCACGGTGACCACTGCGTAGAAGATGGTATTCCCGAGATAAGAGAGAAACGGGAATGTCCTCGTCGCTTGATCGAAGTTCTGCCAAGCCAGTTCGTGCGGCCAGAGCGTCGGCGGGAATTGGGCTAGCTCGGTATCCGATTTCAAAGCGGTAACCAACATCCAGTACATCGGCGAGAGATAAAATAGACAGGTAACAATCAAAAACAGGCGGGAGACAAGTTGCTTTCGTGTTTCCAAAAGGGACTGCCTATCTGCCGGCCAAATAAGAGCAGAATTCATGTTTGTTCGCGGGTGAATCTTCACCGAAAAATCGGAATTTCATCGGCGGATTACCCAGCTTCCTAGTACAGTAACTTGTGTCGTCTAACTCGCACCGCATCGATACGCTCCAGACCGAAATCTGCGTAATCTGTGTAATCTGCGGATATTTAAACTCTGAAGATCTGCCTTCATCTGTGGTTCATTCGAGATGATAGTTTACCCAGTACCTGGATGACCAAAAAACAACAATCGCGAGCGTGGCGTTAATGACAAAGAGGATCCCGGAAACCGCCGCTGCTAGTCCAACTTGGTTGTATTCGAAAGCGTTCTTATAGATGTAGAGAGCGGTGAACATGGTGGAATTCAAAGGACCACCTTGGGTCATGATATAGGCCGGCGCAAAGACCTGGAGACCTAGGCCGAGGCCAATGATGATGTCGTATAAGATCGTGGGGGTTAGTAAGGGCAGAGTGATACGATAGAACTTTTGCCATTGGTTAGCGCCATCCAACGAAGCGGCATCGTACAGGCTGGGTGGAATAGCCCGCAAAGCGGTTAAGAAAATCAGGCCGATATGCCCAGCTCCAAACTGAGCCACCAGGACAATAGCCAGCTTCGACCAGTGGGGATCACCGAGCCAGTTAATTGCCGGAATATGCAACCAGCTTAGGATATAGTTAAATAGGCCAAAACGAGGGTTTAACAGCCAAATCATCATCATGGACAGCGCAAAAACCGGCGCCACACTCGGCAGATAAAGAATCACGCGGTACCAACCGACTTCGCGGACTCTCTGATTCATCGCGATGGCCAAGCCGATCGCAACCACGACCCCCAATGGCACTGCCAATATGACATAGTATAAGGTGTTATAGAGCGAGCTCCATAATAGCGGATCCTTGAAAAGCGTAACGTAATTTTGGAACCCGACCCATTCCGGTGGGCCGAATCCGGAAT
>JAFAIO010000101.1 GCA_019236675.1 Verrucomicrobiota bacterium
GCCAAGTCGCCTCCCAAGAGCCCGAGGATGTTCGGGGCGCTTGCTGGTGGAATGGCCATGTTCAGTCGCAGCAGATCCGAGAGAGTCCGGCCTGTGAAATTCTGGAAGCCGGGAATGATCCCCGCAGGGATGCCGGTCAGAAAGATCGCAACCATGTCCGCTCGAGGTTTGGCATATGCGGCCAGAGTGGGAAACACACCAGGGTAAAGAACCGGCAGCCGAGTTGCGACCTCTTGGTTATGCACAAAAGCTAGGAATTGTGAGTCGTCCTTGGGAGCCTGCGAGTTCCAGAAGTCCTTCTTCCCGAGAGGTATCATGACTTCGTTGAACAGGGGACTGCCGAGCCGCGAAACCTGTACCCAAGGCCCGGCCTCGTTGATTTCTGCGTCACCGTTGCGGATCGTGGCCTTCCGGCGATTCGCTGAGGCATATACGCCGATGACGGAGCGCGGATCGCTCGGATCAGTGGGAACGGAACCATCGCGCGTCAACTTGTTAGTGGGCACCTGGAGGGCAATGCTGTGGACGTTCAGCCTGTTAGTCCCGTTAACGCCTGGGGCGGAAGGTAGGGGATTGAGATGCAAATTCTGAAACGGTCGGAGGTCGAGCAGGTCGAAGACCGACCCCAGGTCTACATAGAACCCGTCGGCACGCTGTCCAGCAAACACCGTCTCGCCGGTGGGCAGATCGTGAACCGCCGCCTCCGCGAGCACGGCATAGTTGGGCGTAGAAAACGGTCCGATATTGCAAGGCGGGGAAGCCAACCCTTCGGCCAGGACTGTCTTGTTACCGTGTTTGTCTACTTTGGTTACGGAATAGAACTGGCGCTTATTCCAATTCGGATCGTCCAGGGAGCTAATCTGGCCGGTGTTATAAAGGAAGGTGTCACGATTGCGCAGCTCGGTGCGGAAATGGAATTGGTAGGTGATGTCGTCGACCGCGTCCCCGTCGTTGTCGATGTGGATCTCGTACAAGACATCGTCGCCGAACTCAAAAAAATTTGGTCCGCCGGCTGGCCCCTCGAAGGGAATATAGTTCGTGATTAGGGTAACCGTTCCTGGATCGTCTGGACTGACAAATGCATAGACGTCCGTGTTGTCGGCCACCGGGTCCTTAGAAATTTCGGGGGCCTCGCGATGGGATGACATAGGTGGGCATCTCCTTTCGACGGTTTTACTATGTTATTATTATTGCGAACTACTGGTTCTAACCCAGGTTAGCGCGCAGCTTCCAATAGCCTTGCAACGAGCTGGGGATCGCGAAAGGTAATCTCGCGGACTCCCACGAAAAGAGAAATCTCACCCGTAGCGACATTGGTAACATGGGCTATTACGGGATCACAAAGCGCCGCAGCGGACCGCTCCGGTGTTGTGACTTGAGAGTGAGGGGTCGCCGCCGAGGCGGGTAAGGAAGATAGCAAACCGAGCGTCGACAAGCTTACGGATGTCTGCTTGAGAAACGAACGCCGAGTCAGGTTCGTCATGGTATTCTCCTGGCAACTTGGGGGGGTCCCCGGACCATGAGACGTCAGGGTCGTGTAGTCAAGAAGACATTTAGATATAGAGCCGACTTGTCGTAACGACTGCGGTAGCGGGTGTCCAGGTTTTGCCGAAGTGCTACTGATCGAATCTGGAGGAGCAGCTCACAGCCTCGATCATGTAGGAGACCGAAAACCGGGCAATGGTATTGCCCTTTGGTTCGACCTGCTTATCTTCTTGCGGAGCCATACGTGATCTTAACGTGGCGGCAACTGATTCAGCAATCTCGCTTTGGATGGCGAAAATATCGGTCAGCAGTCGATCATAGCTCGCAGACCAGAGCGTCTTGTCCGTTTTCGCTTCGACTAGACGGACAGTGATTCGGACACGATTACCGTCTCTACGCACCGTACCCTCCACCACATTCGTGACGCCGAGCGACTCGGCAATCGAATGCAGGTTCCGCTTGTCTCCAGGGCGAAACCTCATCACCGAGGTTCGACTGATAATCTTTAGAGGGGATACCTTAGCGAGCTTGCACAAGATCTCGTCTTGAATCCCGTCAGCAAAATAGGTATCGGCTTTGTTGTCGCTCAGGCTTTCAAACGGAAGGACGGCAATACTATCTTGGGTCGTTCGAATGCCGACCTTTGACTGACTCGAGAAAGCTTCCTGACGAGCGTAAAATAGTAAAGCACCCAACAGCAAGGCGGCAGCGGCGGCCGTCAGCCAGCGGAAAGCACGATTACCCGGCTTTCGATTTAACGAAAGCTCTATGGTTCGATCAGTACCCTGTCGCAGTTCTGGCGGCGTCAGAGGCGAGTTTGTAGCAATCGCCTGATTCACTCTCGTTAGAGCGTCCCGAAGTTGGGCCGGATTTTGAATCCGTTGGCTGGGATCTTTCTCTAACAGAACCTGAAGCAATGTGATAACCGGCGCCGGGACGTCCCTTAGGTTTTCAGTCGGTGGCGCGGTATGTCGATGCTGGTGCATTATCTCGGTCACAGAGCCCGTGAAAGGCAGGTTGCCACCCACCATTTCCCAAAGCGTAACGCCGAGCGAATACAGGTCGGAGCGGATATCGATCGCGATCCCAGCAAATTGTTCGGGGCTGGCATAAGGCGGTGTTCCGACAAATGTTCCGGCAATCGAGAGCGTATTCTCGTCTGCAACTCCTTTTGCTAAACCCAGGTCGATAATTTTGACCTCTGCTAACCTCTGGTCCTGCAGCCTGACCATGATGTTGCTCGGCTTGATATCCCGATGCACCAAGTCCCTGCTTTGAACGGCTACCAACCCGGCCGCCACTTGAGCCGTGATTTCGAGTGCCAGCTTAACTTCCAGCCGCCCGGAACGCCTTATAGTTCGTTCCAATGTCTGACCTTCTACGAACTCCATCGCGTAGAAGTATTCCTGGCCGCTTATACCGAGATGGAAGACAGAAGCGACATTGGGATGGCGAACGCTGGCTGCGGCGCGGGCTTCGCGC
Source organism: Verrucomicrobiota bacterium (assembly GCA_019236675.1). Taxonomy (GTDB): domain Bacteria; phylum Verrucomicrobiota; class Verrucomicrobiia; order Chthoniobacterales; family JAFAMB01; genus JAFAVN01. The sequence goes on from JAFAIO010000101.1 coordinate 2,968, forward strand.
ACG
>JAFAIO010000103.1 GCA_019236675.1 Verrucomicrobiota bacterium
GACCGGCGCTATAACGCGTGATTTGGCCGGCCAAGAGATGGCTCCGATCGGTTCAATGGTGCAAGCTGGCATCGTAGCCATAACGGACGACGGCCACTGCGTCCAGAACCACGAGCTGATGCGCCGGGCCGTGGAATACGCCCGCATGTTCGATCTGGCCGTTTTAGATCATTGTCAGGACTACAACATGGTCGGCAACGGCGTAATGCATGAGGGATACTGGAGCACCGTCCTCGGGTTACCGGGCTGGCCACGCGCGGGCGAAGAGATCATGGTAATGCGCAACATTCTCTTAGCGGAGCTCTGTGCCACGCGAATTCATTGCCAGCATTTGAGCTCGTCCGGGAGCGTCCGATTGTTGCGCAACGCTCGCGGCCGGGGGATTCCCGTTACCGGCGAGCTTTGCCCGCACCATATCGCGCTTACAGACGAATCCATCTGTTCGTTTGATTCCAGCTTCAAAATGAACCCACCCCTGCGCACCCAGGAGGATATCGACGCCCTGATCGAAGGCGTCGCAGACGGGACGATTACCATCCTAGCCAGCGATCATGCCCCGCATGCCGGCTTCGAGAAAGAAGTCGAATTCGATCAGGCGCCGTTTGGCATCACCGGTCTCGAAACTGAGCTCGCTCTTTTCCTGACCATTCTGCTCCACCGGGAAAAAGCGATCTCGTTAGAACAGCTGATCGCCATGTATACCGTAAACCCGGCTTACCTGCTCAGAATCAGGAAAGGAACATTGGGCGTCGGTGCCGATGCCGATATCACACTAATCGACCCGGACCGGGAATGGACCTACAAGAAAGAAGAGACCCTATCCCGGTCCCGAAACACGCCCTTTCAAGGCTGGAATCTGAAGGGCCGAGCGGTTCGCACAATCGTGGCCGGTGAAACCGTGTGGGCGTTGTAGGGGCGTTGGGGCTAAGCATTGGTGGGGCCAGGCTCCCGAGCCGCAATATGATTTTTACGAAGCGGCCTGCAAGCTCGACCCTGCGTCTGCTACGCGAAAACCCCCGCCAAGCCGCGGTCTATCGTGTGCCATGGTGAGGCCGTTCTTCAACCGTGGCATGCGACCATTCCTGGCGGCAAAGCGAGAGACTGGCGACACGTGAGACCCGCGGCTCCGACTTCGCAGCAACAGAACTGCCGGTCCCAGCACCTATAATGCTACGTTGGATAGGTCGGCAGGCCCAGCGGTCTAGCGTAGCCTTGGGCACCAGCGACGTCAGTTTCTTCGTTAATATTCTCAGGTCTTTCAGGAGCCTCGCCCCACCAATCCCCCAACTCCCACACACGCCATTTGCGGCCCGCAAACTGCTCGTTATCGTTGCCTACGTGCCAATAAGCGAAGCTCCTAGAGTCGCTCGGGCTACGGCCGCTGAGGACGGCCGAAACGTCGAGGTCATGGCTACGAGCGTCGGCCGGGCCTGGAAAGATTTACAGGTGGAGACTATCAACCTTCCTGCCGTCGAAAAAGGGAGGATCATGTCCGAAACCAAGGAGGTTCAGATCGTCTTGATTCTGGCGGGGCAAGCCCAATTCGAAGAACGCGAGATCGGCGGAACTTGGCTGACAACCCATATCGCAAAAGGAGACTTCTTTCTGACCGCTCCGGGCCCGCTCTACGAACTGCGCTGGAAGGTAACTGGACCTCTCCCCTACCAAGCGATGATAGTGTCCCTAGGACTTCCGGTCGTCGAACGCGCCATGAAAGATGTCTTCGGGAAGGATGCCGCTGCGATAAGCTTGCGTGATATCTCCGGTTTCCAAGACGGTTTCATGGCTACCTTGATGGAACGCCTTTTGGTTGAGCTCCGTCTTGGGCATCAGGCCAGCCCGTGCTTCGTCCAAGGCGCCGCCCAAACTTTAGCCGTCCACTTGGCTCGCAACTACACGTTCGTTTCGGGGCAGATGCAGGACCAAAGAAAGGGCTGGGGATTGCCGGGCTTTACGCTTCGCCGAATATCCGACTTGATGGCGAGTAATCTGGCCGACGATTTTTGTTTGGCTCGCTTAGCTCGTGAAGCCGAAATGAGCGAATTTCATTTTAGCCGGATGTTCAAGCGGACGACCGGGCGGTCGCCTTCTCAATATTTCATCAGCCTAAAGATGGAAAGAGCGAGGAGCCTGTTACGTCAGACTCGTAAAAGCGTGATCGAGATCGGGCTCGAACTGGGTTACACCAGCCCCAGCCACTTCGCGCAGGTATTTCGGAGGGAGACCGGCTCAACGCCGGGAGCCTATCGAAGACAGGCGTGATCGCGTGACGGCATGTCAGAGCGTAGAAATCCTCAAGTGATGTTCCATGTTTGAATCATATTCGGGTGTACATAACAACACTATTGCTTATTGTTATTAGTTGCTTGATTTCGAACACCAGCGCGCATAAGGTTACCGCATGATCGCTGAGATCCGGAGACTCCTCTCCGCTCGACCATTTGTACCGTTTATAATCTATCCGGCGGACGGGGCAGAACTTCAGGTGCCAACTGTTGACCACGCGGCCGTTTCGCCAAATGGCCGCATTGTGGTTGTGTTCTTTGATGATGGGACAGCCCCCAATTTATTTTTCCCCTGGTAATCGCGAGAGTCGCCACCAAAGACATCGAGCATCCTTGATGCATCGCAACGCAGGTTTCGTGAAATAATCATACTTATTTCCCGCGTGAAAAAAAAGCCGAGAGAACGAATTGAAACCAATCCGAGCGCACCGCCTTTGACTGGGCTAGGGCCAGCCCTCGAAAATCTGAACGTTTCATTGGCCGAAAACTTAAGCCTCGCACCGCCAACCTCTGCTGAACCGCTCTGGAAAATGGGCCGCGTTCTCCTCCGGCGAGAAACCGCCCATCGGGGCGGAAAAACGGTCGTCGTCGTCTACGATTTTGCCACCCACCTGCCAGCCTCCATCATTGAGAAAGTAGCAAAGAAACTGCGCGCGGCATGTAGCACTGGCGGGACGGTAAGAGATCGGACCATCGAAATCCAAGGCGACCAAGTCGCGAAGGTCCGGGCGACGCTCGAAGCCGAAGGTTTCATCGTGGGCGGTGTGAAATGAGCGCCGGGGAGCGGCGACTGGAGGGGAGCCGCTTTAAGTCGTACCTCAACCACCTCGCGCTCTTTCTCGCGGCGGCGCGTATGGCCCCGAATTCTTTAAACAGGCGGCTCCCGCGAACGGCTCAACGCGTGGTTCGTTTCTTTGTGCGTGAATGGAATGCGTGAACGAAATGATCGAATCAACCGCTGGACAAACATCACGCTGGGTAATTCGCTAGCGGCGGTTCGATTTTTCCCTTTCGCACGCGCCCCAGAGACAAGCCACACGTTTAGGACGTTCGCGGGAGCCGCTTGTTAAGAAAGATTCATGACCTTACACGCGCCGTGAGAAATAGCGCGAGGTCCCTCGGGCACGACCCAAAGCGGCCCCCCTCCAGTCGATGCCTTCACGACGTTCTCGGTGTTTCCTCCCACTAGGCATTTTTCGTGCTTGCCTTAATGCCCAGCGGACGTTGATGTACCGAATCGCATCGGTCACTACGCCCGATGAAGAAAGAAGACTTATGCATCCTATTAAGAGCTTCAACGTATCGCCGCGCTTACCAGCAGCGCTTGAACCGCTCGACGAGATTGCCCGCAACCTGTGGTGGACGTGGGAACCGGACGCTCGCAAACTTTTCCGCGACCTTGACCCTGCACTCTGGGACCGGACAAACCATAACCCGATCCGGATGCTGCAATTGTGCAAACAAGCGCGTTTGGTGGAATTGGCCTCAGATGATGACTACCTGCGCCTCATGAAAAGTGTTCACGAGAAGTTACAAGCTTACATGGCGCGCCCCGATACGTATCGGCGTTCTCGCCAGGGCGAGATTTGTATCGCCTATTTCTCGGCCGAATTCGGATTTCATGAATCGGTACCAAACTACTCCGGCGGCCTTGGCATTCTCTCCGGAGATCATTGCAAATCGGCGAGCGATCTCGATCTTAATTTTCATGCCGTCACCCTGCTCTACCGGCACGGCTATTTTAAACAGGAGATCAACAAAGACGGTTGGCAAGAAGCCGTCAGCCTGAATCAAAATTTTCACCACCTGCCGGTATCGGAAGCACGAAACGGTGATCAGCAAATTTCAGTCACCGTTGATATTCTAGGTCGAAAAGTCACCGCCAAGGTCTGGGCGCTTCAAATCGGACGGATCCATTTGCTCCTGTTGGACACGGATGTTCAACAAAATTCACCCGAAGACAGATTGATAACTGAGCAGTTGTACGGCGGGGACTTAGAAATGCGGATCCGACAAGAGATCCTTTTAGGTGTCGGCGGTGTTCGGGCACTCGACGCCCTTCGGGTCAAGCCGGATGTCTATCACATGAATGAGGGGCATTCAGCCTTTCTATCGATTGAGCGGATCCGGCAATATGTGCAGACCAAAGGCCTAAATTATTACACGGCTCTCCAGGTTGTCGCTTCTTCGAATATATTTACCACGCACACGCCGGTTCCCGCGGGAAACGACGCATTTTCCAGGGAAATGATTGGCCGCTACCTTGGCGATTATCCACGGGATCTAGCGATCACTTTCGACGAGTTCTTCGGGTTAGGTCAGCCCGCTGTTAACCCAGACAATTCTTTCAGCATGACGATCTTGGCCCTGCGCACCAGCCGGCATGCCAATGGGGTCAGTAAGCTGCACGGAGAGGTGAGCCGGGGATTATGGAAAGATGTCTGGGCCGGTGTACCGGTTTCTGAAGTTCCGATTACCAGCATCACCAACGGCATTCATACGAAGACCTGGACCGCTCCCGAGTTTCACCGGATGTACGAGAGGTACTTGGGAGCAGACTGGGAAGAACATTTAACGGACGGCGAATACTGGCGCCGCGTAATCGATATACCCGACGAGGCCCTTTGGGGGACACACCAGTTGCTGAAGACGAGGTTGATTGACTTCATACGGGACCGCATTCGTATCCAGCGGACTCGCATCGGAGAGTCACCGGAACAGTTGCGCAAGGTCAACAACCTCTTGCATCCTGAAATCCTGACTATTGGCTTTGCCCGCCGTTTCGCGACGTACAAACGAGGGACTCTGCTCTTATCGAACAGAGAGCGTCTGCTGAAATTGATCCAGAACAAGGAGCGACCGGTTCAGTTCGTCTTTGCCGGCAAAGCTCATCCTAAAGATGAGCCTGGCAAAAGCTTCATTCAGGAGGTGTATCAGGCATCTCGGGAAGCAGGTCTGGAAGATGCCTTAGTTTTCGTTGAAGACTATGATACCTACATCGGCCGCCGGCTTTACCAGGGCGTCGATATTTGGCTGAACAACCCCCTTCGACCATTGGAGGCTAGCGGTACCAGCGGCATGAAGCTGCCCCCAAACGGCGGCCTGAATTTCAGCGTTCTCGATGGTTGGTGGTGTGAAGGTTATAACGGCAGAAATGGGTGGCCGATCGGACCGGAAATCAAAGGCGGCAGCGTCCAGTTTCAAACCGAAGTCGATATTGACAGCTTGTTTAACATTCTCGAAAACCAGATCATTCCGCTTTATTACGCAAAGCCGGACGGGAGATTGCCGCTCGCTTGGCTTCAATTGATGCGGGAATCAATTCGCAGCGTTACCCCGGTGTTTAACACCCACCGCATGGTGAAAGAGTACAACGAGCGTTTATATGAACCGGCCGCTGCTGCTTTCCGCGCATTGTCCGCAAACCAATGCAAGGCTGCGATTGACCTGGCGGATTGGAAACACAAGACCAGGACAGATTGGGCGCAGGTCAAAATCCATGACGTTGAGGTTTCTCCTCAAGACGGCAGCAGATTGTTCGTAGGAGAAAAATTGACGATAGCTGCCAATGTTTTCTTGGGCCCGGTCGATCCTTCTCATGTTCGGGTTCAAGCTTATCTCGGAGAAACAGACAACGGATCACTGGACAAGCCGCACGCGGTGGATCTACCGCAATTTCGGAAGAGAGACACCCCAGGCTGGTTCCGCTTCACCGGCGATATCACCACTTCGGATAGCGGGAGCTATGGCTTCAACTTGCGTGTGATCCCAACGCACCCGCACCTGATCCAGGGTCATGAATTGCGTTTGATCACCTGGGCGGGCTGAACTACAAGGAGTTCAGGAGACCACCATCGCCGACCAGGGGTCAATTGCATGTTCAGACCAGCAGAACCGCTTTTTCTTGCAATCTTGTGAGGCGCCCATCCTGAACTCCTGAACTCCTGAACTCCTGAACTCCTGAACTCCTGAACTCCTGAACTCCTGAACTCCTGAACTCCTGAACTCCTGAACTCCTGAACTTCCGACTTCGCTAGCCACAGAGCTCTCACCTGGCAGATGCAAAAGCTACGTCGGACAAGCCTGAACTTCTTGTACTCCTTGCCCACGTAACGGATACTATTTTTGACCGTGTCCGCGCTTACACCCGCTTTCTCAACCTGTTGGAATTCGGAACGTCATACCCGCGGAGACCGCATGCTCGCGGAGATATGGGAGCTGGGATTTCGCCAAGTCGAACTTGGGCACGGAATCAGGTTATCTCTGATACAAGGAATCGCTGAATTCCTCCGGGACCATGATCTAGCGATCAGCAGCGTTCATAATTTTTGTCCCCTGCCGCTCGAGGTTTTTCGCGCGTCCCCGGATTGTCTCCAGTGTACTTCCTCCGACCCTACGGAAAGGAAGCGCGCCGAACGACACACTTTTGCCACCATCGATCAGGCGGCCAGATTCGGGGCGCCTTTCGTCGTTCTGCATCTTGGTTTCGCCCCCATGCGAGATGCGAACCGACAGCTATCGAAGCTAATCCATCAAGGCAAGATTTTCGGGAGGACCTTCGTGCAAACAAAGTTACGCGCCTTGCAGCAACGCGAAAAGACCGACGTGTATCCCCGGGTTCGAGATTGGCTGATTCCAGTCGTTGAACATGCCAAACAAGCCCGCGTCAGGCTCGGCATCGAGAATCGCACCGAGCTCGATACATTCCCTAACGAGTCCGAATTCAACAAACTTTTCGACGACTTTAAAGAACCGGTTCTCGGCCGCTGGCACGATTTCGGTCATGCCCAGGTCCGGCAACATCTCACGCTCCTGGATCACGCGGAGTTGTTACAAGGCGCGGCTCCGCGATTGTTAGGCTGCCATGTGCATGACGTCATTTATCCGGATCGCGATCATCGAATTCCTTTCACTGGGACCGTTCCGTTCAAGGAGCTCCTTCCCATGATACCAGCACACGCACCATTGGTTTGGGAACTTTGGCCATCAGCGAAAGCCGATGCCATTCGAACTGCTTTAGAAAAATGGCGAGAGCTGTTTCACCAAGATGCCGGAAACGCCAAGAATGCCGCATGACGCTGGGCCAGAAGTTTTGGCCGCCCGTCCGAGGGTCACTGTCCATTTCGCCCTGACTCTTGACGGTAAAGTCTCCACTCCGAATCACACCCCGGCCCAGTTCACTTCCGCTAACGATAAGAAACGTCTACTTCAGGTGCGGTCCGAAAACGATGCCGTCATGGTCGCAAAAGGCACTCTCGAAACGGATCGCATGTCTTTAGGCCTACCGGATCAAGTTCTTCGCAACGAACGGTTGGGGCGCGGCGCGTCTGAAGAACCGATCCGAGTTATTGTTTCCGCCAGCGGCGAAATCGGTCTCGATTTACCGATCTTTAAAAATCCGGGTGCGCCGATCGTTCTTTACACCACAAGCAAAATCGCTGCTCCAAAACGAGCTGAGCTCGAGGCCAAGATTGCGATTTATGAGGCCGGCAAAGATCAAGTCGATCTCCACTACGTCATGAGCCATCTGTTTTCACGCTACCAAGTACGCGCGGTGGTATGTGAGGGCGGACCAACCCTGGTTAGATCTCTGGCCCAAGTTGACCTAGTCGACAGGATCATTCTGACAGTAGCAGCGAAGCTGTTCGGCGGAAGGTTGGCTCCAACCCTCACCGGCCCACCCGGCAACTTTCTGCCGGCCAGCCGCCATTTTAAATTGGTCAACACCGAGATCGGTGATAACGAGTTCTACCTAATTTACGAACACGAGGCATGCACCAGGCGAACTCGATTCTGATGAACGCCCCCAAACTTCGCATCTTCGAGACCGCAGCCGATCTCGAGAAGTGGCCCACTTTTCTGCCTCACTATCGTTACATTCGTTACCTTGAAAGGGGCGCTAATCGCAATGTAGTCAAAATGGCGGCTCGGCGCGGGAATATTCCACTGTCTTGGGTGTCTGAAGAAGTGATCGATCCTGACAAATATGAGGTGCGTTTTCGTCATCTTAAGGCATGGACCAAAGGGATGGAGGTCGTCTGGACGTTCGTCGAACAGCCATCAGGCGTATTGGTATCGATAGCCCATGACCTTCACTTCCGGATTCCGCCACTCTCCCCGATTGCCGAACCGATCATCGGAGGTTTCTTCATCAGCTACGTCGCTAACCAGACGTTGAAACACATGAAAGCCTACGTGGAAAACCTGTCGCGCGAAAGCGAAGCACAGGCGGACATGTCACGCCGAAGCCGCGCGGCAACGGGAGAGACTGACCCCTCGCGCAGTAGTGAGGCGGAGGCGGACTCGTCGCGCCGAAGCCACAACGAGCGCGACCCCTCATTTGGAGGTGAAGCGGAGGCGGATGCATGAGGCGAGTTGTGGTGACCGGCCTGGGGCCGGTAACGCCAATCGGCATCGGCAAAGAGGCTTTTTGGCAAGGTATTCTGAACGGCCAGTCAGCGATCGCGCCGGTAACGCGCTTCGATCCTAGGCCATTTAATGCCAAGGCCGCAGCTGAGATCAACAATTGGGAACCGGGCAGATATTTTCCTCCGCACCGCCTTAAGCGATTGGATCGCTACGCTCAATTTGCGGTGACATCGGCAAAGCTCGCTCTTGATGATAGCGGGCTTTCTTTTTCGCCTAGCAATCCACAAACCCGCGTAGGAGTCAGCTTCGGCAGCGCACTCGGAGGCGTCGCTAATGCCGAACATCAGCACGTCTCCTATGTCTATGGCGGGCCTAAGGCAGTCCATCAGACCATCGCACTCCAAGTGTTTGGAGGCTCCGCCCATTGTAATATCGCGATCGAGTTCGGACTCCGGGGCGTCGGTACCACCAATTCGAATAGTTGCGCAAGCGGCAACGTGGCAATCGGTGAAGGCCTTCGTTATATCCGCGACGGGTTCGCAGATGTAATTATTGCCGGCGCAGCTGAAGCTCCTCTGAGTCCTCTTTCTTATGGCGCATTTGCTTTCATTAGAACGATGAGCCGGCAGGAGGCTTCCATCGCTTGCCGCCCGTTTGATCTTAATCGCGATGGATTTGTGATGGGCGAAGGCGCAGCCAGTCTGATTCTCGAGGAGTACGAGCATGCTGCCACTAGAGGCGCCCGCATTTACGCTGAAGTGGTTGGTTACAGCTTGAACAACGATGCGTTCCATATGACCACGCCGTTGCCCAGCGGCGAATCATGCATCCGAGCGATGGAAGACGCTATCCGCGAAGCGCAAATCAGCCCCGACCAAATCGACTACGTCAATGCACACGCCAGTTCTACCCAATTGAACGATGCAAATGAATGTGCCTGCATTAAAAGCGTGTTCGGCGCGAGCGCACAAAATCTAGCGGTAAGCGGCACCAAGGCATTCTACGGCCATCCGCTCGGCGCCAGCGCCGCGATCGAAGGCGTAATTTGCGCTCTCGCGTTGCAGCACTCTTTCGTTCCGCCCACTTTAAATTTTGAAACGCCGGATCCAGCTTGCGACCTCGACGTGGTGCCAAACCAACCGCGCGAAAAGCCTCTCCGTTACGTCCTTAGCAATGCCTTCGGTTTTGGCGGTATCAATTCGTGCGTGGTGTTCAAGGCGGCGTGAACGTTTCGGAGGGGTCGGTTGTCTCTAGAGGTACGCAGTAGAGACGCAAGCCCGGTAGGGCGAAAATCTCGACGCGCCCATGAATTCGACATTTCCACCTAGGCCTCCCGCGCCGGATTTGAGCCGCACCCAGAGCGCGCGGCAGCATAAAGGGTTTGTTTCGGATTCAACGCATGCATCGCCACGCGACATACGTGTCGAAACAATGCTCCTATGAAACGGCTCAAAACCGGCGCGAGGTCGATATAACAGAAATCAGATCAGCGGCGTGCCGAGTTTTTCGCCCTACCGCGCTCGGTTAGCGCCTAATCCCCAACTACCCCTGATGACACGCGAATCCATTTTACACTCCCGCCCTTCTAGGCAAGGTTCCGGCCTTACACACAGATGATTCGCAGTACACTTTTCGGTATCGCGTGCCTGGTGGCCACGAGCGCAGTTGCCGACACTCCTAAATTCGATGTTCACAAGAGCATTGTCCGCATCACGACAACGGCTCAGGAACCGGATTATCGAGTGCCGTGGAATCCAGGCAGCATTTCTACAGGAATCGGCGCAGGGTTTGTCATCGACGGCAACCGAATCCTGACGAACGCACACGTGGTGAGCAATGGACGGTTCATTTCTGTTCAGAGGGAGAATGATCCGCGTCAATACAGCGGCAAGGTTAAATTTATCGCGCACGATTGCGACCTGGCCATCGTCGACGTTTCGGATCCGAATTTTTTCAAGACAATGCTACCGCTGCATTTGGGACCGTTACCAGCGATCCAGAGCGACGTAGACGTGTATGGTTATCCCATCGGTGGTGAACGCCTGTCGGTCACTCAAGGGATCGTCTCTCGAATCGATTTCGAGAGCTACAGTCATTCCGGAGCAGATTCCCATCTTGCCGTCCAGATCGACGCCGCGATTAATCCGGGTAACTCGGGCGGCCCGGTATTGCAAAACGGCAGAGTGGTCGGAATCGCCTTTCAAGGGTACTCCGGTGATGTCGCACAAAACGTCGGATTCATGATCCCAACACCGGTGATACAGCGGTTTTTGGCGGATATTGCCAGCGGCCAATACAAACGATATGTCGACCTCTCTGTCGTGGCGGAGAGCTTGACTAACGCCGCGGCCCGCCGGGCATTAGGACTTCCCGATGATGATACCGGTGTCTTGGTCAGCTCGGTCGAAAGCGATGCGTGTTGCGCAGGTAAACTGCAGGCCGGCGACGTCCTGCTTTCCATCGACGGCCACCGCATCATCAGCGACCAAACCGTTGAGCTGGAAGGCGAGAACGTTGACTTGGCGGAGATCGTCGAGCGGAAACTGAAAGGTGATAAAGTTAATATTGACCTGTTGCGGAACCACCAACATCTCAGTGTCGAAATCGAGCTAGAACCAAATAATTCCTACCTGATACAATCCAACATCTTCGACGATTATCCGCGATTTGTGATGTTCGGCGGCCTGGTCTTTCAGCCCTTGTCCAAGAATTTGCTCGAAGCGTTCCAAATTGAGGACCTTCGAGTACGCTACTTCTACAATAACTTCATCAATGACGAGATCTTCAAGGATCATCCTCAGGTCATCCTCTTATCGAATATCCTGCCGGATCCGGTTAATGCCTACCTTTCTGAGTTTCGTTATCAGATCCTAGATGAGATCAATGGCCACAAGATCCGCACACTGGCCGATGTGGCTACTGCGTTCGACCAAACTTCGGACTTCTACACGATCAAGTTTGTCGGAGCGAGTCGCCCTGCGGTACTGCAAAGGACCGCGGTCGAAGAAGCGAAAGAGCGAATCAGGGACAACTACGGAGTACGCCTCGAGCGCAACCTTGGAGAGGAGATCCTTCGATGAAACTCTTGCTTTCCTGCCCGTTATCACTGTTTTTCGCGGTATCGGCGATAGCCGCAGAAAATCCGAGCCCTACCCCACCGGCTACGCCGGCTTCGGAAGCTCGTCCGGCAGCCGGGCCCAAGGAACAATTAGCGACAGAATTGAAGGGCGGTTCTGTACTTCGGGTAAACTCAACGAATCAATCGTACGATTTCTTTCGTCCCTGGAGCAAGAAGGCCCCGTTTAATCGACGTGGCCTGGGCGCAGTCATCGATGGGGGTGAGGTTTTGGTGACCGCAGAGTTGGTATGGGACAGCAATTACATTGAGCTGGAGAAACCCGAGACCGGTGAACGAACCAGCGCCAAGGTCGCGGTCGTCGATTACGAAACGAACTTGGCGTTACTCAAGCCCAACAGCCCGGATTTCCTGAAAGACCTCCAAGCGCTGGACACCAGTGTAGCACCCAAACTCGGGGATCATTTGTCTGTGGTGCAATTAGAGGCTAACGGAACCCCGGTATCCACCGAAGCTCTCCTCACCAGTGCCGAAGTGGGTCACTACGTACTGGATGACTATAGCTATCTCGTGTTTAAGATGAGCTGCCCTCTGCAATATCGGGACAACAGCTTCACCTTGCCGATTGTCCAGGATCACCACCTCATCTCGATGCTGCTTCGTTACGATCCGCGCTCGCAGACCATCGAAGCCATCGCTACCCCGGTAATTCAACACTTTCTCAAGGAAGCCGAGCATCAACCCTATCAAGGGTTTCCTAGCTTCGGCATTTCGTTCTCGACTACGCGCGATCCACAGTTCCGGCACTACGAAAAGTTGTCCGACTCGGAGGGCGGGATCTACGTCGACGACGTTGAACCAGATGCGCCGGCGGCCCAGGCTGATATTCAAACCGGTGATATTTTGTTGTCGATCGGCGGAAAGTCGATCGACCCGGACGGCGATTACGATGACTCGCTATATGGCCGGCTCTCGATTACACATCTAATAACCACATTGTCGTATTCAGGCGAAAAAGTGCCGGTCACACTACTGCGCCACGGCGAGCGGAAAGATGTGGATGTATCCTTGTTCCATAAACCGCCACAAGACTACGCTATCGACCCCTACGTCATCGGCCGTCCTCCGCGCTACCTGATCTTAGGCGGACTAGTGTTTGAAGAGCTAAGCCGTCAATACTTGCGAGAATGGGGTCCCTCCTGGCAGAGGGAAGCGCCCCAGCGGTTCGTCTATTTCGATCATTACCAAGCGGACCTGTTTCCTAAGCCGCGTAAGATCGTTTTCTTGAGCCAGATCCTGCCAAATAACGATACCATTGGGTATCCTCAGCTGAACTACATGGCCGTCGAACGTGTGAACGGCCAACCAATCTATCGTCTGGAAGATCTGGCGAAAGCGATCGAGAAACCGGTCAACGGCTTTCACAAGATCGAGTTCGATCTGGATCCTAAGGTGATCTATCTCGATGCCGGTCAAGTCCAAGAGAACGCTGCCCAGCTCCAGAAAACGTATTCTCTCCCCGCCATGCTCCGTTTCTGATCCGCAGTATCCGCAGATTACACAGCCCCGAAATTCTCCGGGGTAAAATTACGCAGATTCGGGTTTGAGGCGGGTCGCACGCTGGGGCTAATAC
>JAFAIO010000308.1 GCA_019236675.1 Verrucomicrobiota bacterium
GTCGGAACAAGTCGCCTAAACGGGCGGCTAAGGTCGGGGTTTGTAGCCAGGCGCCAATGATCATAAACGGGCGGTGAGGAGGCCAAAACTGGTGCACAAGCACGCGCACTTTCGGCGCTATCGAACGGTCCGTTACCGGCCGCTCCAGCAATTGCAGTTTGATAGAAGTCCTTTTTGCGGCCAACAGGCGCTTCTCAAAACTCATCAGAGCGTCAGGCCCAAGCTGGGCTAACGCCCGAAGATGGATTTTTCGGTAGGCTAGTGCTTGGTGGCTCCAGGGTGCGACACCGAGAAACAGGATATCACCGTGTGTCACCAGGATCCGGCCATCCATCAAATCCAAATGATCGATCTTTGATACGGCCGGGTCATGATTTCCATTTATGAAGGTAGCCCGGCATCCGATGCTATGGCAAAGCCGGGCAACAACTGCCGCCATGTGCCGGCCTACGGGCCGGTCAACGGCTGTCCGCATCTCAACCGTATCGCCATTGAAAATGACTGAGCGCGCCTCTTTCAAAATCGGCACTAGCTCTTCCGGGTCGCGAATCTGGGACGCTCGGTGACCGAGATGAAGATCGGAAATGATAATCGTCGGGTCACTCATCCGGCGTCTCCCACTACGCTAACCGCTATCGACCGTTGCGTCGGGCGACGACGATGCTCGTAAACGAACAAACCCTGCCAAATCCCCAGTTGTAATGAGCCGTCCATAATCGGGATGCTCTCGGACGTTCGCGTCAACGCCATCCTGATATGGCTTGGCATATCATCCGGGCCCTCCAAGGTGTGGGAAAAATACTTGGCGTCCTCCGGCACCAATCGGCGAAAAAATTCCTCGAGATCAGCTCGCGCGGTCGGATCCGCGTTTTCGAAAAAGACCAGACTCGCGCTCGTATGTTTCAGCAATACGGTCGCCGTGCCGTTCGTGATGCCCGAGTTGCGGACAATGGTTCCGATTCGATCGGTGATCTCGTAGGTGCCAATACCGTGGGTGGAAATCGTAAAAGCTGTGCTAAAAGTCTTCACCATACGCCAACCGGACGAGTCGCAACGACTTCGGGTTAGGAAATAGCCCTGGTTCCATCTGATTCATAACGTACGCGAATGCAACGTTGTTCTTGGGATCGGCGAATGCAAGGCTGCCTCCTGCACCCGGTTGCCCGAAGGCCAATGGCGAGGGACCAAATACATTGTGGAGCTTTTGGCCGGCGTCCGAGATCGGGTCTTTCATAAATCCAGCAGCGAACGCGGTCGGTATCCGCAGAATCGTATCCATACCGGATGCGACCGTTTCAGAGAAATCAGCGATTCGCTCATGGGTGAAAAAGGTAGGCTCGCAAAAGGTGCGATAGTAGAACGTGGCTAAGGATTCCGCAGTGCCAATCCCTCCAAACGATGGCAACACGTGGGTGCGGACCTCCGGCCGGTTCATGATCGAGGGAACCGTGAGACCTGCCGGGGTGGTAAACGCTTTGCATGTCAGCGAATCTTGCTTGGCGAGCTCATTATAGAACGGGTCTTCGTCTGATGGCGTTCGAGTGCGTCGGGCGGCATAGATCGGAGCCACGTCGTCGACTAGCTCCTGCGGTAAACCGATCCAGAGATCGAGTCCGAGCGGAGTAGCAAAAGTGTCCCCAAAATACGCGCCGACGTCGGCTCCCGAGATACGCCGGACCAGTTCATCAACAAGGAACCCGTACGTTCTCGCGTGATAGCCGTGAGCTGAACCGGGTTTCCAGAAAGGCTCCTGACTTGCCAGCGCCTCAGCGACCAGTTCATGTTCAAGATATGGGATGTCGGGGTTCCGGAGCGCCGCTTGGCCGGATTGATGCGACAGGATCTGCAAGAGCGTGGTGGCGGCTTTTCCATTCTCTGCGTATTCAGGCCAGAATTCCGTCACTCGACGGTGCAGTTGAATCTTCTCCCGGTCGCAAAGATGTAGAAGGCATGCGGAAGCGAGCCCTTTTGTTGCCGACCAGATCAATACGGGAGTTTTGGTGGTCCATTTTCTGGTTTTTTCCCGGTCCCAAAAACCGTCGCCCAGCGAAGCCACCATCTTGCCATTTCGCCAAAGACAAACCGATGCGCCGAGTTCGTCGTACTTGGTGAAGTTTTCGTGGAAGAGATCGGCTACAGACATAGTTGGCGGTTTACGCTAGCGCGTCGAAGCAACGACAATAGCAGGACCGGAGCCTCGCGCAGAGGTCGCAGCGGACGCAGAGCTGAAAAAGAGGAGAGAATACCTGTTTTTTGAGGAATTTCCTCATTTTTGACCTCTGCGCCCTCTGCGCGCGGCTCTTTGCTAACCCGTCTCCTCAGAGTTCGTCCCGAATCGGGGTCAGATCCGGATCCTGACGTGCGATTTCGCGGAACCCTTTGTTTAATCGAAAACTGGCCCTTAGGTACGCCTTGGCTTGGTCAAGATTGCCGAGGACAGTCTCGTAACAACCGAGATTGTAGTAGTAAATTGGTTCCTCCAAGAGTGAGGGTGGACCGTTCAGAAGGGTTTCTTTTGCTCTCTGGGTTTCTCCGAGTTCATGCAGGCAGAACGCCCCGTGAATGAAACCGTAGCTCTCGTTCGGAAAGATCTCGGCAATCCTCCGGCTGAGTTTTAGTGCGGCGTTCCAGTCCCGGATCTGTAAAATGATCTGCACCCGCATCCGGAGGCTCTCCAGCCGCTCCTGTTCTTCAGGCGGGAGTTGATCCAGCTCGGAGAGCGCTTCAGAATACATTCCGAGTTCCGCGTAACCTTCCGCGGCTCGAATTTGCTGTTCAAAACTCATCCCTAGGAAGCCACCGCTGCTTCAGGATGATCGATGAGATAAATGCGGCGCACGTGCCGGCCGCCTTCAAAAGGCGTCTCCAGCCACACCCTGACAATGTGTAATGCTTCTTCCTCAGAAATTGTGCGCTGCCCCAACGAAAGAACGTTGCCGTCATTGTGCAATCGATGCCATTTCGCCACTTGCTCGTTCCAGCAGAGCCCGCAACGAACTCCGGCTATCCGGTTGGCGGTAATCGCTTCTCCATTTCCAGATCCTCCCAGGACAATACCGCGCTCAGCCTTACCCCGAACCACGGCCTCCGCCGCTGGCCTGATAAACAACGGATAATCGCATGGTTCCTCGGAATCCGTTCCGAAATCCAGAACCTCATGGCCCATTTCCTTGAGCATTCCTTTAATTTTCTCTTTATAGCGAAACCCGGCGTGGTCAGAGCCAATCGAGATCTTCATAGGCCCAACTCTGTGGTAGGACTTTAAGGAATTCAAGAAGGAGGGTAGGGCGAAGTCGGGCGAAAACTCGGTGTCATTCTCGTCCTCGTCGTCGTCCTCGTTCTCGACAAGGGTAGTTTTGCACCGAGCGTTTCTTCAAAACGGATAGATTTGATCTCCGGTAGCGGTCGGTCCTTTTAGATACCGTTTCCTGCTAGTACCGTCGAATCGAAGACGAGGACGAGAACGAATGAGGACGGCGCGCCCAATTTTTCGTCCTACCGACCCTCACGCCCGACTCGGCAGCTCCCTTGGTATCACCAAGAAATTCAAGATTTCTGTGCCGCGAACAACTGTCAGCACCGATCGTTGTCCGATTTCGTCACCGACCAGGAAACGGTGGAGGTCATCGATAGAACTCACTGGGCCACCTTTAAACGATATAATTATATCGCCTTCTCGGAGACCGGATAGATCGACTGGGCCACCCTGCTCAATGCCGGCTATTAACACACCGGATTCTTGGTCGAGGCGATGAAACCGAGTGATCCTCGGATGTAACGGTACCGTCTGACCGGCAAGGCCGAGATAGCTTCGGCGGATCTTGCCGTCCTTGATCAGCCAACCAGCAACCAGCTGCGCGGTATTCGCCGCGATCGCGAAGCAGAGTCCTTGAGCCGGTAGGATCACCGCTGTATTAACACCGATTACCTGTCCGCGCGAGTTAACCAGCGGTCCCCCGGAATTCCCAGGGTTAAGCGCGGCATCTGTTTGCAAAATGTCGTCCATGAGCCGGCCCGATTGAGCTCGCATCGATCGGCCGAGTGCACTAACGACGCCGGCCGTGACACTTTGTTGAAAACCATATGGGCTCCCGATCGCAACCGCAATCTGACCGACCCGTAGCTTCTTGGAGTCTGCGAACTCCAGACTAGGGAGCTGGCTAGCCCCGATTCGGAGAACAGCCAGGTCCGTATCCGGATCTTCACCGACCAGGTTGGCGGCAAATGTGCGGGCATCCGCCAGGGTCACTTCTATCTTCCGCGCTCCGTGTACAACGTGGCTGTTGGTTAAAACGAAGCCGTCTGGTGCGATAAAAAATCCGCTTCCATTGCCTTCGCCGCGGCGTCCGGTCTCAACATGAATATTGACGACGGCCGGAGCTACCTGGGTGACCACCGAGCTAATTGTCCTTGAATACGAGTCGAGCAACGAATCATCGCCGGAACCGTCCGGTCGGGTTGCCTGTTGGTCAGCGTTGTTTTCTCCAGGTGCGAGGGCCTGCGAATAAAAAGGTTTTACAAGCATGGTACGTCTCTTCTGGCTGAGAATATGTAATTGATACGATTACAAATCAAGAGCCTGCGTTGTCCCTAAAGGCGCATGCCTTTAGGGACAACGCAGGCTGATAGCG
>JAFAIO010000311.1 GCA_019236675.1 Verrucomicrobiota bacterium
CTGATCCTGGCGGTATGCGTACTTTTTCCTGCCGCGACCTTCGCTGCGCCGAACCGGTACGACATCCTTGCCCGTGTCCTGCAGCCCTACTTGACGTTGTTTTTTTCAAAGTCCGGCGGCAAAGCGGTTCAGATGGAATTGGTAGTACGCTCGATCGAAGGCGGGAATTCTGCGGCTTACGCGGCGATTGTGAATCAACCGGTCAAGCTCAGTTTTCAGGGTCCGGACAAACTTCGTATCGAGATCACAAACCCGGATGACCGAAAAATCGTTTGCCGGAGCGGCCAGCGAGTATGGATTTACCCGAGAGAACTAGGGGCTGAGGTAGTGGCAACGGCATCGAACGCGGAGAAAAATGGTCAAGCACTAGATTTTCGGTTGCCGCTCAACGACCAAGAGATCGTGTTACTACCGGCGATGTTCAGGATCATGCGCTGTAACAGCGTGACCGATTCGTGGGGTTCGCCTGCCTGGGATTTGGAATTCCGGACCGATCCTACCCTGGAGAAAGAGCTAAAAGCGCCGCAGGTCGTTATCGGAACGTTGGTCCGCCAGAACGACTTCGGAGTCGAACATGTAAAAATGCGGAGCGGGGTTTGGTCCGGGGAAATGGAAGTCAGCGCTGTCCGATTCAGTACGCAGTTGCCGCAGGAAACCTGGGAACCATCCGCCGATTTAGGTACAGAAGTCGTGGAGTTACCCCCTGGCTTGTTGAGCGCAGCGCTAAAAAAAGTATCCAACCTCAATCTCCAATAAACACCACAGTCTCAACCGCAGATGAACGCAGATTAGGATCAGCCGCGAATGGCCGCGAAATTGACACGAATAGTTGTCCCTTATTTCGTCTCTATTCGTGTTCATTCGCAGCCTGTCCGACGAAGCGTAATTTGGAATCGATCGTTTGGACTAAAGCTTGCGAAGTCGGATCCATTCGTGGTCGGTTTATGAGTTAGATGCGCGATGGCGCGAAGTGAATGAAGGCCGGTTTTCTCGATAAATTAATTGAGCGGATCCGCCGGATTCAGCCGGAGGAAGTGCAGAACTATCTTTCGCGGCTGGCTCAAGAAAAAGGCTTTCTCGAGCGGATCTTTGACGCGCTGCAGGAGGGGGTCATAGTAACCGACACTCAAGGTAAGATTGAATTCTTGAACGCGGCTGCCGCTCAGCTCTTTGGTGTACCTGATCCGGATATTGCGGCCGGCAAACCGATCGACGATATCTTGCGAGGGTTGAGCTGGAATTCGCTGCGTTCTGCGGAAAGCACTGTGAGCCGGGATATCGAAGTCTTTTATCCCCAACACCGCTTTCTCAACTTCTATGTGGCCCCGCTCTACTTAGATAAACCGGTGCCCGGTTCGACCACAGTAATTCAGGATTTGATCGCGTTTGCAGTGATCCTCCGTGATATCACCGAAGAACGGCGCAGCGCCGAACGCACTATCGAAAGTGAGAAGCTTTCCGCGTTGACCATGTTAGCTGCGGGCGTCGCTCACGAGATCGGTAACCCCCTAAACTCACTCAATATTCATCTGCAGTTGATTGAGCGTAAATTAGGAAGGTTGCCATCCACTACTCGGGACGCCATTGAGAAATCCCTGACCGTCGCTCGCTCTGAGATTCAGCGCCTCGATTCGATTATCCACCAATTTCTGCGAGCGATTCGTCCCACTACCCCCGCGTTTGAGCCTTACCAGCTTAACGATTTGATCGAGGAATCCGTCGCGTTTCTGCGGCCCGAGATTGAAGATCGCGATATCCTGGTCGAGACGGATTTGGATCCTGGCCTGCCTGTCCTGGAGGTCGATCGGGATCAAATCAAGCAGGCCTTTTACAACATCATTAAGAATGCTTTTCAGGCCATGAAGACTGGAGGCATTCTTTATATCAGATCGTGGCAGGATGAAACTTACGTCTCGGTTTCTTTTAGTGATACCGGGGGAGGGATCTCTCCTCAGGACATGAGTAAGGTTTTTAAGCCGTATTTCACTACGAAGTCTGCCGGTTCGGGTCTAGGACTTCTCATCGTCAGACGAATCGTTCGCGAACACGGCGGAGAAATCGAGATTGAAAGTAATGAAGGCAAAGGAGTCCGCGTCAGCATCCACCTGCCGCACGGAGATAAGCGAACGCGGTTGTTGGCGGACCGCGGGGAGCATGAAGAGGTGATAGGTGAAAAGTGACAGGTGAAAGGTGGTAGGACGACGTCGGGTTGTCGCCCTATCAGGCCTTCGGCCTCCGCCTTTTCTTTCACTGATTACTGATTACTGTTCACTGATTACTATCTCCGATGCTGGGCACGATTCTTATCGTTGACGATGAAAAGCACACGCGGGAAGGCCTGCGCCAGTCGTTAGAAGAAGAGTTCGACGTCTATACGGCTAGCAATAGCGATGAGGCTCTCAATGTGCTCGATGCGGACCGTATCGACCTCGTGCTGACCGATCTGCGGCTCGGCGGTGAAGACGGCATGGCGCTGATTGAAAAAGTTTTGCAGCGTGCGCGCCCGCCCATCTGTATTCTTATGACCGCTTACGGCTCGATTGCGACAGCGGTTGAAGCGATGCGCAAGGGTGCCTACGATTTTGTTACTAAGCCGATCAATCTCGACGAGCTGGGGATGAAGATCCGCCGAGCGATCAACGGGCAACGACTCGAGCAAGAGAATCAACAACTAAAGCAACAGGTTGAGCAGCGGTTCGGACTAGAAAATTTGATAGGTGAATCGCCCGCTATGCACCGTATTTTGGACACGATTCGCCAGGTCGCTCCAACCCGCGCCACCGTGTTGATCCTGGGCGAAAGCGGCACCGGCAAAGAATTGATTGCTCGAGCCATTCATAATCTAAGCAATCGCAATAAAACCCGGTTTGTTGCCTTTAATTGTTCCGCATTCTCACCGCAACTGGTTGAGAGCGAATTGTTCGGCCATGAAAAAGGCGCGTTTACCGGCGCTAGCGAACGGCGGATCGGACGGATCGAACAAGCTGCCGGGGGTACGCTGTTCCTAGATGAGATTGGTGAGATAGATGGGAATGTGCAAGTGAAGCTTTTGCGTGCCCTCGATCCTGGAGTGTTCGAACGAGTTGGTGGGAACCAAACCATAAAGACGGATATCCGGTTGATAGCGGCCACTAACCAGGATCTCGCGCGCCTGGTGAGCGAAAAGAAGTTCAGAGAAGATCTCTATTATCGGCTGAATGTAGTCCAGATCCGAGTTCCCCCGCTCAGAGAAAGGAAAGAGGATATCCCTCTTTTGGCCAATGCTTTTCTAAAAGAGATCAGCCAACGCGATAACAAGACCTTTCGGCCACTTTCCCCTGAAGCGATGGACGCGTTGCTGCGTTATGATTGGCCCGGCAACATCCGGGAACTGAAAGGTGCCATTGACTCGGGGGTAACATTAGCAATTGGTCCTCAGGTCACTTTGCCAGATCTACCGTTAACCATCTCTGAAGCTCGGTTCTCCGCTTCAGCCGGCCTTGATGAGAAGGCCGGACAAATGAATTTACATAATAACGAGATGCGCCTCATTCTGCGGGCATTAGAAGAAACTCGCGGAAACCGCACTGAAGCCGCGAAAAAGCTAGGAATCAGTCGTCGCACTCTTCATCGGCGGCTCAAGGAGTTGAACCTGACAACGAGCGAAGACGAGTAGCCCGGAACTGTGGAGCGCTGCCTCGCTTGCGAGGCCGATTCGGTCGGAACCGCGTGTTAGCGCGGTTCCCGCCAGCGTGCCGAATGCCAACGCCTCTTAAAAGGGTGGCCACCCCGGGTCGGCCTCGCGAGCGAGGCAGCGCTCCACTATTGGCTATTCGCCAATCGCGTCCCCACCGGTAACGAAAATCCGCGCAAAAACTCGCTAGCGCTCATGCGCCGTTTTCCTTCGAGTTGGACTCCGAGTAGCAAGAGGCTTCCTTCGCCGGTACCAACGATAATTCCGCGTCGGACATGCCTGATTACGGTTCCCGGTGCGCCGGCTAATCGGTGGATCGGCAGAACCCGGTGTAACTTTAACCGGAGCAAATGCCCGGACGAATCGAGCACGGTGTATGCACCCGGCCACGGGTTCATCGCCCGCACCAATCGATCAAGGTGAAATGCCGGTTGTGTCCAATCAATCCGCCCTGAATCACGATCAAGTTTTGGAGCATAGTTAGCCTGGGATTCATCCTGGTTGATGCGCGGTGCGGTTCCTGCAGTCAGCTCGCCGATGGTCTTCTCCAGTATTGCAGGGCCACGCTCAGCCAATCGATCATGTAATGAACCGCCAGTCTCACGATGTCGGATCGAGATGGAGTCCTTCAGGATAATATCTCCCGTATCGAGGCCCTCGGACATATGCATCGATGTGATCCCAGTTTCACGATCACCGGTTAAAATCGCGGATTGAATCGGAGCCGCGCCCCGATGCCGCGGTAAGAGAGAAGCGTGGAGGTTGATACACGCAATCCGGGGCATCTCCAAAAGCGATTTTGGCAAGATTTGCCCGTAAGCCATCACCACAATGAGGTCGGGAGACAAAGCTCTTATTTCCGCTAGCGGTTCCGGCTTACGAACCTTTGACGGTTGCAGTACCGGTACCCCTAAGCGATTGGCCAGCTCTTTGGCGGGAGGTGCCGTCAATGTTTGGGAACGGCCCACCGGTTTATCCGGCTGAGTGACCACTCCAACCAGTTGAATATTCGCCGCGGACCCCAACCAGCGCAGAGACGGAAGCCCGATGTCTCCGCTCCCCATAAAAACAACGCGAAGAGAGGCTGCCACGGAAACAAAGGAGTTCAGGAGTTCGAGGAGTTCAAGGACTTCTGTAACTCCTGAACTCCTCTCCGCGTAGCGCTGACCCCTACGCGTTGAAAGTCAGCGAACCGTTCCTGGTCTCCCAAATCTTTCCCAGGATATCGTAACAGACTTTGACGGGGGGTTGGCCGGCATCGATTTTGGTCACCAAGCCTTTGAAATAATCGAGGACCGGCTTTGTTTCTTCTTCATAGAGCTTCAGCCGATACTGAATCACGGTTTCGCTGGCATCGTCCAACCGGTTCTCTTTTAATGCTCGTTTCCGAAGCCGGCGCACCAGTTCCTGGCGGTTCGCACAAGACAATTGGAAAACTTGTTTCACATCGATCATACCGGCCATCAACTCGGCTTGGGATACGTTTCGCGGTATCCCATCCAGGATTAAAACATCAATGTCCGGCTTAAACCTAGCCGCATTGACCTGGGCATCGATGCTCTGGTGCCAGAGTTCGACGGTAAGATCGTCCGGCACCAACTCGCCTTTGCTAGAGTAATCGATAAACTTTTTGCCGATCGGAGTCCGCGTATCTAACTGGCGAAAAACGTCGCCACAAGCGCAATGGAAAAATCTTGGTACTGTACCGAGAATTTTACCCTGTGTCCCTTTCCCGCCACCAGGCGGCCCCATGATGAGATAAGTAACGTAACGATTCATTGGTTCTAGGGGGAGCCCTCTTGTCCCTTTGGTTAAATTGGTAAAATCCCCTCGTTTCGTCCGATGGGCAACCGCAAAAACAGTAAACAGTGAGCAGTAAGCAGTTCAGGAGCTAGGACCTAGAATTTATGAGCCAGGAGGCGAAACGGCGAATAGGTGCATCAGAGCTCGGCCACCACCTATAGTGAAACACCCACATTAGTCCTATAGGTCCCATGAGTCCCATCTGTACGAACCTCCCCTGCCGAATCCCTAACCAGCGACCGCCACGCAGTAGAGGACGACCACCCTCCTGGCTCCTAGATTCTAGCTCCTAGCTCACCTCACTGCTCACTGCTTACTGCTCACTGCTCACCTCACTGCTCACTGCTTACTGCTCACTGTTTACTTCTCAGCCCCCCGCAACGAACGGTTGCTTTACGCCAAAGCTTGGCGAACCTTGAAATGTGAATCGGCGGTTCCGAGCCTTCCGTTTGATGCAGATCCAAGGAAAATTAGGGGATGTGGCGTATGAGATGACACGCGTCAATTTCGCGCGCTTCCATCCGGTCGAGACCCGCTGGCAACCGGCGGTAAACATTTTTCTTTGCTCGCGTTGCCTTCGCATTTGTGCAGATCTTGCGGGGGTCGATCCCGAGGAAGTCGAGCTTTCGGTCGGCAACGGAAAGCTCTTGATCAGCGGGTTTCGTCCCGCACCCGAACCGCGATCTGAACAGGAAATAGGAGTGGCTCGCACCAAAGCCGTGCGAGTCTTAGCGATGGAGATCGATTATGGCGGTTTCGCTCGCGAAATTACATTGCCAGACGATGTCGACCTCGATCGGCTAAAAACCGAGTGGAACAATGGGATACTGTGGATCGAGATCCCTCGCTGGTCGCATGCCTAAGCCTGGACGGCTGAGACCCCGAAAGCTTTCGGTGTTGATCGAAATCAAATTTCTCTAAAAAATGACACCATCGGACCAGAATCCTTTAAACGAGGGTTTCGAACCCTCATTGTCTGTATCTTCTGATGACCGGGCAGATCTCCGTGAGTCTGGCCCGACCGGAGATCGGATTGAGCAACCCAGCGCCACTCAGGATGAGAACAGCGCCGATAAACCCGGAGCTACCAGCTCCGAGCTGAGCGTAGCCATTCTTCCGCTGCGCAATGTCGTTATCTTTCCGGGGATGGTTGTCCCTCTCACCATTGGGCGTCCGGCCGCCTTGAAGCTGATCGATAGCGAGCTCCCGGAAAACAAACAGCTCGGGTTGGTCGCCCAACGAAGCGAGAACCAGGAAAAGCCTTCCGTCGATGACCTTTACCCGGTGGGCGTTTTAGCGCAGGTGCTTAAGCTCGTCCGGCATGAAGACGGTACCGCCGTTCTTTTCGTCCAAGCGCAACAGCGCATAAAGATCGTCGAGTTCCAGCAAGTTGATCCGTATTTTCGGGCCAGGGTTACCGATCTGATAACGACTAAGCCGGGGCCCGAGAACAAAGAGCTGGAAGCATCCTTTAACAACCTGAAACAAGCAGCCGGCAAGCTGCTTGATCTTTCGCCCGATATCCCCGAGCAGGCGAGAGCGGTTTTGGCGAGTGTAAACAACCCGGAACAACTGGCGGATTTGCTTTCGGGTAACCTGGCTATCGAGACCTCGGTGAAACAGCGAATCCTGGAAGAGCCAGATTTGCTGCATCGTTTGCGACTGGTTCAGGAAGCGTTGCAACGCCAAATCGAGATCGCGGAGCTCCAACAAAAATTGCGGCAGGATGTCGAAGGTCATTTTTCCGATTCCCAACGCCGGGCCTATCTCCGGGAACAACTCCGCGCAATCCAACGCGAGCTAGGCGAAGAAGAACCTGGCGACGAAGAGCAGATTGAACAACTGCGAAAGAAATTGACTGAAGCTGGAACACCGCCTCCGGTGATGGAAGTGGCCGAGAAAGAGCTTAAACGCTTGGCCCATATTCCCAGCGCCAGTCCAGAAAGCTCAGTCATCCTTTCCTACGTCGAAATGTTGGCCGACCTTCCTTGGTCGAAACAAACCAATGACCATAGCGATCTCGCCAAAGCTCAGGAAATCCTCGATCGGGATCATTTCGGACTAGAAAAAGTCAAACGCCGCATCGTCGAATTCCTGGCGGTGCGACAATTGAACCCGGAAGGACGGAGCCCGATTCTCTGTTTTATCGGACCTCCCGGGGTTGGTAAAACGAGTCTCGGCCAATCGATCGCAGACGCGCTCGGCCGCAAGTTTTCGCGGATATCTTTAGGCGGGATTCGGGACGAAGCAGAAATCCGGGGACACCGGCGCACCTATATCGGCGCGATGCCGGGACGCATTATTCAAGAGCTGCGCCGCCTGGGTACCAGGAATCCCGTATTGGTATTGGATGAGCTGGACAAGGTGGGAGCCGATATACGCGGTGATCCAGCCAGTGCCCTTCTGGAAGTGCTCGATCCTCGGCAAAACAATGCGTTTGTCGATCGCTACCTGGATGTTCCTTTCGATCTCAGTCAGGTGATCTTTATCGGCACCGCGAATTACATCGAAGGTATCCCGGCGCCGCTCCGAGATCGGATGGAGATGATTGCCATCCCGGGTTATACCGAGAACGAAAAACTGAGAATAGCGCAGCAATACTTGGTCCCGCGCCAGCTTCAAGAAAACGGACTCAAACCGGAACAGTTCCATTTCTCGGATGAAGCGATCCTCGCGATTGTTCAGGAGTACACCTACGAGGCTGGTGTACGTGACCTGGAACGTAGAATCGCGGCGGTGTGCCGGAGCGTTGCAGCGGAGATCGCCAAAGGCGTACACGCCGACCACTTAGAAGCGTCTGCTTCTTACGTGCGCGGGATCTTAGGAAATGCCGCCCGCAGCGTTCGTGAAGGGAGATTGACCGAGAACTTGGTCGGAGTTGTTACCGGGCTAGCTTATACGCCGACCGGAGGCGACATCTTATTTATCGAAGCGACACGTTACCCAGGCAAAGGCGGTCTGATGCTAACCGGTCAAGTAGGCGATGTGATGCGTGAATCGATGCAGGCTGCCTACAGCCTGGTTCGGAGCCGAGCCAAACAACTGGGTATCGATCCAGAAGCATTTTCCGAAAGCGACGTTCATATCCATGTCCCGAGCGGCGCTGTCCCGAAAGACGGCCCTAGCGCCGGCGTCGCGATCAGTACCGCCATTGCCAGCCTCTTCAGCGGTTATCCAGTTAGAAGCGATGTCGCCATGACCGGCGAGATCACGCTGCGCGGCGCTGTGTTACCCATCGGCGGATTAAAAGAAAAAAGTCTCGCTGCTTTACGAGCCGGTGTCGACGTCGTACTCTTCCCGAAAGCCAACGAAAAAGACCTCGAGGAAGTCACCCCGGAAGCGAAACAGCGTCTCCAGTTCCGTCCCATGAGCACTATCGACGAAGTGTTCAACGAAGCCCTGCTGAAACCACAACCGCAGACGAGCGCAGATTGACACGGATAAAAGAACCTAAACAACCGCGAATGGACACGAATGTACGCGAATGTTTAGTCGAGGCTGCTGGGATGTGGGCGTATCGCAGTACCTGAAGACTTAACGCTCAGAAAAACGGATCGCTGCGGGCAGAGTAGCATCGAGGCACTCGACGCTATTTGGCTCTATCGCCTCTTCTATTCGCGTTCCTTCGTGTCAATTCGCGGTTGAGGCTTTTCCTTCGTGTCAATTCGCGGTCGGGATTGAAAATTTCGATGTCGCCTGGCGTTGCGTCTGCGGTCCGATCTGGTTTATTGGCGACCTCGTTTTGCGTGACGCATGGCTCGCTTTTTCGATCTTAACCCCGAACAACAAGCGGCGGTAAAATGTACCGAAGGACCATTGCTTGTGTTGGCCGGCGCCGGTACCGGAAAAACCCGGGTGATCACCATGCGGATCGCCTACTTACTTCACAACGGGGCCAAGCCGGAGAATATCTTAGCCGTTACCTTTACTAATAAAGCTGCTAACGAGATGCGAGCCCGAGTTGCTCAGTTAGTGGAGAAGGTAGAGGCGAAGAAGATAACTATTTGTACGTTCCATGCGCTGTGCGTCCGGATTCTCCGCCAAGATATCGAACGGCTCGGCTACAAGTCAAATTTCGCGATCTACGATGAAGGCGATCAACTTGGGTTGATCAGAAAGATCATTGCCCGGATCTCGGCCAAGAACGAAAAATTAGATCCGAACCTGGCCAAGAATTTAATCAGCCGAGCTAAAAACGCGCATTGGAAAATCAAGGAACCGGAGGGTGAATCCAGTTTACCGGCAGCGGTGTTCCATCGATATCAGGAAGAATTGAAAACGGCCAATGCCGTTGATTTCGATGATCTCTTGATCTTAACGGTCAACCTGTTTGAAAATCATCCGGATGTTGCTCAGAAGTGGCAAACCCGGTTCCGTTACATCATGGTTGATGAATTCCAGGACACGAATGGGCTACAACTGGAACTGGTCCGGTACCTGGGTGGCAACCATCACAACGTTTGTGTGGTCGGTGATGATGACCAAAGTATCTATGGTTGGCGTGGCGCCGAAGTAGCCAATATCCTGGAATTCGAACATCATTTCCCTAATCCGGAGGTAGTTAAGCTCGAACAGAACTATCGCAGTACCGGTTCGATTCTGGGTGCAGCGAACAGTATTATCCGGCATAACCCGCGGCGACGCCCAAAGTCACTCTGGAGTCAGAACGGGGAAGGGGAAAAAGTGACGGTGATGGAGGTGCCGGATGATCACGAGGAAGCGAACTACGTCATCTCCGAGATTCAGAAACGGCAACAGATCGGCGGCCTGAATTGGAGCCGGTTCGCGGTTATTTTCCGGATGAATGCCCAGTCGCGTTTGCTGGAAGAAAACTTGCGCCGGTTACGTATTCCTTACCGAATCATCGGTGGGCGCAGCTTTTTCGAACGCCGCGAAGTAAAAGATGTTTTGGCTTATCTATCTTGTTTGGCGAACCCAAGCGACGATCTTAACCTTTTAAGAATCATCAACACCCCGGCTCGCGGAATCGGGAGTTCGACTATCGAACTTGCTGTCGCTGAAAGTAACCAACACAAAACCAGCATCTATGAAACCTTACGGTCCCCGGTGTTTCAAGAATTCCTGAGTTCGCGGACTAAGACAGCAGTAGAAAAATTTGCAGAACTGCTCGACCGGTATGAGACCGAGTTGCTGCAGCCGCTAGCGAACTTGAGCGCTATCGTAGATAAATTGTTAGTGGAAATCGATTATACTGGTGAGTTACGTAAAAGCTGTAAGACACAAGAGGAAGCGCTCAATCGGGAAGAAAACATCCGTGAGTTAGTTCGGACCTTGGGTGATTTTCAAGGCCGGTCAACCGAAGGTTTAACCGGTTTCTTAGCCGAAGTAACTTTAGACCAAGATCGGGAAGAAAAGTCTGAGGGCGATCATGACGGTGTCACTTTGATCACCTTTCATGCCGCCAAAGGTCTGGAGTTCCCTCATGTTTTTCTCGTCGGCATTGAAGAAGGGGTATTGCCGCATGATCGGTCCAAAGTGGACGGGCACTTGGATGAAGAACGCCGGTTGTTCTATGTAGGGATAACTCGAGCCATGGAATCGTTGACCATTACCCATTGCTCCAGCCGGATGAAATACGGGAGCGCGAGTCCGTGTCATCCTAGTATTTTTCTGAAAGATCTGGATCCGGTTTGCGTCGAAATTGTGAGTTACCACGTCATTGCTAACCAGCCCGCCAGCGAAGGAACCGCCCGTACGCATTTCGCCAAGATGCGCGAGCTGTTAGGGTGATTAAAGAGTGCTTGCTCTCAGGATCCTCGCGATCCTCGTCGTAGTCGGCCGATGTCGGTGACCAGCGGGCACGATTGAAAGATTATTTCTCTGTAGTAATTCCGTGGATTCTACGTTGCGATCTGCATCTATTTGGGATTGAACCGGTTAGTCTTCTTTCATGGGTTACCGCATAGGTCGAGAGAGCGGATTTGTGTTCAATCGGGCCGCCAATTCTCTTGTGCTAGTCCGCGACTTTTGTTAACAGGACGACTGTGATTGGAGCTACGTTGGCATCTGCTACCTGAGATCAATTGTTAGTGGTTGATCGCTGGGAGCTTACGGTAGGACGCGCCATTTAGAGCCATCATGATCGCTTGCTCGACTGGAAAGTTACGAGTTTCCCCGGATGAAAAGGATACCAGATTGCGTTGGAAGTTCCTCCCGCCGACGCACAGCGACGAGAGTCTTGCTAAAGAGGTTAAGATGCCACCAGATTTTGCAATGCGACGCATTACCTTTCCTGCTTTCTCTCATAGATCATGCAAATGTTCTATCCAGTCATCGCGAATGTAGGCGTTGGCGCCGCCTATGCGCAACTACCGGACTAAACCGGTAAAGAAAGATCGCAAAAAAGGCAGAATCTTCTCTGCTTCAGAACGGTTCCCTAGTCCTGCCCTCTGCATCCGCGGCGACCTCTGCGCGATGCCTTATCTTCGTTTGTTGCAGCTCCTTGACTTGGCGAAGCCTACGTCGCGTAACTCCTGAATTGCTTCTCCACGTTTACAATCTTCTTCGATTCCGCTGCGCGCAGAATGTCGTTGGCGAGCAACGCTGCGGAAAGACGATTTTCGACGCCTAGCTTTTCTAATATATGATTGACATGCTTTTTTATCGTGGTCGGCGCTGCGTTCAGGATCAGAGCGATCTCTGGAGTGGTTTTCCCTTCAGCGATCCAGAACAGAACTTCGGTTTCACGTGGAGTTAGCCCAAGCACAATAAGCGTGCGAGGCGAACGAGTTGGCACCGGGGCGATTTCCGTGGCGAATTCTTGGCAGATTTCTTGCGAGCGCCTGCAGTAGACTTGGCATTGAGACTCCAGCCGGGCCAATACTTCCTGCGGATGAAATGGTTTCGTGATGTAGTCGACTGCACCCAAGCGTAACCCACGAAGTTTGTTAGCGATATCACCCAACCCGGAAAGAAAGAGAACCGGCGTCTGCGAGAAGCCGGGCACCCGACGCATCTCACGCAAGGTGGCAAACCCGTCCATACCCGACATCAACACATCGAGCAGGATAATATCTGGATTAATATACGGGAGCAGTTCCAGAGCGCTTTCACCGCTCTTAGCGACCCTGACTTTGAAGTTGCGGCCGAGAGCACGCAACAGCACCGTCCGGATATCCGGAGCATCGTCAACGACCAGAACGACTTTTGGTTCGATAGTACGCGCTAACCCCCTTTTAAGGAAAGGCTTACGACTTGAAGGATTGTCGATTTCAAAGGTTGATTCACGCCTATTGATGGCGCCTCTTTCCTCGCTCCGAACAACGATGGCTTCCATGGCTTTATCCAACAGCTGGGTGACGGCCACCATGACAAAGGCCGCAAAAAAAGGTATCCCCCGTTTCGGGGGTAATGGCCTTGACACTTCGGAAAGGGGACAAGTAATCTCACTGCCTGTTTCCCCGTTGAAACTACTTTCTTCGAGGAACGATTGGCGCAACCGGAGTATGGATATAGACGTTCTGGCAAGGGTGGGTCGGCCGCGTGAGTTGCAGGATAGTGATCTGCGCAAGCTGTTCGACGCATCCGTCGAGTTACACGAAGCCCAGACAGACCTCGATCGATTTCCCTA
This sequence comes from Verrucomicrobiota bacterium, assembly GCA_019236675.1. GTDB lineage: Bacteria > Verrucomicrobiota > Verrucomicrobiia > Chthoniobacterales > JAFAMB01 > JAFAVN01. The sequence goes on from JAFAIO010000311.1 coordinate 13,068, forward strand.
TGTGGTTTTCAATTTGGTGAAGCGTCTAATCGACGCGGATGTTGTCGGGTACGGTGAGATAGATCCGATCGAGGGGAGTTCTCGTGGCTTACACTCGGAGTACACTCCGGAAAGACTCGCAGGCATGAAGGCTTATGCCGGCCTCATGAAAACGCATCCGTTTTGGCAAGCCGATCCTAAATTCTTT
>JAFAIO010000468.1 GCA_019236675.1 Verrucomicrobiota bacterium
GAGTTTCAGGACAAGGACGCTAGCACCTCCTGCAACACGATGGTCGCCAACCCCTACGTCAACCATGTGCCGGTGCTGACCGGCGGAGTCGGCCGGCGGCAGTTGGAGAATTATTATCGCCGCTACTTTATCTCCGGCCAGCCACCCGATGTGGAGATCGTGCCCATCTCGCGGACGGTCGGCCAGGAGCGCATCGTGGATGAGTTCGTCTACCGCTGCACGCACTCAATCCCGATGGAGTGGCTGCTGCCTGGGGTGCCGCCGACCGGGCGGCGGCTGGAGATACCCACCGTGGCGATTGTCTCCTTCGAGGACGGCAAGATGAAAAGTGAGCACCTCTACTGGGATCAGGCGTCGGCCCTGGTGCAATTGGGACTGTTGGACCCGGCAGGACTCCCCGTGGCCGGGGTCGAGGTCGCCCGCAAGGCCCTTGATCCGGCGGCTGTTCCGTCGAACCTCTTGATGAAGCGGACGATCGCTGACGAACTGCTTTGACGGGGCCCGAACCAAACGTTGGATATAGGCATCCACAATTTCCAGAGGCTGCTCGCCATATGGCATCAGCCTGCCCGAAAATGGGCTAGATTGCTGGGCTTTTTGCTACGGCCTCATGTAAATGCCTCACAATCAGCAACTTACTGCATCCGGCGGGGCTCGAACCCACAACCTTTGGCTCCGGAGGCCAACGCTCTATCCAGTTGAGCTACGGATGCGGCAGGTTTCGACAATAGGATCGCTCGGAAACGCCGTCAAAAAAATTTCACCACAGAGACACAGAGGACACAGAGTCAGGAGGAAAAGTCTGATTTTACGGTCGACCTGCAGCTCTGTTGCCTCTCTTTCCTCTATTAAAACTGTGTGCGTTTTGCGACCTTTGTGGCCTTGCTGTGAAGTTTTCGGTTTGGGCGCCGGAGTAGTGAACGTCGAGGTTCCGGTGCGGCCTGAGATCAACTTTCAGTGCCCCCCTCCGTGTCCTCTGTGTCTCTGTGGTGAAATTCCTAAACCGAAACGGCGGCGCCGACCTGGCGCATGACCCAGAGATTGGTTGGGATGACCTGTATGATCCAATCCAGGACAGGGGCGAATACGGGCAGGTTTGGATGCCCAAGCTGAGATGGTAAAATCAGCAGGTTCGCTTGGCTCGACTGGATATACTCGCACGCGGTAAACCCGGTGTTACCTCGGACGGAATGGCTGTCCAGGCTGAGCCGTGATGTTGGCCGATCGTTCGTCCACTCATTTAGCGCGTCTTCAACCGACGGCGGCTGATTCCCAAGCGCTTTTTCTTTCGCCTCTGCAAATGTGCTCTGCACATGCAGTAGGATCAGTTCTTGGGCCCCTATTTTCTCAGCGAACGCCGTACTCCGAAGAAATGTCTCCCGGCTGAAAGGACCAAAGTCGGGGATGGCAACAAAGATCTGTGCCGGTGGTACCGCTCGCTCTTCGGGCTCTACAAAGAGCAGCAGATCGCACGGAGCCTGCACGAGCAACCTCCGGGCAACGTCACCGGTGAAATTCCGGTGTAAACTCTCGCGCTCAAGTGCACCGGCAATGAGCAGATCAATCCGATATTCGCTTTGCACCCGTAATATCGCTTCCGATGGTTCACCGCGCTCGAAATGGATAGGAGACCCAGGAGGCAAGTCCAACACTTGCAGCGCGGCTTTGAACCTGGACAATTTTTCGGGCTCTTCTTCCGCCGCATGAATCAGATGCAACGGACTATCGAATAATCGGCTGATCCGGGCTGCTTCAGCTAAAACAGCCAGAAAACGCGGCGAAAAAGTAGTGGCAACTCCGATGCGTCGGTACACAACCCCCTAAAATACTTTACTTCGTTCGGGGCAACAACTGGAGAGCTGAAAAAGGCGAATGGGCGACACGGCGAGTGGGCGAATGGGCGCGGCCCAATCAAGGCTTGAGACGCAACCTCCGGTGCTCGGCGTTTCTTGGACGGTTCCTAGGGCTTCGCCCTAGGCTATGCTGAGTCACCGCTTCGCGGCTACTGCGGTTCGCGGTTCGAGCGCCCTTCGCCCACTCGCCGCGTCGCCGGTGCGCCCATTCGCCGTTTCGCCCCTCAACTCCTCCCGTATTTCTCTCTCAGATACTCAATCCGATACTTAGCCTGCGTCGGCGCACCGGTGGCTCGGGCCATCAGATCGTTCGGTAAATAACGCCGGCCGTGTCGATGTATCTTGTTGCGAAGCCAATCTAATAACGGACGGTATTCGCCCCCGGCCAGTGAATCGTTCAGACCGGCTATATCGCTGGAAGCTCGATTCATCAATTGAGCGGCATTCAGGTTTCCTAAGGTATAAGTGGGAAAATAACCGAGCGCACCCAGGCTCCAGTGGATATCTTGAAGCACACCGACCCGATCATTCGGAACTTTGATACCGAAAAGCGCCGCGAACCGTTCGTTCCAGATCGCCGGTAGATCCCTTACCGCGATCTTCCCTTCAATCAACCCGACCTCGATCTCGAATCGCAGGAGGATATGGAGATCGTAGGTTACTTCATCGGCTTCAACCCGGATAAATGAGGGACGCACTTGTTGTACCCCGCGAATAACGGTGCCCGGATCGAATCGGTGCAGATCGGGTAAACACCGAACTGCGTCCGTATGCCATCGATCCCAGAACGAAGCGCTGCGGCCCACATGGTTTTCCCAGAGCCGTGATTGCGATTCATGGATACCGAGTGAAGCCGCACTTCCCAACGGAGTACCAAAAGCTTCTTTCGGCAATCCTTGCTCGTATAAGCCGTGCCCCGTCTCATGCATGATTCCGTATAACGACATCTGGAACAGCGTTTCATCGTACCGGGTCGTGATCCGTTGATCGTTCGGGCCGAGAGAAGTGGCAAAAGGATGGGTCGTAGTATCGATTCGCCCCCCATCGAAGTCGTACCCGAGCGCAGTCGCTATCTGCCGGTTAAACGTCTGTTGTTCGGCAATCGGATAGTTGCCGGCAAGCGGTTCGCCGTCCGGAGTACCGGAGCTGATCGCCTGTACTAGATCCACCAGAGCTGATTTTAACTCGGCGAATATCGGCTTGAGATAGCTGACGGTCGCACCCGGTTCGAATTGATCCATCAATGCGTCGTACGGCGATGCCTTGTACCCAAACAGATCAGCTTTCTGTTTGCTCAGATCGATTACTTTTTCCAGGTGGGGTTGAAATCCGGCAAAATTGGCAGCTTGACGAGCCTCTTTCCACGCTTCTCGGGCCAATGCCGCCGTGCGCTCGAACTCTTCAACAAACGTAACCGGCAACTTGGTGGCCAGATCATAATCGTGTCTCCAATGATAAACATTGGGTGCCTCATCGGAATCTTCGGCGTACCCGGCGCGCTCGCAGGCAGTGAGCCAGTCCCCGACCTCTGAAGCCGTACTCAACAGATGGGCCTTGGAGGCCAAATAGCTGAGTTGATCCGCTCGATAATGAACGGCTTTCTTCGGCAAATACGTTTGTTCGTCCCATTCCAGGATCGCCGATGTCGACCTGAGTAACTGTACTTCCTTAAACCGTTCCACGAGCTTTTGGTAGGGGTCCATGCGTTGAAAAGGAGACCGCTGGCGGCTGACCCGCAAGGGGGAACTTGATTAATCAGTAATCAGTGATCAGTGGGCAGTAATCAGTTTAGGAGCTAGGAACTAGAATTTAGGAGCTTAGGAGGGGCGGCTTGTACGGGCGTCGGACCCCATTAGTCGCATAAGTCACATAGGTCCCATCAGGTCGCAGCGGCCTGGGCGGACTCACTACCCCGGAACGCTTATGTACCCATGGGTACAGAGTCTTACGCCTGTACCAGCCACCGGCGCTACCTCCCGGCCCCATTGCGAGAACTAATCAGGACAAAACTCCAAAGAATCACGGCACAACCTATGCCCACGACCAAATCCGTGACCTTAACCGCGTCGGCGCCAAGCGGTTTCCCTGATGGCAACCAAATCAGTGAAACCAGCGCCACGAAGCACATGGCTGCCCCGACCCAATGATGGATTGAGGTATGAAATGCGGCGCCCATGCCAAAGAAATGAATGCCGACAACCAGGGCCAGCCAGGGCAGAGCGAAACGCGCCTGGCCGAAATAGTTCAGAAGACTGATGCCGGCAACTCCGGCAACGATCTCAAAAACGACCGAACCCCAAAAGATTTTCCAATTTGGTGGCTGCTCGCCAGAGTCAGCCGGAACACTCCGCACCCATCGGGCGGCCACCAAACCGACAACCACGGAAATGACGAGCGCTCCGCCTACCGCGCAAAGCTCGATTAGATCAGGTAAACTCACTGTTCCCCAAAAAACCCAGAGCACCGCGAAACCGCCCATCATGATTGCTAGCCAAACGCCGCGGCTACCTTCTCGTGTCACAGCCGAAGGAGAAGAACAAAAAATGTGGCTGGCGTAAAGCGGCAATAGAACGCGCCCGCAATCCGGCACGGCTGATCTGGCGGCGAAGTCGGAGCCCTGGCCCAGCACCGATCACGGCTCGGCGCGCGTTAATGTATAGTAGTACTCTTATCAGTTAGAATGCCAGCCGCTTCGTGAAGCGTTTCAGGTGATTCGGGAGCCCGGCCTCACCAAATTGGAGCTGTCGGGAGCTCATCCCTAGCGCATGCCCCGGCCTTTATTTGCTATACGCTATTTGCTATTTGTCATACGCGTAGCGTCATGAGCCAACCACCGATTGAGCGAAAAGAGCTTTTGAAAACAGTTTTCAAAAATGGAGTCTTTACGTCAGCCGACGTCCGCGAAATTCGGTTAGAACCGGGACAACAGGGGGGACGCCATCTGCATCCTTGCGCGGTACTAGGATATATTGTGAAGGGAACAGCAATCTATCAGATCGAAGGAGAAGCCGAACAGATCTTGCCTGCCGGGTCAGCATTCCATGAACCCGCCGGCGCCATCATCACCAATTTCGGTAACGCCTCAGATTCAGAACCGATGACCTTTGTTGCCTTCTACCTGCTTAACGGCGATCAGGAGCTGATTCAGATGCTTGGGGCGGATTGATCAGTAAGCAGTGATCAGTAAGCAGTAAGCAGCTTAGGAGCTAGAAGCTAGAAGGGGTCGGGCCAATACTTGGTGGGGCCAGGCTCCCGGACGTCGCTATGATCTTAACGAAGACACCGGACTGCCTAAGTCCCCAACATCTGGCTACACTAATACGCTCGCCGACTTGTCCGACGTAGCGCCATATGTCTTTCAGCCCTTTGTTCCCAAGGCGGCGAAGTCGGAGCCGTGGCCTATCGTGTGCCGTGGTGAAGCGGACTGTTCGGCCAATACCTGCGACATCTTGCGCAAACCAAGATGCTAGCAACTCCGCAGACCCTCGGCTCGGCACGCGCATCGGCGTAGCACGGCGTTGGAATTCACCAACGTCAGCAGCTTCGTTAACATTCTCAGGCCATTCGGGAGCCTCGCCCCACCAAGTAGGAGTCCCCCTCCTGGCTCCTAGATTCTGCTCCTAGCTCCTGTATTCCAGCTCCTAAACCGATTACTCGCGATTTCCCTTTCGCTTGCGCTGACCTTCGGCATAGTGTCGAGGTCCGATCTGCAGGGCACGCAATTTGCGGCCACTTGCCGGCCCGCGATGGGCAAAAAAACCACGCTGGTGGTGGCTCCAGATTGGGAAACTATAAGGCTCTTTGTATTAATGCTGAAACCTGTCCGGCGAATTCACTTTATCGGCATCTGCGGAACCGCCATGGGAGCTGTTGCTGCCGCCATCCGCGATCTTGGGTATATCGTTTCCGGCTCCGACGATAATGTTTACCCTCCAATGTCAACGTTCCTGGCCGCAAAAGAGGTCCCAATTGCCAGTGGGTTTCGCCCCGAAAATTTGCCCGCCGATGTCGATTTGGTCGTAATCGGCAATGCCATCTCCAGAGGGAACCCCGAGCTGGAAGCGGTCTTGGACCGAAAACTTCTGTACCGATCGCTTCCGGAAACTTTAAAAGAATTCTTTCTGCAGGGAAAACAGAACGTCGTGGTCACCGGAACCCACGGAAAAACGACCACCACCTCGTTGATTACCTGGATCTTCCGCACCGCCGGCCTGGACCCGGGCTTCTTAATCGGCGGTATCGCCAGGGACTTGGGGCAAGGCGCGGCGTTTCCTGATTCTCCCTATTTCGTGATCGAAGGCGACGAATACGACACCGCTTTTTTTGACAAGCGCTCCAAATTCTTACATTACCTGCCGCAGACGTTAGTCATAAATAACATTGAGTTCGATCACGCGGACATCTTCCAGAATTTAGAGGAAATCCTGGTCAGCTTTCGGCGTCTGGTAAACGTAGTCCCACACTCCGGCCGGATCTTTATCAACGGGGATGACCCCCGATGTGCCACGGTCACGGAACATTCGTTCACTCCCGTATACACAGTCGGCTTTTCGGAATCGGCCAATATCCGAATCACGAATGTGGAATATCATGAGTATGGCTCAACTTTCACGCTCGGGACTGACACTTTCGAAATGCAGCTCCTGGGCGCTTTCAACGTCCGCAATGCCGCGATGGCGATCTCGGTGTCACGCGCTTACGAGATTCCGACTGGTGTAATTCAAAAGGCAATCGGGAGTTTCAGCGGGATCGCCAGGAGACAAGATGTTCGTGGAGAAGTCAACGGCATCAAGGTTATCGACGATTTCGGGCATCACCCAACCGCTATCAGAGAGACGTTGCTCGCTTTACGGTGCCGGTACCCCAAAGGCAGGCTTTGGGCCATCTTCGAACCCAGGACAAACACCACCCGGCGTTCGGTGTTCCAGAATGAATTGCCGGAAGCGCTCAGCCTGGCGGATGGAGTGGTAATGGCGCCGGTAGCCCGGCTCGATCAACTACCGGCCAATGACCGGTTAGACCCTGTAAAAGTTATCCAAACGATCCAAAAAGCCGGCAAGCCTGCTTTCTACGAGTCAAACATCGACGACATCATAAAGCGGGTTAAACCTCTGGCGAGCGCCGGCGACGCGGTGGTGGTATTTAGTAATGGCGGCTTCGGCGGGATTCACGATAAGTTGTTGAAAGAATTAGCCGCCGGATGACGTTCGATTTTCAAGCTCATCGCGCCCATGATTATCTCTATCTCGCCCGTCGGTGGAAGAGCTTGGCGCGCAGGGCAAATCTCCGTTGCGAGTCTTTTGGCACTTCGGACGAATACGAACTTCTCTGTGTCCGCTCGCCGGCGCTTGAAGCTAAGGAAGGAATCTACCTCTCGGCAGGCATTCACGGCGACGAACCCGCTTCCACTGAAGGCCTTTACCTCTGGGCGCAATTGAATCTGAAATACCTTCGCCGGTTGCCGTTGTTCATGCTGCCCTGTTTAAATCCTTGGGGCCTGATTCATAACCGTCGAGTGGACGCTGACGGCCGCGACCTTAATCGTAGCTATCACCTGGACAATGTCCCTGAGATCAAGGCGCACAAAGAAGTGCTGAAAGGTTACTCTTTTTCCTTCTCGATGTGTCTGCATGAAGATTATGACGCCCAGGGAGTTTATCTTTACGAAGTCCGGCATCGGGGATCGGCTGACCGCCCCATCGGCCTCGAATTGCTGACTGCGGCCGGTTATTACGTGCCGGTTGATCTCCGGAGAAAGATCGAGGGACGGAAGGCCCTCCAAGGTTCAATTAAGCGTCGTATCCGGCACAAACAATTCCCGGTGATGCCCGAAGCCGCCTATCTCGCCTTCAATCATAGCCCTCACACGATCACCTTTGAAACGCCCTCTGAGTATGAGCTCGGCGCCCGCGTACAAGCCCACGCCGCAGCCATTCAGCGAGCAGTCGAGATTGTGCTCGGCTAGCTGCCCTGATGATGGCTCGGAACTGATCAGTGATCGTAAGGCCCAATGTAAGAGAGTAATCAGTAATCAGTGAGCCAGTAGTCAGTCTTTTTTCGGCAGGTTTTAGACTGATTACTGACCTACTGATTACTGATTACTCTTTGCGCCACGTCACCGGGGTCCCAACCTAACCCCCAGCTGCCCCTTCTCCCCCGGGCTTCGTCATCTCCACCGGATCCAGGGCCGCGGCCAATTGATCCTCTGGCAAAATCTTCTTTTCCCGGCTGAGAGTTCGGACCGTTTTCCCAGTCTGCACGCTTTCTTTCGCGATCTCGGCAGCTCGGTCGTAACCGATTATCGGCGCTAGACTGGTTACAAGTGCCATACTTTGCTCCACCAATTCTTCGCAATGTTCGCGGTTGGCGGTAACCCCGGCTATGCATTTATCTTGGAACGCACGCATCACGTTGCCCAACAGCCGGATACTCTCTAAAACGTTGTGGGCGATCATCGGCATCATCACGTTGAGCTCCAGCTGACCCGTGGCGCCGCCCCAGTAAACCGCGGTATCATTGCCAAAAACCTGGGCGCAGACCTGGACTACGGCCTCACACATCACCGGATTCACTTTCCCCGGCATGATCGAGCTTCCCGGCTGGGTGGCGGGCAGCTGCAACTCGCCGATCCCACATCGAGGACCGCTGCCCAGCAAGCGAATATCATTCGCGATCTTGAATAGGCTGACCGCAATGGTGCGTAACTGACTGCTGGCTTCCACAAGTCCGTCTTTAGCCCCTTGCGCTTCAAAATGATTTCTGGCTTCTCTGAACGCAACTCCGGTTCGGTTCCACAGGTAGCCCATTACTTTGCCGGCAAATTCCGGATGGCTATTAAGTCCGGTGCCAACCGCCGTCCCTCCCAGCGCCAATTCTTCAACCGCGGCAATGGCGTTACCGGCGCGAAGCTTGCCGTGTTCGATCTGCTTGGCGTAACCGCTAAATTCCTGGCCCAGGCGGATCGGAGTCGCATCCATTAGATGCGTTCGTCCGATCTTAATCACGTCCCAAAACTCTTGTGCTTTCGTCTCCAGGCCCTGCTGTAAATGATCCAAAGCCGGCATCAATTCGCTCCGGATCGATTCCGCCACTGCGATATGAATCGAGGTCGGGATCACGTCGTTGCTCGATTGACTCATATTGACGTGATCATTGGGATGAACCGGGTCTTTCGAGCCGATAGGTTTCCCAGCGATCTGGCTGCACCGGTTGGCGATCACCTCATTGGCGTTCATGTTTGTGCTGGTGCCGGACCCAGTCTGAAAAATATCGATGGGAAAATGGGCGTCCCAGCGGCCATCAATCACTTCTTCTGCTGCCTGCGAAATTAGCTGCGCCCGATCCTCATCCAGCTTACCCAGATCCCGATTGGCTAGTGCCGATGACCATTTCACCAAGCCAAGCGCCCGGATAAATGCCCGGCTGAACCGATAGCCACTGATCGGAAAGTTTAGCACCGCCCTTTGGGTGGTGGCCCCATACAGGGCGTCTCCCGGGACCTCCATCGTGCCCATGGAATCTTTTTCGATACGGTTTTGCATGAGTTTTAGCGTCCTGGTTTCAACTGGTTGGTTTTGGTTCGATCACGGGCAGACCGCTTCAAATGCGCCTGAGCCTCGTTCCAAATGACAAATCCCAGGTGGTAAAATGACAAATCGCGCATTCTGCAGCTCCATATTTGTCATCTATCATTGGTAATTTGTCCTGCGGAAGAGCTTCAAGTGAGTCCGCAAGCTCGAAAATGGGCGTTTCGGTTTGCCGGGATAACCTCAGGCAAAGTGGGAAACATAGCGAAAATTCGTAACATCTATCTGAGTCGCAAAAAAACGTTCTATTGACGAACCTGTCATATTCTCATAAAAATCCTACATTCAATTTCAACTCGATCTTCTAGGCCGATATCTGTGAGCGAGCCCCCTAATCATAATCTGCTGACGGTTAAAGAGACAGCGGAATACCTACGAATACCTCTTCCCACCGTCTATTACCTAGTCCAAAGAGGCCAAATCCCAGCAATTCAGATCGGAGGACGATGGAGGATTAAGAAATCCTCGCTCGATCGGGACATCCTGCACCAGGATAAGCAGGGGCAACCAACCGTACTCGTCGTGGACGACGACCCCGGATTACAAGAACTGTTCAGGAATTTCCTTAAGAAAGTTGGGTTCAGCCGGGTTGTGGTTGGAACCGCCAAGGATGCAGTTGCCAACCTGAAAAAACAGAAGTTCGATTTGATGTTCTTAGACCTTCAGCTCCCAGATGCTCCGGGAGACCAAGTCTATCGGAACGCCAAACAGATTGATCCGGACCTAAATGTAATCGTCATCACCGGCTATCCTGACTCCGAAGTTCTCGATCGTATTTTACAGATCAGCCCGGTAACCGTGTTGAAGAAGCCGCTAAAAATCGAGCAGCTAAACCAAACGGTAAAGATTCTCGGTCACGCTGGGCCAAGATTAGGCGTGTAAGCTCGCCTTCGCTGGCAGTTTCCTTTTCTGGTCTCGGTCTTCGATCGCAACCAGTTAATGCGTGTAAACGCCGTGATGCTACAACTAGGACGTCGTCCTAGGCACATAGGACGAAGTACTAACCATCGCTACTAACGATGCCGCGCTGAAGGCGCGGAAGAAGAAAGATTGGTCATCCGGTAGGGATTAGCTACCGCTCATCCTAGCGCGCCGCCTAGGTGATAAAATACGTGAGATTCTCCAGCTCGATCGCCAGGTTCACGTTGTTAACCACAACGTGCGTTGGAACCTGCAAGATTAACGGTGAAAAGTTAAGAATTGCCTGGATGCCGGCCTCTACCAATTGATTGGTCACCTCCTGGGCTGCAACCCCGGGGACCGCTAAGATGGCCAATTTGATGCTGTGTTCCCGGACAAACTCTTTCATTTGTTCGACCGGCTGAATTGGCACCTTACAGTTCTCGGCTTTGGCGCCCTCGGGGCGGCTATCAAAGGCCGCTACGATTTCGAACCCCTCTTTGGCAAATCCATCGTAGCGCAACAACGCAGAACCGAGGTTCCCCGCCCCGACCAAGATCACCGGTTGAAACCGGGTGGTTCTCAAGACGCCGGTCAGTTTCGCCAGCAATGACTCGACTTTATAACCTAATCCGCGAGTACCGAATTGGCCGAAATAGGTCAGGTCTTTGCGGAGTTGAGTCGGCTTTACTCCAGCCGCTTTTGCCAGCGCATCCGACGAAACCGTTTCAATCCGGTTCTGGTTGAGGCGTTCCAACACCCGATAATAGAGGGAAAGACGGTAGACAGCCTTTCGGGGTATGACCAACTTCGGCACGCCTGAAAATTACCGAGGGAGTTGAATAGCGTCAATCCCAACGCCGACAGCGCCGGGAGCGCCGCGAACGCCGGGAACGTGGTCGCAGAGCGCGATTTCCGTTCCCGGCGCTCACGGCGTTGCCGGCGTGACCGGCGTTAACACCCGAGTCACAATGGCCTTGAAATTCGCCGCCTCAATCTTGCATCCCTCGACAAAGTCATCCGGCCCATGCTCAATCAGCACAATCCAACAAAACGTCGCTCCCAAGAAAACAATAAACCAGGCCAAAAGGCGCAAGATGGTGGGGAGCATAAGGCCACATGATCAGCATCCGAGGGAAAAGGAAAGCGCGAAGTGGGCGGTGAGATATGCGCCAAGTAATCAGTAAATCAGTGAGTCAGTAATCAGTGTTCCACTAAGCCGACCCTCTTAGACTGATTACTGACCTACTGATTACTGATTACTTTTGTGCCAGCCCAAGCGACCCGTTCTTCATGCAGCGGTCGCCACTTCACACCCTTGGCTTCTCCGCAGGTTTTAGCTTAACTTATCCTCGTGAGTTACCAGGTTTTTGCGCGCAAATATCGGCCACAGATCTTTGACGATGTTTTGGGTCAAGATCACGTCGTGCAGACACTGAAGAACGCGATTCAACAGCGTCGACTGGCCCATGCCTACTTGTTTGTCGGTCCGAGAGGGACCGGGAAAACGTCGACAGCCCGGATTTTGGCCAAAGCAGTAAACTGCGTGCACGGCCCTACCCCAACCCCGTGCGGCGTGTGCGATTCTTGCCGGGAGATCGCGCTAGGCATCAGCCTCGACGTCCTTGAGATCGACGGCGCGAGTAACAACAGCGTCGATCAAGTGCGAGAGCTCAGGGACAATGTCCGGTTCGCCCCGGTTCGAGGGCGCTACAAGGTCTATATCATCGATGAGGTCCACATGCTGACGCAGCAGGCATTCAACGCCTTGCTGAAAACGCTGGAAGAACCGCCGCAACACGTGATTTTTGTATTTGCTACCACCGAACCGCACAAGGTTTTGCCTACGATCCTCAGCCGGTGCCAGCGGTTCGATCTTCACCGAATCCCGCCTCGGGTTATCTCGGAGCATTTGAATTTTATCGCCACGCAAGAAGGCGTCACCTTGTCCACCGCAGCTTCCAACGCGATCGCTGCTGCTGCGGATGGCGGCCTGCGGGACGCCGAGTCCATGCTGGATCAGTTAGTTGCATTTTGTGGCACCTCCATCGACGAGCAGCAGGTGCTAGAGGTGTTTGGCCTTACCGCTGAACAAGTCGTGCTCGATCTGAGCCAAGCCATCATCACTCGCGAATCCACGAAAGCGTTGCACCTGATTCACGCTCAGCAAGAGGCCGGTAAAGACCTTTCTAAGCTGCTAACGGATTTGCTCAATTTTTTGCGCTCAGTGCTGATTGCTCAAGTTGATGCTGGCAGCTTACAAGATGAGCAGAGCGAAAAAGCCAAAGCCGTCACTACCAGCCTGAAAGCGCAGTTGAATACCGGGCAACTGCTGAGGTTGATGGAGATTCTTTCCGAGGTAGAGCCAACTCTCAAATGGGCAACTAACAAGAAGCTACACCTCGAGCTAGCTGTCATCCGAGCAATCCAGAGTCTAGCCGAGGTCGGTTTTGACCAAGTCCTGGACGCATTGGAAGAGTTACGACAAGGGCCGGTCAATCCTCGGCCTGTGGGAAAGGGTGGAACGGCGCCCCTGGTTATTCAAGCAGCACGCACGTTGGAAACGCCGGGCGCGCCGGGAGCGAGCGGGAACGCCGGAAGCGTGAACGCTGCGCAAGATCGTGAGTCAGAAAAACGCCCCGTGGTTACTGAGGAAATACCAATCGTCGAAGCGGTAGAGGCGCCGGCGGCCCCGATCGTTGAGCCAGAAACGGTAGTGACGAGCTCCCGCTCATCCGAATCGGGGACGCAGGCGGCAGAGACGAAACCGGATGAGGAGGAGCGCATTCCCGCCGCGCCGGATATTAACCAACTTTGGATCGACATCGTAACTGAAGTGCGGAAAAGCCGTCCCTTGATTCAGCAATATTTTACGGTTGCCGTGCCCGTCAGCCTATTACACAACGAGCTCCGGCTAGGATTCGCCTCTCAGCATAGTATGGCGATGGAGACATTGTTGCGGCCAAACAACCGGAAATATATCGAACAACTATTAACCGAGAGGTTAGGCCAACCGATGAGTATCCGGGGAGAGACTCGGGATGATTTAGTGCCGATCGTTTTCCCCGACAAAACCGAGGCGGCGACCAATGCAGAGAGCGATTTCAAAAATGATCCCTTAATTCAAAAAGCTCTGGAAATCTTCCAAGCTGAGATCCAGGCTGCTGACTAACAATGAATATCCAAAAAATGATGAAGCAGGCTGCGAAAATGCAGGAAGAACTGACTGCAGCCCTTGCGACT
>JAFAIO010000498.1 GCA_019236675.1 Verrucomicrobiota bacterium
GAAAGTCGAAATCGTGCATCCGTTGATTGCGTCAGCCGTCTCCTACATTTGTTCTCAGTATCCCCGGAGCGTCTCTTTCGATGAATTACTCCAAACGACTCGCTCTATGAACGGCTCCAGATCGGGTGCTGATGACCAGAGCGATGAGGCCGCAACATTGGAGGGAGCGCTGGCGCAGTTGTATCAGCAAGGCTTTTTGCTCTTGAGTATTTGCCCCGCGAAAGTCGTTAACCGCGTTAGCGAACGTCCTGCCGCTAGTCCACTGGCCAGATTTCAGCTAAAAAACGGGCAACCGGCAACTAATTCGCTTCACATGTCTTTCCAGTTTCCCGATCCGTTCGCTCGCCAGCTACTCCTGCTTTTAGACGGCACCCGCGATCGGCAGACACTCGCCCGCGATCTGCTTGCATTCAGTAAGGCAAAAGAAGGTGCGATTTTCGAAACCGGAGTTGCCGTTAAGGATCTCGAGGAGCTGTCTGCGGCAATCGAACGACGGCTTCCGAGTGGATTACAGTCCCTTGCGCGCGAGGGAATGCTGGTTGGGTAGCACACTTCTCTAGGTCGAGGCCCGGTGAGAGGTGTGCGACGGAGGGGCGTCGCATTCCGATTTAGAGCTCGCACGCGTGTCGACGCCAATGAATTTTTGCAGATTATGGCGCTCGGATATACGCGACACACCGGGGAAGGAGGGCTATTCAACGCGCTAACATTGAAAGAACCGCAGAACCTGCCATACCTTCAGGGAGCCTGCGGACGGACTCGTCTTTTTCAACGCATGCGCGATAGACCGTCTCCGAATCTAAAGGCGGTACATCTCTAATGCGGCTCTCCCCTCCGACCTGGGCGGGTAGTCCACGCTCGCACCAATCACGTATCACGTTCCACTGGGCGTCAACCTCTAGGTCATAAATTGGCCGGCTGGTTTAACGCGGAACCCATATCAATTCACAGCGCATGGTACCGGATGGCTATTCCAGCTTGGCGGTTGGAAGGCGGTGGAATCGGATTCGAAAACAACTTCCCTAACCTACTTCGGGCGCTCCTTGCGGGCTAGAAGCCAAACCGAAGTTAGAAACCCACCCACCGTCCACAAGACTAGCGACAGATAGGCCATCCATAGAGGACGTTTGTCTGTGTAGATCATACCATTGGTCAGGCGTTCCCCGGTCTTCGATCGGTACCAGTCATTGATGTTTGAATAGGCGGTTAGATGACCGGTAATGAGATCTCCGGTGATCTTTCGTCGGAGCAGGAAACTGACGTCACTAATCCGCTCCGATGCGAAACTGGGCATGACTTGGCTCACATACCGAACCGGCGCCGGCATATTGTGGGCCGGCGGACTAAATCCGGAAAGAACAATCTGCGGAATCAAGAATAACGGTACTAGCATCACCGCTTGCATGGCCGATTTGGCCACTGCGGAAATGGCGAGCCCGATTCCGGTGGACGCAAACGCTAATAGAACAAGCCCAAGAATCTGCCATCTGACATCATCGAGAACAGCAAAATGAATTAAAGCGACGGTTGTAAATAATAACAGCGATTGGAAAGCCGTGAGCCCACCCATCCAAACCAACTTACTGACCAGATAGCTCAGGCGGCTCAATCCCGCGCGCCGTTCCCGGCGGTAAATGGGTAACTCTCGGACGATCTCCTGAGCAGAATTACTACAGCCAAACCAGAGCGTTGCGATATAGATATAAAACTGGGTCAGCGGACCATCAGTGGTCGCGCACGCCACCAATGCACCTATGATGATCGGCTGCGCCAGAAGCATGATAAAATTCTTGATGTCGGCACGGAAGATCGCCGATTGGCGCTTTAACAGAATCGGCAGTGCAAACGCTTTCCTTGGTCTTACTTGAGCTTTTGTTGAGGCCGCCTTCTCCTGTACCACCTCTGAAGGCAGTTCTGCTTCGAAACAGGGAAGCTTTTCTGCTTCAAGATTCTGAACGGCTCCGTAAAGGGCGTTGAGGCGTGAAATACCGAACCTGGTCTGCGCTTCGTCGGGCGGCCCTTGAAACAGGACCTGACCTTTAGACATGATCGCGATTTGGTCCATCAGATACACGTTCTCCATCACGTGCGTCGTGCAGATGACCGTGCACCCGTTGTCAGCCAACCGGCGCAAAAACTCCATGACTTTGAATTCAGCCAGGGGATCCAAGCCCGATGTCGGTTCATCCAAGAACAATATCGGCGGCCTGCTCAGTAATTCGACGCCGACACTCACCCTTTTTCGTTGTCCCCCTGACAGTCGGTCGATCCTAACATTGCCTCTGTCAGACAAGCCTAAATCGGAGATTGTCCGGCTAACCAATTTAGTAATGGCCGAACCTGGTATCCCTGCCGGTAACCGGAGACGAGCCGCGAATGTCAGCGCTTCGACTACTGTGAGCTCGGCGTGGACAATATCGTCCTGAGGCACATATCCAAACAATGCGGTGAACCGATCAAGGTTCTTATAGAAATCGGTCTGATCGATCAGAATCTTTCCCCGTTCTGCCGGCCGCAGGCCGCTTAAGGCATTGAGCAGCGTCGTCTTTCCCGCTCCACTAGGACCCAATATTCCGATAAATTGGCCAGGCTCCGCAACAAAGCTTGTTTTCTTTAGAATCGGCCCATTCTCGTTTCCTTTTGTCAAGCCAGAGGCGATAATCCGGCCTACTGCCGGTCGTCGAATGCGTTGCAAATTCTTTCCGTCGTAGAGAAAGGAAAAGGGTCCGAACCGGATCTGGTCTCCGATGACCATATCGTGTTCGGCAAAACGCCGGCTGTTGACGAACGATCCAGTTCTGCTCTGAAGATCAGACAATCGGCAACCATCAGGTCTAATTTCGATCTTCGCATGGAGCCGCGAGATCACAGGATCGTCGAGCACGACGTCAACTTCGTCGCCTCGACCGAAAACCAAGTCCGTCTTAACTGGGATCGTTTCCACTGGTTTGGCTTTATAAAGGACAAGGTCATCCGGGTCCCATACATCCGGATTCTGTTCGCCGGTTACCTCGAAAACCAAAATGACTCGTCCAACCAAGATCTCATCCCCAGAGCTCAGCGCGGTTCGTCCTGAAAGAGAGTTACCGTTGACCATCGTGCCGTACCGGCTACCGAGATCTTCGATAAACCAGGAACCACGTTTTCGGACAAAGCGACAATGGCGTCGCGACACCTCTGGAAAGTCCAGAACCAAGTCGGCGTCACTAGCACGGCCGACTACGAAATGGTAACCGGTAACCGTTTCTGACCGAGGCGACAGACCGGAGAGCACAGAGATCCGCGCCGTTTTGGTGGCCGTGTTACCAGGACGGATAGGTGTCGGTTTCTGATTGAGCTTAACGGAGCGAATCGTAAGGTCCTCACGATCCGAACCGTGTTCATCGTTTTCAGTAAAGAGCGCTTTCAAGGCGCGTTAATGTTGTCTCAAGCCTTAAGCGATACTATGGCTCGAAAGCACCCATCTTTGTGGTTCGATGGGACTACTAACTATCGTTGGCCTAGTAGGCTGTTGAAAAAGGCGAGATTTGCTTCTGCGCTTGATTCAGCCAAATGCCAGGACTGGCTCCTTAGGAGCTAAATCTTTATAGCAACGGTAAGGTAAAAGACGATTAGCTCCGCTAGGAGCGGCATAGACGGTGGTCGTCGATTAGATGTCGCTCCTACGGAGCTAGTCGCCTTTCTGGTGTCGCGAGCTATAAAGATTTGGCTCCTACGGAGCCCCTTTCGTCTGCTTGGCCATCGCGGCACTGATGGCCTCATGAATTTCGAGATTCTCATCCCAATCTGTGACAACTAAACTTCGCGTACGAGCTTGCAACACTTCAAGTTCTGCCAAGGGTTGATCGAAGATCCTCTCCAGCGCTAACGACGGTGCATCGCCAAAGTCGCGACAAAAGCTGTCTGGACCTGCACCTGGAAAAAGACGGAGAATAATCCCCAACGTGTCCCACCAAAGGTCTGCCGGGATAACTCTCGGCGCCACTTCCCGCAGTTCGGACCGAGTAGTTAGTCGGTGAGGTCCCAGCGCCAGACACCAACGCTCATCCTCATCGATAACAGAGCGGAGCCGGACCGGGAAAGTTTTGTCATCAGTGTATTTGGTCGACACTTGCTGGGCCAAACTGAGGAGCTGGTCCAGGGCGACACTGACGGTGGTTTCATCGTCAACCAATAGGAGCCGTACCGCCAGCACCCCCAATGCGTACATGTCGCAAGGAGAGGCTAACATGGGCAGAGTTTCGAAATGCACGGTCCTGATCGGCACACCAGCCGCTTGCTGGATAGCTATCAGAGCATCGGCAGGCAGCTTCTGCGGCAATGTCCGAATTCGCGTCTCTCCTTTGGCTAAAGCCTCGGATTTGTCCGAGCGACCGTATAAATCGACCCGTCCAGTCGGTAAAGCGAACCGTAGATGGATTAAGTCACTAGCAGCCGCTTCCAATCGTTCGTCGCTCGCCAGCGTTGCCTCGATCCGAGTTCCTTCCAGTACTGCAGGTAGCACCTGTCTAATCCGCAAGACCCCTTCGCCAATGCTAAGCATCGGCAAAGTCCCAGGACGATAAATCGAGGCCCCGGGCATCGCTGGCGGAATAAAATAGCGCGATTCGCTCGTCTCAATCGGCAATGGCACGCCGGCGCTCGACTCAACCAGGTCCACCAGTGCGGTCCAAAGAAATGGCAGCCCGGTTCCGGTTTGCGAGAGTCTGACCCGAAAGCTTTCCGAGTTGAGGTTGAGCATCGGCATTTGCTGCGATCGAATGGCCGCGCGGGTTTGTGACAAGGCCTGAACGATAAGGTTGAGCTTGAGGTGGAACACCTCACGGAGCAGGCCGGCATTACCGTTCCGCCCCGAAAATAGATGGGCTCCGCGCTGCACGAGCGAATTCGCGTCTTGCAGGTGCGAATAAGCTCCTCCCAAACCAAAATGAGCGGGGCCGGCGGCCGGGCCGGACCACGATCTTCCCCCAAGGAGATCGGCATAGTCCGCGATGCCGATCGGATCAAACAGCCGCACCAATAGAAATCCCCCACTTGGGTTAAAGGGCATAAGACCAGGGAAGACTTCTCCTATCGTAAAGATTCCGGCTGGTGCAGGGCAGCCGGCTGTCGTGGCGACAAAGACTGCTGGTTCGGCGCCCGGACCATTCCACAAATAGCGGTGGAGCGAGCCGGTATAGCGAGGCAGACCGGCAGCAGCTAACGCGTTGTCTTCTGTACAGAGTCTGAATATTCGGCTTGTTGCCGGCTCAACCGGGCAAATGAATCGGCCTGCGCGCGAGTCGAAGTAGGTTGGAGACGGATGGACCGTTTCCCATCCGGTCTCGAATAGGGTGTTCCGGTTAATCTTTCGGAACATAGCCAGGCGCTCGAACCACCGTTGGTCCACTGACGGATTGCTCAGGGCCTCAAGCCTCGCCCGAAAGCTTTCCGTGATGTGATCGATATTTTGGACCCAGATCTCGATCCAGGTTTTCGGATCGCCTGCCCGGTCTGTCAGGCAACCCAGATAGATACTGGCGTCCACTGTCTCTCGCAGCAGGTAAAAAGGTGTACCGCCACGGGTGGCAGGTCCGGCAATGACACAGATTCTAATAGGACCGTCACCATCCTCTCCCTGCAGGGGCAGTAAGCGATGGCCTTCGGGTAAGGCGATGTTAGTGCCTTCCTGGATCATTCCACAAACTCTACTGTTCACTCACCACACAGTCATCAACGTTTTTCAAAAGCCGCCGCGGTGAGGTATTCGCCTGGCTCGGCGACCTGCGCTCACGCTGCGGCAAAAGAATGAGGTATTGATGACCTAACCTAAGCCAGACGCTTTTCGCATCCAGCTAGTCCCAACGAACTACGAATAAGGGTTCTTCGGATCTATAGAACGACCCTGAACTGAATGTAGGTTCTCCGCAGCCAATATTCCACCACTACCCAGTATATGCCAAAAGCTAGCAGTCAAAAATTCATAGCCCGAAACCGGGCGCCGCGTGTCCAGATTGAATACGACGTCGAGGTTTACGGTGCGCAAAAAAAGATAGAACTACCTTTCGTC
>JAFAIO010000500.1 GCA_019236675.1 Verrucomicrobiota bacterium
GATTTGACTTCGTTCTGACCTGGACGCCATTGGTAAAGAAACGATGCCGCTCTATGCGCGGGTGGTCACGGATGACCCAACCAACAAAGAACTAGATTATCTCGTACCACCACCGTGGGAAAGCAAGGTCCATGTCGGCTCCCGGGTCAAGGTGCCTTTGCGCTCGAGAAACAGTTTTGCCACTGTGGTTGCATTGGTCGACGAGTCTGCGGCGCCGGGAATCAAGACTTTAATCGCCTTGGCTTCAGAGGAGCCGGTCATGGACCCCCGGATGCTACAGCTTGCCCGCTGGATGGCAGACTATTACTGTTGCCCCTTGGACGCAGCAGTCCGCTGTGCTTTACCGCAAGTGATCCGATCGGGCGGATTCAAACGCGAGCGCTGGTTATCGGTTAATGTTCCCGCGAGTCAGAACATTTTAGAACAACTCAAGGTGCGAGCACCGCGGCAGGCAGAAGTTCTTGAAGTCGCTTTGCAGTTCACTGGTCCGATCCGATGGGCCGAGCTACTCGAAGCGGCTGCTACCAGCGATCGCACTATCAAACAGCTGGTGAACCATGGCTGGCTGATCTTGCAAATGCTGAATGCCGAACGTGACCCATCCCAAGGCGAAGAATATGCGCCCACTACTGCCCTGCGACTGAATTCAGGCCAGCTCAGCATTCTAGAGATGGTGAAGGGAGCGATCGATCAAGGCAAAAGTAAACCAACTCTGCTTCACGGGATCACCGGTAGCGGCAAGACCGAGATCTATCTTCAGGCGATTCAGCATTGCCTCGACCTGGGGCGGGGTGCCTTGGTGCTAGTACCTGAAATCTCGCTGACGCCGCAGACGGTGGAACGATTTAAATCCAGGTTTGCTCGTGAGCTGATCGCGGTTTTGCACAGCCACCTATCCGCGGGTGAGCGACACGACGAATGGCATCGGTTGCGAAGAGGCGCCGCGCGCGTCGCCATCGGTGCGCGCAGCGCAGTGTTTGCTCCGGTAAAAGACCTCGCCCTCATCGTGGTGGATGAAGAACATGAGAACTCCTACAAACAGGAGGAAACGCCGCGCTATCACGCCCGGGACTTAGCTGTAGTGCGCGGCCAAATTGAAGGTTGCGCGGTCTTGCTTGGCTCGGCCACGCCTTCTCTGGAGAGCTATTACAATGCTCGCATCGGAAAGTATGAACTGGCTCGTCTAACCGCCCGGGTCGACGATCGTCAGCTACCCTTGATTCGAGTAGTCGACCTCCGCCAGGAATTCGCTAAGAGCAAACATCCCTCGATCCTTTCCCGGCGTTTAACCCAGGCCATTGAGGATCGGCTGCAAAAGCGCGAACAATCGATCCTGTTCCTTAACCGGCGCGGCTTCGCTTCTTCCCTGCTCTGCTCCAAATGCGGGCACGTGTGCGAATGTGCCAACTGCAGTATCCCGCTGACTTTTCATCTCACGGAAAACCGCCTCAAATGCCATCTCTGCGGTTATCAGGCGGTGGCGCCAAAGAAGTGTCCGGGCTGTGGTGACCCCGGCATTCGTTTCAGCGGATATGGAACCGAGAAGGTCATCGAATTAGTGGAAAAGCTGTTTCCCAAAGCGCATGCCGCTCGTATGGACGCAGACTCGATGTCTCGCAAAGATGCTTATCGACAAACGCTCGGCGCATTTCGCAGCGGAAAGATTGATATCCTGATTGGTACGCAAATGATCGCCAAAGGATTGGATTTTCCTAATGTGACTCTGGTTGGGATCATCAACGCCGATATTGGACTCCATATTCCGGATTTTCGGGCCGGCGAACGCACCTTTCAGTTGTTGACTCAGGTAGCTGGGCGGGCCGGTCGAGGTGAAACCCCGGGCGAAGTATTCGTCCAGACAGCGACTCCATTCAGTCCTTCCATCCAATTCGCCCGGCACCATGATTTCGATGGTTTTTGGGACCAAGAACGCGATTTTCGTGAACGTTGCGAATATCCGCCGTTTAATCATCTCGTTTTGATCCAGCTAAAATCTGAACACCAACGATTAGCGGAATTCACGGCGGAGACGCTCCATCGCCGCTTCGGCGAGAAGATTGACTCATCGGTGATGCTGCACCCTGTGGTCCCCGCCCAGATCGAACGAGTGAAAGGGTTTTATCGGTTCCAGATCCTGTTGCGTACTCGCGCCATCCTCCGGCTCTCCCGAACGATCCGAGAGGTGGTCGATAGCCTTTCCGTTCCGGACGATGTGCAGCTAAGCGTGGATGTGGATCCATATCAACTGCTGTAAATGGCGCCGCAAGGCGCTTCGTAATCGTCCTCGTCCTCGATCTTGGGCAGTCAAGTATAGTGGCGCGCACTTTGGCGGGACTAGCGTCAGAGTCATGGCACGGATGGGACCCATGCGACTAGTGTGAAATCGCCACGTTCGCTTGAGCCGCGCTTCACGCCTAAGATCGAGGACGAGGACTAAGGGCTACTCCGTCCCCGGAAGCGACCTCAGATATTCGTACGAATAAAGACCTGAACTATGGCCATCCGCCCATACTGGTTGGAGTGCGTAGCCACCGACTGGAGCGCACGATTTCAACACGAAACTGTTCGGAGACAACGTCGGCGCTCCGCCGTACTGGCGACCTAACAGGTCCTTCTCTCCGGCGCAAACCGCACATGGACACCTCCGCCGCAGGTCCTCGACACCAATGTAAGTCTCGACGCCATCTTTCCAGCGAATGGCAAGTTCTTCGCCGATGATTGCAAACGACTCTAAAGCCAACGAACTCTGCATATCACTACCATGCGCCGTACGAGCGAAAATCGCCATGCGAAAGACAGGGGAGGAGTTCAGGAGTCGCAGAAGTTCAGGAGTTCAGGAGGCCAAATAGGCGTGTGCTAATTTAGCGCACGTATCGGCGACTTCTTATCGAGGAATACGTCACGGGATTCAATCTTCTTGAAATTGCGCTGTACCGCATCCTGAACTCCTTGAACTCCTCCAAGTTCCGGCTTACCTGATCGGAATGAGCACCAGTTATTTCGCCGGTTGCACGGTTCTGGTCACCGGCGCATCGGCAGGAATTGGCCGCGAGTTCGCTCGCCAGCTGGCTCCGGTGGTAGGTTCTATCATCCTGGTTGCTCGCCGGGCCGAGCGCTTGGAAGCTCTGGAGCTGGAATTGAAGGTGATCAATCCCGATTTGGAGGTCTTCTATCGTGCTCTCGACCTTCGAAAACATGACGATGTGGTCAGGTTCTGCAACTGGCTCGAGGAAAGTGGATTAGCCGTTGACCTCCTGATCAATAACGCCGGTCTGGGGGACAGGGGGCGTTTCATCGATAGCGACTGGGACAAAGTAAACGCGATGCTCCGCGTTAATATCGAAGCTTTGACTTACCTGACGTACCGCATCCTGCCATCCATGCGCAAATCTGGGTGTGGCGCCATCTTGAATGTTAGTTCGGTAGCCGGTTTTCTTCCGGTGCCAAGCCTCGCAGTTTATGCCGCGAGCAAGGCCTACGTTACCAGTTTCAGTGAGGCTTTAAGGGCCGAGCTGAGGTCGTCTAATATTTCAGTCACGGTGCTTTGTCCCGGACCAGTCCCGACCGAATTTCACTCCGTGGCCGATCGCTCAGGGACAGATCGACAAACGCTGCCTGATTTCGTAACGGTTCCGGTACAAAGAGTGGTGCAAGAGTCTTTGGCCAGCGTCGCCCGCGACCGTCCTCGTTTGGTGCCCGGAATCGTGCTGCGAACGATATTAACCCTGGTACTATTCGCTCCAATGTTTATTAAACGATTGGTTTATGATCTGCAGCTTCGGCGCGAAGGTGCGCCCAGAGCGAATCTTCGCCGCAATCTGGGCGCAAAGATGCCATCCCACATTTAACTCCGTCCCGGTCTGATTTAGTGACTGCTTACTATTATATCTTTTTTGGGATCGTCTGTATCCTGGGAGGCGCATTAGGGTATGCGCGAGCTCGCAGCAAAGCTTCTATTATCGCCGGAGGAGTCTCTGGAGCACTCTTAATTTTGGCCGGCATTCTGGCCAGAGGGTTCATTCCATCCGCGATCGCGATTGTGGTCAGTGTTTTATTATTGGCTCATTTTGGCCGTTCTTTCGTGGCCAGCAGAAAACCGATGCCCGCCGGCCCTATGATTCTGCTGAGCCTGGTGTGCATCGCTTTGACCGTGCGACATCTAATCCATTAATAAAAGGTCCATGCGGTTTCCCACGGAACGCCGTCAACGCCGGGATCGCCGTGAACACCGGGAAAGATGACTCCGTTCGACCTCGTTGCTCTTACTCGTTCTCGCCGTCCCGACTTCGCTGACCAAAGCGGGTCGCAGCCCACAAATCAGAAGCGCCGTCCGGTAAGACTTCGGCGAGCTCAGTCGAGCCGCTGTCCTTGTCCTCGAAGGTTCAGCCCGTTCAACGGTCTCGCCCTTCTGACCTGCCTCCTACTCACCGCTTGTCCGGGCCCAAAATTCAACCCGCCGCCTTCGGTCACTCCTTCGCCTACACCCACTCCTACCGTCACCCCGACTCCTACTCCTACCCCGCTGCCGACACCCTTACCGGAAGCAATAATTCCTTATTCACATAAAGAAGTGGCTCGCCTCTTCAGCGGAGTCGAAGTGCATTCCCAGGTGGAGTCCGGACTTGGAGATATCGCTTCCGTTGAACGCCGGGCACTTGATTCTTACGTACTGGACTTGCAGGTTCGAGTACGCGTTCCGAAGGCCGCCCAGACCATCGCAGAGCTGAGCGAACCGGA
This sequence comes from Verrucomicrobiota bacterium, assembly GCA_019236675.1. Lineage (GTDB taxonomy): Bacteria > Verrucomicrobiota > Verrucomicrobiia > Chthoniobacterales > JAFAMB01 > JAFAVN01. Next base: position 4,738 of record JAFAIO010000500.1, read on the forward strand.
CGCCTCCTTGCCTACGGTTTTACCCGGACTGGCGGCAATGTTGCCGACCAGCAAAGTGTCGGACTTCTACTATGGTCTTTACCAGTTGAAGGTAGAGTCTTTAGGCCGCGAGCTTGGTCGTCTGGAACAGCTCCTGTCGAAACACAATTTCTTTGATTGCAACACCATCCTGGAACTGACCCACCCCGCGTCCGCGCGCAAAGTGCTGCTCATCCAAAGCGACATGGATGTCAACGCCGATGGTTCCGACTCCGATCGCACCCTGGATGTTGACGGTTCTTCAGCCAATTTCCAGCCCTACACCAGCTACCGTTGGCCAAAGCGGACGGATCAACCAAGCGAATTCTTGAGCGATTCCCAGGCCAAGTTAAAGCAGGCTGAGTCGGAGCTTTCTCTCAAAGCCACGTCGCCAGACCGGAAGAAAGTTTTACACGAACAGATTGAGAGTCTGCAGCGCGAAATCGGCGACTTGAAGCATTTTAGTTTTCTTGTTTCCAAAGCGGACCCTTTCGTGGTGCTCCCCGGTTTCATCCTCCGTCAAGCAAATCACGCTTTTTTACCAAAGCTCGGCGATTATGTGGTGGTCATCTACGGTGACAAACTATACCCGGCGCTTCTAGGGGATGTAGGCCCTTCGTATAAGATCGGCGAAGGATCACTGCGCCTGGCGACGCAGTTAGATCCTCGCGCCAACGCTTATAACCGGCCCGCGTCAAACCTGAACGTCACCTATTTAGTTTTCCCGGCGACCGCGGATCCGACCCCAGGTCCACCAGATCTAAAAAAGATGCGAGATCGTTGCGAAACGTTGTTGAGCGAGATTGGGGGCTCTTCTGGTCAACTATGGGAATGGACCGATATTTTCGCGACCCCCACGCCGACACCTTCTCCAACGCCGACCGCCAGTCCAACATCGAGCGCAACGGGAGGCCCGACCGCGACCGGTTCCGCACCCGCCGCGGGCACTCCAACGCCTTCAGCGACACCTAGTCCCTCACCGACGCCCACTCCCTCGCCTACGCCTGCATCGCCGACGGCTAGTCCTTCACCCAGACCAACCAAATCTTCGCATGAGACGCCGCGCCGGCATCATTCCGACGATAAAACGAGGGGTGATTAAGTGTGGCTGGAGGCGTGCTCCGTAGGAGCGACATCTTTATAGCAATCCGACAACAAAATTGCGGGTAGCTCCGTAGGAGCGACATCTATGTGCGAGCGCGTAACGTCACGGGAAGGTTCCCCCTGAGCGGAGAGATAGATGATCGCCGGAGGTTGGGCCCGCTTCAACTGCCACACCAAAATCTGCATTCCATATCGCTATAATATGCCGCTCCTACGGAGCTTCCTGCCCGTTTGGGGCTGGCGGCTATAAATATTTCGCTCCTAACGGAGCTGGGCCCGGCTTTACAAATTCCAAACTGACGCAACCTAGCGGCAGCTGATTCTCACCATCCCCCAGAAAAACGAATCGACAGGTTTATAGTAATTCCGTATGTTACATACGCAGTATGCAGAGCTGTCGATTTGCATTTGCTGTTCATGTCATGGCCGTTCTGGCCAATGAAGACAGATGTGCCTCGTCTGCGAGCCTGGCCGAAACTGTTAATACGAACCCGGTTGTTATCCGTCGTTTGCTAATCGATCTCCAGAGTGCCGGATTAATTCGCACGTCCCGGGGGCCACAAGGGGGCGCCGTGCTGGCAAAACCTCCGAAGAATATTTCGCTTTGGCAGATTCATTCTGCTGTGGAATCGCGGGAAATGTTTGGCCAACACCCAAATCCACCGTCGCCAGACTGTCCGGTCGGTCAAGGAATCGCCAAAGTGCTTGGATATGTTGAGAGACGGGCTAACCGCTCGTTCTCGCGCGAGCTGCAAATGATCTCCTTGGCGGACGTGGTGAGGCGGCTCCATCGCGCTT
>JAFAIO010000068.1 GCA_019236675.1 Verrucomicrobiota bacterium
TGTCCATAAGCCGACGATGGCTCCGGAATCATTCACGGACGAGGCTGAACTTTTATAGTTCGTACCTGATCCCGGCGTACCAAGGTCAGTCCAGACCCCGTTGGCGTAGCTCGCGGCGTGAGGATTGGCGCCGGTTGAAAAGGTCGCAGAGCCTACAATCAGACCGTTATTGTTGATCGCATTCGCCATGCTGTGTCCAATCGTCGGGACAGGATATCCAAGCATTGTCATCACGCCATTCTGATAAAGAAATGCCTCGGATGCAGGGACAGGTGTTTCGAAATTGAGATAACCGACGACTTGAGACGCGTTGTTTATTCCAGTAGCGAACCCTTCCTTTGCACTTTTTACCCCTAGGTTAACGATTCCGTTTGCGGTGAACATGACCGGGTGCGCAGAGTAGAGATTCGAACCGAGGTGCTCATTGGAAAAGCCAACGGCAACACCGAGGTTATTGATCCAAGTCGCCTCGCTGTCCTGTCCCGGATCCTCAGAGATCGTCCCTAGGATCGTATAGTGAGGGCTGCTATTTTGCCACTCCACACCGCGAAAGGATTGCTGTGGGTTATGCGGCACTTTCACCTTGGCGTAGCCGGCGACCACGTCATTGTCATTCACAGAAAGAGGCGCAAAGACACTGGTGATGTAATTGTGCTGGACCAGGCCGAGGATCGTCAGTGTGTACTGCGGCGTTGTTTGCGCAGAGCTGGGTCCAGCCAAAACGGCCGAAACCGAGAGAATGACTGCTATCAAGCGGTTGTCGATACGCATAATAATTATTCCGTTTCGCAGTTGAAATCGGAACGAACTACTTAGGATTAAGGGGTGCCAAGCGCTCTCGAAGCGGAGCTTTTCATCGCAAGAGACCTTTCTCGGCGCCTAGTTGGAGCTCACCGGCGTCAACAGGCCGGCTCGGTAAATTCTTTGAGTCGGATTATAGATAAAGCCGACAATAGCGCCATTATTGTTGATGGCCGTGGCGCCAGTTAACTGCCAGGCACTACCTGGTTGAATCAATGTGTTGATATCCTGCCAGAGACCATTTTGGTAGATGTATTTACTGTACACGATTTGGCCGGCGTTGTTGATGATCGGAACGTCTAAAACAGAAGAGGCTGCCGGCGCCTTGAGGTCCGCTATCTGCCCGTTTTGATAAATGAATGCGCCGAACACCAAGGAATTACCCCAGCTACCCACGATCACTCCCGAATCGTTTACTGAGCTAGCATAAGTTTGGTCATTCCCCGAGCCCAACACACCTAGATCTGTCCAGGTCCCATTCGAATAGCTGGCGGGATGGATCTCGGCGCCGGCTGCAAACTGGGCGGTACCCACAATCAGACCGTTATTGTTAATAGCGTAAGCTGCGCTATATCCAATCGTCGGCACCGGATATCCAAGCAGCGTCATGGCGCCATTCTGATAAATGAAAGCTTCGGTGGCCTGGACAGGTGTGCCGAAGTAAACCCATCCCACTACCTGGGAAGAATCATTGATACTGTTGGCCACCCCAATCTCGGCGTTTTTTACCCCCAAGTTAACAATCCCATTCGTTGTGAACATGACTGGGCGGAGGGCGAAGCTGTAGCCGGAGAGATGTTCCATGGAATAGCCCACAGCAATCCCGAGTTTGTTGATCCAAGTCGCGTTACTGTCGTTTCCCCCACTCTCCGAAATCGTTCCCAAAACCTGATAGTGCGTGGTGGGTTGCCAGAGAACGCCTCGCTCGGATTGCTCTGTATTATGCGGCACGCGGACTATTGCGTTACCCGCAATGACGTCATTGTCATTGATCGCTTCCGGATTGAAAAAACTATTCGGGTAGTTGTGCTGTACAAGGCCGAGGACCGTTAAACTGTATTGGACTCCGGTGGCCTGAGCAGCAACAGGAAAAGCTGTCCCGGTTAAAACTAAGAGCGCGAACCTGATTAAACGGTTCGGAATGAATGCTAAATGCATCTCTTTCCTTTGGTTGATAGTCTTCGAAAAGCTTCGTTTACGGCATACGAGTCGCCGGTTGCTGACTCGATTTCACCGGAGTCAGCAGCGCAGAGCGGAAAAGAATCGTCCGGTTAACTATTCTAAAGACGACACCGATGATGGCTCCTTCATTGTTGATCCCGAATGCTTCGGAAAATGTCCAGCCGTCACCTAGATCCAGATCGTTGAGGTCTTTCCAGACGCCATTTTGATAGATATAGTTTCCCTGGACTATTTGGCCCACATTGTTAATGAACGGATTGCCTTCCCGGCCGGGCCCGGGCCCCAACGAAGTCATCTGACCATTCTGATAGATAAATAGGCCGCCATCGGGGAAATTTGTCCAAAAACCGACGATCGCTCCTGAATCATTCACCGAAGTGGCGGCGCCGGTGAAGTTCGAACCGGATCCGAGCGAGCCCAGGTCGACCCACGCTCCATTGGTATAACAGGCGGCATGAGGAGATTCGTTGAACCCAAATTGGGCGGCACCTACAATCAACCCGCTGTCGTTAATTGCCGCTGCGACGCTATATCCAATCGTCGGCACCGGATACCCAAGCGGGGTCATGACTCCATTCTGATAAAGGAAAGCCTGGTAGGCCGTCTCGGGTATATCGAAGTAAAGATTTCCCACCACCTGGCCGTTATTATTAATGGCGGTAGCGATGCCACTCGCTGCATTCTTCACTCCGAGGTCGACGATTCCATTCGGTGTGAACATCACTGGGACATAAACGAACCCATGGCTGGTGTTTTCGGAGGACCTGCCCGCAGCGATCCCCGAGTTATTGATGCAAGTGGCTAAGCTGTCGTATCCGTTCAGTTCCGAAATCGTTCCAAGAATCGTGTAGTGAGGAGTGCTGCTTTGCCATAGAACCCCTCGAAGGGCCAGCGAAGGATTGTCTGGTACTCTGACCGTCGCGGAACCGGCGATTATGCCATTATCGTTGATACAGGCAGCATTAAACGCGCTTCCCTGGTAGTTGTGTTGCACCCGGCCAAGGATGGTTACGGCGTATTGCCCGGTGGTGGTGATTGCCGGGGCAGAAAGAGGAACAGCTAAAGAGGCAGCGAGGAAGAGGAGACGCCGACGATGATGGCTAGCCATAGAAAACCCTTTGTTCGAGGCTGAACGTCTTGTGTCAGCAACAAGAGTACATGCGTGATAGTATTTATAAAGAAGATATCGCAAAAAAGTGGTAAGATAACTGCAATTAATTAAGTTGCGAATGGCACCGAAAATTATCTCCAGAGCAAACCTAAGGAGATCTGAAGGTGTGGCTATGAACAACCGAAGCGTCTGGTGCGACCGAGAGGGTAAGCCGTCTTTATTCGCTCTACTACGGAGAAGTAGGCTTTCCCTTTCGGGCTTGTGCTTCTGATATCCATTTCAAAGCTTCCAACCAGTGCTCATGGGTGAGGTGAACGAGCTCCGGACAAGCGCCTCTGGTGTAGCGCGTCGCCTCACCAGTAGCCACCTCTTCGAAAGTTACCAGGCACCTTTTCGGACCCACCGGCTTAACGAACCAATTATGGTATGAGGAAACCAAAACGCCATGAGGGCCCCACTGACGCGCATGACTAACCCATCCAAGCCGGTTTGGAGGCACGAATTCAACGACTTGCGCATCGAGTCGATCGGGCGGGATATAGGCAAACATCCCGAAGTTTTGAGGCAGATCGGTGCTGAGCCAGGCAAACCTGGTGTTCTTCTGCAAGACTTGTGATCCGTCCTTAATCGTGACCTTACCGGAATACGGACTCCATTGCGGCCACAGCTCCGCATGAATCAGGTTATCCCACACCGTTTCGCAAGAAGCGTTTATCAGGATTTGGTTATGGGCAAAGATCTCCGATGCTTTATTGAACATTGGAGTAGGCCAATTCATCTCCGGTGATCTCTCGACCCAGTCCCTGCTCACGGTATCACCAGAAGGTGTAGGACTGGGTGTGACTCGACCGGTAACGGTAACTGCAGGTAATTGCTCGGCTGCTCTGGTAACAGTCGCAACCATTGCGACAAGCCCACCAGCGACGAGCAATCGCAAGCAGTGATCACTAACTCTCATTTTGCGCGGATGCACGTATCGGGTGGCTACTCGCTTATCCATAAGCGCATTCATGTCCTGGGGTGTGAGTACGGCTCAAGCATATGGAAAATCCCGCTCAAGCCAAGAACTTACCCGGTAGGGATGGCTACCGCCTAGAACCCGCATTCCGACGCTGCCAGCTACGAACTCAGTTGGCTCTTCAGTAGTTCTCGGGTCGATTCCAGAATTTCGTTCGAGAGCGATTCATCAGAGACCGCGCGCGAGAGCGCCAGGGCCCCGACTAGCGCGCTGTATATTAAGGCCGCCTTTTTTGTCGCTGTTTCCTGGCCTTTGTCCGGTAGCAACCCCCCGATCAGGTCGAGAGCGGATCGGATCCGCTCCGTCGCTAAAGCACGAACTCGCTTATTACTACGGGCAACGTCACCGGCCAAGGCGCCGATCGTACAGCCGGAACCCGGACGGTCGCGATGCTTTTCGCTTAAATAATCATCGATGAGGCCGGCCAGGCTCGGAGACGGTCCACCACCGGAAGCTGCCTGTTTCAGGGGGTGTTCCCAGGGACCGACTGCGGCCTGGAGTGCTTCGACGACGAGATCGTCACGGGAGCCGAAATGTTTATAGAACCCGCCGACGGTAAGGCCGACTTCTTTCATGACGTCGGCGATAGCAACCGTTTCGAGGCCTTTTTCGCGTAGTCGCCTTGCGGCCGTGCGCACGATACGCTCGTGGTTGCTTTTCTTTTCTGTCTGCGAATGACCCATTGAACAATTTCAGTACACCGGATTTTGTCACTGTACCAGGTCGACAACAACGGCAGTGCCAACGCGATAAAATCTGGAATAAAGCCGTCCCTAGCGAAGTCATATTCTACGAGGACGAGACCATTACCCTCGCTGGGCCCGTTTTAAGAGCGGAGCTGATTAATGAAGGAGATTCCGTGACGGCACGTGTTAAACAATCAACTGATCAGAACGATCCTGTTCCTACCTGTGACTCAGTCGCGCTTTGTTCCGACGAGCAACTTTCCGTGGGCTCTGTTCCAGACAACGAGGAGGCGACGAGCTCCAGCTTGATCGAGAACTGGATCGACGCTTGAAGAATCGGTTGTCCCAGAGGGACTAGATGAAAGTAGCCAGGCATGAAATGCCTGGAAACCCAGCAAACGAGCCCCGGAGTCCCGATCATAACGTACCCTACGGGACGGCTCTTTAATGGCGCGTTTCCAGGCATTTCATGCCTGGCTACTTTCATTCGGTCCCTTCGGGACATTAATTCCCCGACTGATGACACGAATCAGCAAGAGCTCATCCCTACCGGAGCCCCCTATTTCCGTTTGAGCACCAGGCCATAAGAAACCCTTCTATTAATTCGATGTGACCGGCGTCAACAGCCCGAATCGATAGATGGTGACACCGTTGCTTACCCTATGCATGTAGCCAATGATCGCCCCGTGGTTGTTGATCCCGCTGGCCTCCGTGAATTTCCAGCCGTCTCCCAGGTCGAGATCGTTGATATCTTGCCAGGCACCATTTTCATAGATGAAGTCACCAAACACGATTTGACCGGCATTGTTAATGAAAGGGTTTCCGTTACGGTTGGGCGCGTGGAGATCGGCGATTTGGCCATTTTGATAAATAAATACACCGCCTTCTTCGTTGCCGTTCTGCCAAATACCGACGATCACTCCGGAATCATTTACGGAGGTAGCAAAAGCCTCAAAACTTGAACTGGGCCCAATTGAACCTAGATCGGTCCAGACGCCATTGAAATAAGAGGCCGCGTGCCGAGGGACGTGCCGGACAAATTGGGCGGCGCCCACGATCAAGCCGTTATTGTTTATAGCAAGCGCCAGACTGTATCCAATGGTCGGTACAGGATATCCAAGGAGGGTCATGACTCCATTCTGATATGAAAAGGCCTGGGTAGCCGGATATGGCGTATCGAAATAGAAAAGATCTCCCACGGTTTGGCCGGAATTGTTAATTGCCGTGGCGTACCCATTGGTCGCGTTTTTCACCCCCAGGTCCACGACACCGTTTGGAGTGAACATTGCCGGGACAGTCACGAAACCGTGGCTGGTGTTCTCCATAGACGTGCCGACAGCGATCCCCGAGTTGTTGATGCCATAGGCAATACTATCAAACCACCCCTCTGAAATGGTTCCAAGAATCGTGTAATGCGGTTCGCTACTTTGCCAAATGACGCCTCGCGAAACTCGGGAAGGATTGTGCGGGACTCTTAC
>JAFAIO010000365.1 GCA_019236675.1 Verrucomicrobiota bacterium
GCCGGTTCGAGTGTTGCCCTCCGGATTAATTGTCCCATCTTGGAGGATTCGACTCGCGAGCCAGGCATAGCCCTTGTCCAGCATTTTTCGAAGGCTAGCCTTTGTCTCGCTATCTGCTACCACATCGTAGTAGCGCTCGGCGTAGAACAAACCAACTGCATGATAACTGGAATCGTACCCACCTCTTTCCGGGTTGTATCCAGACGGATCCTGCATCGCGATGCCGTCACGGATGTAGTCTTTCGATTTTTCTATTAAGGTTTGATCATCACCCAGTACGCCCGCCTCGCCCAGGGCGGCTGCAACCAGAAATCGCCGGTGCGCATAGGGTGCGTTGCTCCGCTTGCCTTCCTCCTCAACGGCAGGCTGAATCATCCAACGCGCGGCCTTCAAGATCCTCGGTTTCATCCACTCAATCGTGGATGCGTATTGGTCGGCGTACGGGCTCGCCTTGAGTAGTAAACAGGTGTGGGCTGCTGCTTCTACAAAAAAAGAGGTACTATGAAATGTATCCGGACAGTCAAATGACCCATCCGGTTGTTGCTGTTCCAAACCCCAATGCAAGATCTTTAATCCCCGTTCGATAGTAGCAGTGTCTTGTTTGGCAACTCCGGCGCAGACCGCATCTCCACCGTAGCGCTGCTGCTCGATATACCATTTACCAGTATGAGTCTGGTTCCAAGTAATGTTAATAGGACTTTCTGCGCCTGATTGATCGATGTCAGTAGCAACATGTTCAGGGCGCCGGTACAGCGTCTTTTGCATGAATGTACCGCTCTCAAACCGGAAATCGTCCGCTACCGATGCGAAGACGGCCGGCGACCAAATGATGAAAGACGCCCCACCTGCCATCATGGCGGTGGTTATCTGTTTCCGAAAATATCTACTCTCCATGTTCTTGCGTTCGCTCCTTCCTATTTCTGGGCTGCTAATTCGCGCCCATCCTATTCAAACCAGTTAGTCGGGTTCTCGTGAAAGGTTGAGTACTGGCCCGCATTGCGGTCCCAAAGATAGACGCTCCAAAGATAAGATCTAAAAACCAATCGGGCATTGCTCCGAAGGAAGAGCTGCAGCCGCCCGGCAGGGTACATCCAAAGAATGTCTTTTTGGCGGGAATGCATCTGGTCACGATCGAAAACGACCCAGACCCGGTCGGTCTTGGAAAAGGCCTGTTGGAGCTCGGATAGGTTCCCTACCACCTCGGCTCCAGCGTTTCGATCAATCAGTTTGCCTTTCTTGCGGAGCGCAAAGTCATACAGAACGGGATCCGCAATATCGTAGTCGGACCGACCCGTCTCCAATAGAGCGGCTTGTGGATAGAGCTCTGAAATCGCCACTTTATCACCGGGGCGAAGGTTTTTGGAGACAAAGCTTAATGCCCGGGTTGGATCCGCCTGCAAAGCCGTGTCGTAAGACCCCAAAATTCTCCACGGGCTCCAAGAACAAATGATCACAGCTACCCATCCCAAGGTCAAAGCCACTCGAGCCGGAAAGTGGTGCCATTTCGGAATCAATATTCTGGCAAGCTCCAGCATCCCGTGGATACACAGCAAAGACCAAATCGGGATTAGGAAGTACTCAAACCGGTAACCTCGACTGGTGATCAGCAAGTTGCTAACGATGACGCTGAGTAAGAAATAAAGATAAATCGAGAGCCAGGTCGTTTGCTTCCGGCGCCAAGCCATCAGAAAACCCGGAAGCAGAAACACGCTCATCACGACATGCAAACGCGAATAACCGATTAGCAAGGCAACGAAATTTACCGGCTTCTCGAACGACCACCCGATGGTCGCATCCATCCGCGGTGAAACCCCATCGAGTGCGGTCATGCATTCGATCTTAAAAAAGAGCAAATCCAGAGCGATTAATGCCAGCGCACAGCCTGCGGCGATCAACAGCCGAATTTCGTCCGGCCAAGGTCTTCGTTTGGCAAAAACAAAGTAGCAAACGGTGAGAGGCAAAATCTGAAGCAGAGTAATTTCCTGACTTAGGACAGCCACAAAGAATGTTAGTACGGTCAGGTACCGGTACTTCATGGAAGAACCGGTGACGAAGCCGCGGAGAAAGAAATAATATCCTAGCAGAGAAAAATACTGTTGTTGTTGGTAAAACCGCGCCACGTGACCGGTAAATACTTCAAACGGATGAATCGAAAAAAGAATGACGGCGCATAGCGCTGCAAATCGATTTCCGGTTAACTCTTTGGTCATCTTCCAAGTCAGCCAGGCAGTGAGACAAGCGAAGACAACAGACAAAAGCCGCAGGGTTACGACATTACTGCCGGTTAGGAAGGCAACTGCTCCAGCCAAGTAATGGTAAGCCGGGCTGCGGGTGTACCAGACACCCTCCTGAAACTCAGGTGTACCTGTCTTGGCCACCGCCAGCGATGCCTGAATCGAGACGTACTCGTCCTCGTCCGGCGGCTGGATATCCATCTGCCAAGCACGCAGACCGAAACAGAAGACGATGGCGAGACCGACAACGAGCAACCAACGCCAATCCTCGTGATGCACATTGGAGGTGAATGCTGCCCGAACGGTATCTGATGTGCGTTCAGCAGTGCGTCTCCATTTCAGCAGCGCGCCCAGCATTGCTCCCGTAATCCCGAGAATCAATAGGACGACCCAAACTTGAGGGAACCGCCAGTACATTAGTTCGCTGCGCTCCATCATGGCGGAACGCGCCAGCAGTGCGGCACCGATCCAGCCTGCCAGAATCGCACTCGGAACTTGAGCTTTCTCTAACCATTGGTTGAGCGGAGCCCATCCAGCCAGGATCCATAGCACCACGGCAGACATGACGAACAACCCTAGAGACGAAATGAACCAAGGCCGGTCAGGAAGCACGGAGCCATGAAACCTCCTGGCAGGCATCAATACTCGCTCGATCGGGCCGTCTATAGCGGCATGGATTTGCGACGATGTTTTGCCCTGCTCGCCGTAAGAGCAGAAAGTGGTTTCACCGCTGTTGAAAAACGTATCGCTTCCGTCTGCCAACTTCACTTTTCCGTCGAAGGCAGCAAATGGTGCATGACTCAGAGCAAACGCCGCGGGAGATTCCTTATACAATCCTAAGCGGATGGTGTTTCTGCCCGCTCGTAAGAGGGATGTGACGTCGTAAGCAACAAACTCGACATCGCGTCTATCCCGGCCCAGGGCAGGAACCGTTACCCGATCCGGGTTGGTCAGATCTGCATAGGGACTCATCCCGCGTGGTCTATCTCCTTGTGCGCTGTTAGTTGGACCGCGTTCATCCGGCGCATTGGGATACTTATTGGTTCCGGTAACCGGCGCCTGATCTTGGGCAAAATTATTGATGGCGGGATCTCGGGTCGGCGGATTTTCGCTTTGCTGCCCGGGCAGGAGAGTTCCGACGTTGTTTGGATCCAGCCATTCTGGAAGAGCATCGAGCTCGATATCCATCGGCACGCGTCCCAGCGACCGAACATACCATGGCCCCCATGCCAGAATACTGGGGTTGCGGGACACGAGGTTGATATCTTGTCCATTGACCCAGATATGGTAAGGGGTGTCGGTCGCTATTCGGAGGAAACCCTGAATCGGTACCTTCGCTAGATCGACCTCTTGATCGAGCCAGGTAACAGAATCCGCGGCGACTGAACGCACCCGTAGACCACGGAACGGTTCTTCGTAAACGCCTTCTGGTACCAAACGCCAGAAACTTCGATGCCAATTAAGCGCGCGAGCTTGTCCCCAGTCGGTTAGCGGAAAATCGGGGCTCGTCCAGCGATCCTGGGGCAAGGTGCCTGGGACGGGCTCTGCCTTCCAAAGTACATTGCTCCGGATCGGTATCTTTTCGCCGGTGTCCAATAGAACTTCACCAGAAAGAATTAGGGCCGGGGTTGTGCCATCGCTTTCCACTTCGACACAGAGCGCATTGTGACCGGGATGAAGATCCGGCGTTAAGTCCAAAAATGTCGGCAGCTCACCATTATCGTGGTCTTTCCATTGATACTCACGCGGATAGCTAACCGCCATGGCGGGGTCGCCGGTTGTGAGCTTCTGGCCGCCTTCACTAAGCGAAGTCTGAAATGGGTGAGTTCGCCGCCAAAGAAAGAATAGCGCTTTATCTTTTCCGTTTACAATGACTTCATAGCCACCGTTGGTGGCCAGAGCAATCCAGGCATTTTTGATCTTACTGGGAACCTCAACATCGAACCTAAAGCACCCAGACGACTGTGTCGTCGAGTGCGTCGTAATCCATGCCGCCGCTGGATCAAATGTGAACCGTTGAGGCACAGGTTGTGCGGGAGCAATCGCGTAAAGTAAACAATAAGCAACTGCGGCTATTGCCGCCGAAAATATCAAGACCGAGCGCAATCGCTTTGATCTTGTAAGTGCCGCCAGCAGTGACGCCATTTTAACCTGAGCGGACTCACCTCGGTCACCACGGAAGGTTTGCTCCTCCCTACCGTCAGCTCTTTGTAACTGATCTTCGGTATGATTGGCACTCATTGCGTAAGCGGAGTTACCGCAGCGCGCATCTCGTCGCCGAGCTTCGTTAGATCGCGATAGTCGAATTCAAGGTCAGCTAACCGTCGAT
>JAFAIO010000208.1 GCA_019236675.1 Verrucomicrobiota bacterium
GCGCGCTCCACGGGAGCAGCCGAAGAAAAGCAACGGCTTAAAGGGAACTTTCGTTCGATTTAACGTGCTGTTCTTGCCGATCTTGTTAGCGGCAATCGGGGGCGCAGCGGCAATTATCCACAACCAATTGCAGAACGGCGCTCAACAGCAGATTGTGGCCATGGCTAAGGTCATGCTTGAGACAGCTCGGGCATCTCGGAAGTATACGACCGAGCAGATAGCGCCTTTGCTAGAGAGCCTGCAGCCATCGGATCAACAGTTTCATCCGCAATCGATCCCGTTTTATGCCGCTACGGAAGCGTTCAATTATTTTCGGCAGTCTCACCCCGATTTCGCCTACAAAGAAGCCGCGCTGAATCCGACTAATCCGCGGGATCGCACCGTTGACTGGGAGGCGGATATTGTGAATGAGTTCCGAAAGGACACAGCGAAGACAGAGTTAGTAGGGCAGCGTGATACGCCACTCGGTCCTTCGCTTTTTATCAGCACCCCAATCAAGGTGGATGACGCCAGTTGTTTGCAGTGCCACAGCACTCCGGACAAGGCGCCAGCTGGATTGGTTAAGCTCTACGGGAGCGCAAACGGGTTTGGCTGGCAATCCGGCGATATTGTTGGTGCACAGATCGTCACTGTGCCTGCAGCTGTAACAGAGAGCCTCGCGGGTAACGCTTTCCAATCGATTTTTTGGTGGCTGATCGGAATCGGCATTGTCGTGTTCGGCGTGACAAATGGAGTTTTGTTTTGGGCAACGCGCAGCGCGCTTCGCGGATAGACTGGAGGGGAGCCGCTTTGGCGCGTCGCCTAAGGACCCTATAACCTTACCTCCCAGCGCGAGCCTGAAGGAGAAATTCGAAAACAGGCGGCTCCCGGGAACGTCTCGTCGGCATGCATTGACCCAGCGTTTTGTCCCGGCGAGGTTCATCGATTCGCGGGTTGCGGATAGAGCTGCCACGCCGTGAGACGTTCGCGGGAGCCGCCTGCTTTCACGTTTCCCAGACGGGCTCGCGTTGAGATAAAAGATAATCAGGCCGACGTGGCACAATCAAAAGCGGCTCCCCTCCAGGCGCCGTCGTCACTTCTTCACCGCGCTCACTGCCGAAATGGCATCAATTAAACCAAAGCCGTCGCCTTGCTGATAGGTGTGAGTCGCGGGACCCGCATCAAAAGTGCCGCTGATTGTCTGGCTTGAGTTTCCGGCCAATTGGGCAGTAAAACTTGCACCGTCGGCTAGATCCAGGGCATCGACTCCAACCCCGAACTGGCTCTGAGTAAAACCTTTAAAGGTCCCGATCTCATTCTGGCCGATCGTGAAGCTGATAGAAGCACCATTCGTGAACACCCCTTTCTTGAACGTCAGAGTGAACGCTTCCGTGGCGCTTGACGCGGGTTCGATGGTCACATCTGACGCTTTAAATCCGTTGACGCTCCCTACAATGAAAAATTTTGGTTTTGTATCAAAGACCAGACCGGCCTTCGAACCATCGATGATCACGCTATCCACGTATTCGTTGGATGGACCTGAATAATTTATCGTTAGGTAAGTCGGGCCAAAATAGGATGATCCAAGAGCGGTAACGGAAATATTGCTTGGGCCGTTTGTGCCCTTGGCACTGGTCGTCTCATCGAAACCGCGTCTCGGCAACGCGGTATTTTCAAGCACGGTTCTCACCTGGTCAGCATCTAGCGAAAGAGGGCCGCCAGCAGCCTGCAACATCAGCGCCACTACTCCAGCCACGGTTGGAGCTGAAGCGCTCGTGCCGAAGAATGCGAAAGGATAATTGTAATAGCCTGGCGAAAAAAAGGAGGTTGTAACTACGCCGTCCACACCGGCGACCTCCGGTTTCAGCCGCAATTCAGGGGTGGTCAGACGAGCTCCGTTTTGATCGAAATAGATGTAGGCCGGTCCGGGCGTTGTGTAGTTCTCGATCTCGGTTTTAAAGGGCGGGGTTGGTTTCCAGTTAAAGTCATACGCCGCTACTCCAATTGCCGATTGAGCAGCCGGATGCCCATAGATAATCGGGACATTCAACGGCGCCGGCTGAAAATAGGTACCGAGAACGGTGCTCAACCCGTCTAGATCCGTGTACATCGCCAATTGATGAGTGGCAGGCGCCGGTGGAGCTTTCGGGTCGGTCTGAGTCGTCTTAGTAAACGCGATCTGGTAAACGGCGCCCAAAGTCAGGCCACGGGTGAACTTAAACGGTTCTTGGGTTTTGAAGGCGTTATGAATGCCGCTCGTCGCCTGCAAAAAGTTACCGTCCGCATCAAAAACGAGAAAATTGTAGTCGGCAGTGATACCATCATCCTGATCGAACAAATCATCCCACTGGAGAAAAAGGTTGTATCGAGAACTGGAAGTCCCAGGCACGACGATCGTCGTAACCGGTTCTGAACCACCGTTGGGATTCCAGTTGTGCCATCCGCCTGCAGTCAAGGCGGGATCAAGGTAATGCGGTGAGCTCTTACCGGTTACATCCAGTTTGAGATTGCCATGTTGGCCCTTCGCCCGTACAGCCGCATCGGTCAGCTCGCGAGAAGCACTGCGATAGCCGTTGTTGCCGTCGTTACCAGCGGAAGAAGTGTAAATGACCTTTTTCCCGGGCAAGGTTGTGCTGGTCACAACTTCATCGACCGCTTGCGAAACGATCCCATCGGAAAAGACCGGTTCATCGAAATAGCCGACATCATCGTCAATAATATCGCAGTTCGCTTCGGTCCTAAGGCGGACGATGTTTTTGGCAAAATTGACTTCGCTGGGATTGGCGGTAGCGAATGCTTCATTGCAACCGGGCGCTTCCGCATACGCGATCAGACAGATGGCGCGACCTTCGTCGCTTCCCGGGTGGCCCGGCCCACCGGAATCCTGCAGGACGTTGACTACCGGTAGGTAGCCGTGTTTTTCATCCTGCTCAGCAGTAGTCCTGGGCGGATGCTTGGCAAACCGCGCGGTGTTGAAGCTGTCGGACAGCACACCGATGGTTATACCTTGGCCGGTGAATCCTTGTTGGTTAAGTACATCTGTGTGCAAGAGCTCCCGACTTTGAGAGGAATATTTGCCAGCGCGTTTAACCGGCTCGTGTTCCATGGTTAAAGCACGCACGCCAGGAATGCTGGCTGCATTGTCGAGTTGATCGGTTGGAACGTAGGCGGCCAAGATGCCGTGACGATAGGTCGCGCTACGACCAAGGACTACCCCTTGCAAAGACTCGACCTGCTGGGCCACCTGATCCAATGAGTTGCGCCCATCGAGCAACACGTGGACAAGCACACGATCCTGGTCATCAAATCGACCGCGGAGGAACTCTTTGTCCGTGTCGTTGACCTTAGCGATCCGAGAGTGCACGCCTGCGGCGCCGGCTTCGGGCATCGACAAGTTAGCGTGCTCCGACAACATCAATAGCCCGGAATCGAGATTCTGAGCTGGTTCAGCACAAAAGGCAGCGGGTATAAACAGGAAAAAAGCAGAGACAATCGCGCAACAATTAAGCTTCATAAGAGTCATCGTCGGAATTCCCCCACAGCCATTGGGAACTAGAACTCTTGAATCAAAAGGCACAGCGAGTTGTCAAAGGTTTTTGCGGAATCGTACGCCCCGAAGAGGCAACAGGACTGAGCCAGG
>JAFAIO010000337.1 GCA_019236675.1 Verrucomicrobiota bacterium
TGAGATGTACGGGGAGGGCAGGGCGGAGGTGTTGGTCGGAGAAGCGATTTCTGGCCGGCGAAAGGATATCTTCCTCGTGAGTAAGGTTTACCCGCACCGGGCAACTAGGAGTGGGGTATTGACTGCCTGCGAACAAAGCCTAAAACGATTAAAAACGGATTACCTTGATCTGTATCTGCTTCACTGGCCCGCCTCGATCCCTTTAGCAGAGACTTTTGAAGGGTTTCTGCAGCTCAAGCAGCGGGGTATGATACGAGAGTTCGGTGTCAGTAACTTCGATGCCGACGATATGAAGAAACTCGTCCGCGTGCCGGGCGGGGAAGAGGTCTTTACAGATCAGGTTTTGTACAACCTCACCCGCAGAGGTATTGAATGGGACCTCCTGCCTTGGTGCCGCAACCGGAAAATGCCCGTCATGGCTTACTCTCCTGTGGAACAGGGACGGCTTTCGCCGAAGATGGACGGTGTTGCCCGCGAAGTGGGAGTAAATCGGTTTCAGTTGGCCTTAGCCTGGCTTCTGCATCAGGACGGCGTAATCGTGATCCCTAAAGCGGCATCCGAAGCGCATGTCATCGAGAACCGCAAGGCGTTGGATATTCAGATTCCAGAGCGGATCCTTTCCGGGTTGGAAGCACTCTTTCCGCCTCCACGAAACAAGTCGCCGCTAGCCATGCTGTAGCGTTGGGGGGCTTTTTCGTCTTCGTCGTCGTCCTCGATCGGGCAAGTTCACCGGGTGGTTTGCGACTGGGCGCTGGAACGGATGGGGCTTATGGGATCAATGGGACTAATGGGCAACCGTGAGCCCGGACGGCGAGTATTGAACGGCACCTGATACTTCAATCAGGGCGAAATCTGATTGCTTTGGCCTAGCGGCGTTCATGCTGCAGCTTAAAATAACTTCACCATGGATGGGCTTCTGCCGGCTGGACGCCAGTAGCATGGAGAGAGAAACTGGTGTCCAGCTAGTCTTTTCTTAAGGGAGCAGGGCTCTCGTCAACGCCGGGAAGGATAATCAATTGCTTTGCCCAGGGTTGTGCCGTCGTCGTTTCGGGATCACGCCGTCCTTCTGACGGATTTTGGATTGTTTTTATCGAGAGAAACGGATGGGGCGCCGTTATCGTCTGATTGCGTTGCCTGAGTACGGTCCCGGCGTTCCCGCTCGTTCCCGGCACTCCCGACGTTTTCTAAGTCAGTTCTTGGTGTGCTACCCAGTCGATCGCGAAACGCACCATTTCATTCGCGTCCGCAAAGCCGAGCTTTTCTTTTATGTGAGCTCGATGGGTTTCGACGGTTTTGACGCTGAGATTGATCTCTTTGGCGATTGAGCGGGTGCTGTGTCCGCGTCCCAGCATCACCAAAACCTCCAACTCCCGGTCGGATAAGCGGTCGACAGGTGAAGGAGAATCGCCTTCGGACGCATGGATCGCTTTGAAAATGAGTTTTTCCCCGAGGCGTTGGCTTACGAAAAGCTTGCCGTCCAACGCCCGATAAATCGCGTCCAGAACCGGTTGAACGCCGTCGGCTTTCATGACGTACCCGAGAGCGCCTGCCTTCAGGGCACGGAGGGCATACAAAGACTCATCGTGCATGGAGAGAACCAGGATCGGTAGTTGCGGCGATTCCGCCTTCATCAGCTTAACGAGTTCAATGCCATTTGTGCCCCGCAGAGTAATGTCGAGGATCGCCAAGTCCGGATTCAGTTTGCGCATCTGCTCCAGGGCGTTCGGAGCGGAATCAGCGTGGCCGCAAACCACTAGATCAACCTGCCGGTCGAGTAGTTCCGTCAAACCATGCCGAAAAATCGGATGATCATCCACCAACAGGATCTTCTTCTTCGCAACTTGACTGATGGGTGCGGTTGCTTCCTCGTTTCTGTCTGGCGCCGGGTTATGCTCCATGCTTTCGATTGACCCGTAATTTGGTCCAATTTTTGTAGGATGCCATGGGCAAAAATGAACGAATCGTAGGGCGAGAAAATCGGCGCGCCCGGAGCATGGCTGCGTTTGTAGGGTGACCGCGCCGGTTTTGAGCCGTTTCGTCGGTATAGCGAACGTCTTGAGATTAATCGCTTTCAATCTTTTGGTACACGTTCGAGCAACCGAGCACAACGGCGCGGGATTACCTGAACGAAGATCCAAGCTCTAGGCGCACTGAGTTTTTCGCCCTACCGGCCTTTGCTTAACATCGTTATTAGATCTGCTAAGGTCGCGGGCCCGCCGACGTTGCCAGGGAAAACGATAAAAGGCAGGCCTGGAGAGGTGGATTCCGGTCCGAGTTTTAGGGCGGAAACCCCAGACGCGACCTGCCCGAGAACTCTGGCTCTCTTGGCTTTCAATCCTTTGGTCAAAACGTCGTTCGACGTAATGCCGCCTTTGGCTACCAACCAGGTTGGTGGTTTGCTGAGCTTGGCCGGGATACTGGATAGAGCCTCGGAAATAACAGCGGAAATCTGGACGTGATTGAGTTGGCCACGCTGAGAGACGAGGCCTCGGCTGGTAAATACCAGGGCCGTCCTTCTTGACGCTAGACTCGATTCAATGGCTCCGACGACACCCGCTAGATGTCGCTCGGCTTCGGCGTCCTCGAACAGCTGGTCAACCAGAAGTTCGATCGAGTCGACATTGGTGAGGGCGCGAGCTTCGGCCAGCTGTTCGCTCGTGCGCTGCACATACGAGCCGACCAATACCAAACCCGGACCGCAGCCGATTATGCTGGGATCGAGTATGGCTCCCGGGAGTTCGCCCAACCTGCTTCTGACAAATGGAGCTGCTGTCCGGCACAGAAATCTCTTCCCGGCATTCTCGGCCCGGAGCAGTGCCGCAGAAAGCACGACCAGGTCGGGATCAGTGACCGTGTCTACCACGATCGGAACGTTGTGTTCGGCCCGGAGCAGAAGTGAGCTTACTTCTTCTGGTCCGCCGTCTCGCAGCATTCTTAAAGGTACGGATAGCACCTGGCTTGCTTTCCAAGCGCCTTTTGACTTTTCCTCAACCCACTCTGACAGCCGGTAATGAGAGAAACCAAAAGTGGGATCTTTTGAGAAATCCGTTTCCGTCACCGGCAGATAGCCGCCGCTGGAGTGGTCATAAACAAAGTGGCAACCGTCGAACACGATCCTTCCGGCCTCCGGGTAAGCCGGTATTATAAGATGTCCGTCGGGAGGCTGTGGCAGTAAGTCGACGAGAGGCTCCAGCTCGGCTGGATAGTGACCGCGCAAGGTCGAATCGCTTCTGCTGATCGGGGAGAACCGAAGCTGATTTTTTTGAGCAGCAGAACGAAGGATGGCTACCGCTGAAGCAGTTAATTTCACGGCGGCCGGCTCATCTAACGCCCGTGAATTCGTGAGCATGTACAGTATGCGAGGCTGTTCTCGCAACGTGCGGTCGATCAGATCGGGTTCCCACTCTGTCAGAATCTCGATGTTCTGCATCGTCTGGATGCCCGTAGGATCGTCATCGAGCACCAGCAATCGACTGGCTGGGTCATCCAGACTGCTGCGAATCTCTAAAAGTAGCGAGGTTACATCGGGCTCTGGCGGAAGCGGTGTACCGGGATCAAACGCAGGCAGAGGCATGGAGGATAATAGCAGATAGCAAGGAAGCCGTTAGAGCAATGGGCTCGGATAGCCTTCTAGTAAGCGGTAAGCAGTAACCACTAAGCAGTAATCGGTGTTGCGGTAATCCGATAAGCCAGAAATGGCGCGTCCACGGTCATGGATGATCACTTTCTTACTGCTTACCGCTTACTACTTACTGCTTACTTGCAGTTTCTGCGCTGGCGCCTGATATCCGGCTGGATCCCAAAAGGCTGCGCCGAATCCGATCGCGATCAGAGCCGCCCGAATCTGCGGCCAATGTCTTGGCAAACGATCCATCTCGCCCGGTGCTATCTGTAGCTTGGCAGCCGGGCCTCCGTTGCCATCGCGAAGGTAGCGTACCCGGAACACTTGAAAGCCTAGGCGACGGACCGTCTCCTCCGCCTGTTCCACCATGGAAAGGACGCCTCGATCAATCGGTATGCCGTGCTGGACCCGGGAACTGAGACAGGGCTGTGCCGGTTGATCGGCCGTTGGAAGGTTGCGTTCTCGTGAAAGAAATCGGATCTCCGATTTGGTGAGCCCGGCTGTCCGCAACGGAGCCAGCACCTGAAATTCATCCGCCGCCTTCGCGCCGGGACGAAATTCAAGCGCGTCGTCGGCGTTCTCCCCGTAGGCGAGAGCGGAGAAATGCTGAGCCTGAGCCAGGTCGGCCATTCGTTGAAACAACTCGGCTTTGCAGAAGTAGCACCGATTTACGGGGTTCGCCGCGTAGTCAGGTTGATCGAGTTCGGTCGTGTTGAGGATTTGTAGGCGCGCATTTAAGGAATGGGCGACGTCGAGAGCCTTTTGCAGGGCCTGGCGAGGCAATGAGGGGCTATCGGCGATGACCGCGAGAGCTTGTGATCCCAGAGTGTCAACGGCTTCCGCGAGCAAGTAAGTACTGTCTACGCCGCCGGAATAGGCGATCAACAGAGGCGAGTGAGTCCGAAGCGTTTCCCGTAGCCGCTCGACTTTCTCCGTGGTGGACATCCTGAATCAAAAATAGCCTGGATTTTCGGGGACGCGAGCGATTGGTAGGACGGTAAGCTAGTGGAAGCTGATCGGTGATTGGTTGTTGTATCCCCCGGACGGAGGGGCGTTGCATTCAGCGAGCCGTGTTGAGCGTGTTGCCGACCGGAAACTATGCGCAACGGTTTTCGCCCGCCGCAACCGCGACGCCCCCGGAAACCTGTCTCGCTGCAGTCTGCGGAGAGGGATCCGCGCCAGCTCCATTGGCGTTCCGTGTCTGGTCACCAACCACACAGCCCAGGGAGCCGCGGCTAACACCCGGATCGGACGAAATTCACCGTGCCCGCAGCCATGTCGGCGGTAGGGGAATGCGGAATGCGGCTCCCCGCCGCCCCGGACGGTTGTGCATGACCCTAAGACAGCAACAGCCTCTGAAACAACTGATCAAGTGGGAGTTGCAATCCGATAAAGAACTCGCCGAACTCGGCAAAACGTGCGCTCACCTCGTCGAAGCGCATCTCGTAAACGATCGATTTCACTTCAAAGATATCGTGCGCAAGCAGCGTAACTCCCCATTCCCAATCATCTAATCCGGTTGCACCGGTGATGAGCTGGCGGACGCGGCCGGCATATTGGCGACCGACCCGGGCGTGTCCTGACATGAGTTGCTTCCGTTCCTCAAAGGAGAGGCGATACCAATTTTCTTGTTCTCCCCGTCGCTTATTCATCGGGTAAAAGCAGAGCACCGGCCAGTCGGCCACGTTCGGGTACAGGCGGTCTCGCAAATACTTGTCCATGCGAGTAACAAACTCGTGCATTAACCCATCGATTTCTTCCGGCGATTTTTCTGCGGTTAGGCTCGCCCGATATTCTTCCTCGGTATTGGTGTATTCACTACGTTCCGTCAAAGAATAGAAGCTGAACACTGGCGACAACACGTCATCACCGAGGGACAATGAAAGTTTCTTTTCGACGGCGTTCGCGTAATGCAGATCCGGAGTGAGCAACACGAATCCGAGATCCGCTTTGGGAGAAACGACGCTGAAAGTCAAAAGCTGCGTTTCCTCTGCGGCTCGAACCTGTTGAACCAAGGCAGATATCGTGGTTTTGGCCTCGATCTGTTCCTCCTTGCTCAGCAAGCGCCAGGAAGCGTATTCGATCCGATAAAACAGATGGAGCACATGCCAACCTTCTTTGGGCCGGAGCGTAGTCGATGTCATTCCTTTTTGATGTGGCTTAGATCGTCCGATCGATTGCGAACGCCGTCAATGCCGGGATCGCCAGGGCGTGGAAATTCGGGGCTGCCGCGCCATGACGCCTTAGAGTTTGCCTGTTTTGATCACGAAACCTGCTCCGTAGGAGTAGAATCTTTATAGCTTAGGCGCAGATAGATCGTGGCATCTAATCGGCGCTGGCAGCCAACGAGTTCGCAACGTCATTTCGCAGCTTTGAAAAGCCCCGGTCTGCAGCTGGCCTCGATATGCCGCTCCTACGGAGCTCGGGGCCGTTTAAAATGCGTTAACTATAAATATTGTGCTCCTACGGAGCACGATCTCGGCCTCTTCAAACCTTCGAAAAACGTTTGCTCCTTGGCTAAGTAGGGCGAGATTTTCCGGATTGGCAGGCCCTTTGAGTTCTTCTTGCAGTGTTAGATGCAATCGATAGATTGCGACCTTCGGAGACGGGAGGGACTGCCTTAAGGCCCATTCTAGTTTAACCGGAAAGAGAGAGACCGCTTGGTTTATGGCTGACGTTGCGAACAAATATCAACAGAATGTGGCAGGGAAATTTTACGTCGATGATCAATGTATAGACTGTGATCTTTGCCGTGAGACTGCACCCGCGAATTTCACTCGGGACGACGATGGCGGCCATTCGTACGTCTTCAAGCAGCCGGAAAGTCCCGAAGAAGAAGGTCTTTGCAAAGAGGCAATGGAAGGGTGTCCGGTGGAGGCTATCGGGAGCGACGGAACCTAGCTAGTAAGCTGACCGGGATTCCATTGAAGAGAACACTGCGCGAACAAGTTCTGGCGGAATGGAGGGGAGTCTCGGAACCGGCTCCTTCGCCAGAGCGGACCGTCAGCGTAAAGGAATTAATCGCCCAGCTTGCGCCTAAACTCGGCCTCCAGAATCGGCTACGCGAAGAGGAGATGTTAGCGGCCTGGAACGAAATCGTCGGTGAATTTTTTGCCCAGCACTCACGGCCAGCTCGCCTAGTCAATGGCGTGCTGTATGTGCTGGTGTTGCAACCGACCGTTCTCTACGAGCTCGATCGCCGATGGAAGGGAATGATCCTGGAAAAGATCCGCGTCCGCTTCGGGTTGAGGCTTGTCAAAGAGATCCGGTTTTCGGTCGGCTAACTCTTCGACGCGCCCTAGGCTTGCTCAGAGCAGGGCCATTCGACGCGCCTTAGGCTTGCCCGGTGTGAGCACTGTCTGCTCATGGCATCCGGAAACGGATTAGAGAGCGAGGCACGCTAAAACCCCAGCCCGGGTTCAAAAAACTGTTGGAGGGCCTGCCCTGAGCAAGCATTAAGCGCGTCGAAGGGCTTGCTTTTCCTGACGCTTTGGCTTTCTAGGAATGCTTAGTGATCCGAAATATCATTCTCGATTGGTCTGGAACGGTTGTTGACGACCTTGGGGCAGTCGTGCAAGCGACTAACGACGTTTTCCGCGAGTTTGGTCGGGCGGAGATTTCCAGAGAGGCCTTTCGGTCCGAATTCGCTTTGCCATTGTCTCGCTTTTACGAGCGGTTCCTCCCGGGCACACCGATGGAACGAATTGAAGAAGTTTATCATCGCCAGTTCCAAATCCGGCGGGGCGAGGTGGCTCTGCTCCCAGGGGTCAGCGAGTTCTTGGAGTTCTGTCGCGGCTCGAAGCGCTGGCTCTACGCGCTTAGTACCATGTATGGGCACCATTTTAACGAGCAGGCCCGACGACTGGATGTTCAAGATTATTTCGTGAAGGTCTACGTCGAGGTCATTGATAAGGCAGCCGAGATAAGGCGGGTGTTGGCCGAGAATCATCTGGTACCCCGAGAAACGGCCTTTGTTGGCGATATGGCGCATGATATCGAGGCCGCCAAGAAATGCGGTGTGCTCCCGGTTGGGATTCTGACTGGGTTCGATACCGTGGACAAACTCGCGGCGGCGGGAGCAGCTTTAGTGGTTCGAGGCTTTGGGGAGCTGCAGCAACTACTGGGAACTCCTCGGCACGAGCAGGACGAAGTATACGAAATCTCTGACCAAAAAGTGTCTGGCCACATTGGTGTTTCGGAAGAGGAGCGAGCGAAAGCGCAGACATTGGCGGTCACCGTTCGGTTCCGGATCTTTGGCCGATTCCAAGACCTCAATGACGATCTCTCGAAAACGGTCGACTACGCAGCGGTTGCCTCCGAGATGTCGCGGTTTGTCAGTGAAAGCAAATATCTCCTTATCGAGACCCTGGTTTCGCAACTCGCAGATCACTTGGTGAGTAAGTTCCCGTTGGCGTATCTCGAGGTCGAATTGAAGAAGTTCGTGCTACCTGATACGACTCACGTAAGCGTTCGAGCGGTTCGAAGGGCGTAGGTGGCGACACAGCGAAGGGGCCGTTTTGCTGGAAGCATCGCCGGCTACTATTTCGCCGCATCACCCTTTACCGACTCGTACCCTACGCCGGGGTGGCTGTGCGGAGCATTCATCCGCGCAATCGCGCGACTCGCCCGTTCGCTTTCATAGCCGTGCCCAATTATTTCGCTGATGATGAGGTCTGTATCATTGTAACGTTTCTGAGTTCGCTTGCGCCGATTCGTTTCAACGCCTTTGATGGTTCCATTGCAAGAGCCATACAATGCCGGGATTTTGGAGTGAGAGCCTAGGAATGGGAAAATTCTGAAATATTTATTTTCTTATTTCTGCTGTTGTTCCTGCATCCGGCTAGCGTTTCTCGTCGCTATTTCACTTGCTAGCCGATCTAGCCGGTTCATGAAAATTTGTCTCGCTTTGATCCGAATCGCTCGGTGCCTCGCCGCGATCTCGCTCAAGAATTTGCAGTTGTAGACAAATTGACAATGTCTCGTCAGATGGCGCTGCAACTAACATCAACAAAATGAAAGTACAAATCAAGGCTCACATCCGAGCTCTTTGTGTTCTGTCGCTCAGCGCCGGATTATCGGCGTTAGCGTTAACGCCAACGATGGCGGTCGCATCCAGTCACATGGATGCGCCCCTAATTACCCTAGATCCAGCTGCGAATACGACCGATGTGTACGCGTTCGTTTCCAGCATAGGAACCACGAAATACCTTACTACAGCGCTAGCAGTCTATCCTTTTGAGGAACCCAGCATCGGCCCGAATCTGTATAATTTTGATCCTAACGTTCGCTACGAAATTTTGGTTGCGACCGGATCTGATATCAAAACAGGGAATATCACCTATACCTATCAATTCGACTTCAAGACGACGTACAAGAACCAAGAGACCATTGCTATCTCCTATCTCGGTCCGATTCAGAACGTCGGCGATAGTAACCAGAATCTAGTACAGACGTACACAGTTACCAAAATCGACCATCGAACAGGAGCCGCGGAAGTCCTGGGTAAAGATCTGCTGGTGCCACCCAACAATCAGGGGATAACGACACCAGAATACAACATCATGAACAACGGTGACATGGTAGCCAAGCCAGGAGTAACCCAAGCCTCGCAGTTAGATACTTACACCTCGGAAACCATCTTTAGTCTGAAGAAAGGTTACATGGTTTTCGCCGGTCAGCGCGATGATGGTTTCTACGCAAACGTGCAAAGTATTTTCGACTTGGATGTGACGTATTCAGGTCCAGAAACACCGTTAGATAGCCAAGCCGGATTCAACGTGCACACAATCGTGCTTAACATTCCGGTGTCTGACATTGGCGGCGATCAGCAAATCGTTGGGGTCTGGGCGACAACCAGCCGTAAGCGCGTGAGTGTTCTCGGAGGTCCGGTGTCCCCGGGAGCGGACTCCGGATATGTCCAGGTCGGACGTCAAGGTAACCCGCTGTTTTGCGAACTGCTAGTAGGGGTGGAAGATAAGGACCGGTACAATGAGACACCGGCTACAGATGATTCAAAGTTCTTTGCGCAGTATGCGCTTGCCCCTCAGCTAGCTGTATTGCTGGGCGACCCTGCCAACCTGCAGACGAACCGGACAGATATTGCCGGGATTTTTATACCGGACTTGATAAAGGTAGATCTATCGACCGGTCCAGCCCATTTGGCCGACAATAACGATTCGGTTTTCAACCGTCTCAGCATTTTTGGCGGGGATACGCTGGTCAGTAAGATTCAGTCCGGATTCGGGAACGGAGTCATACCGGGGGGCTGGCCGAACGGCCGACGATTCGGTGACGATGTAGCCGGGATTGCGGTAGTTGCCCTAAAGAGCGACTTGAGAACGAACCCGCCGACAATCTTTCAAGGATTCAATCCCGCTACATTTACGCTTGGAGGAGTCAATGCGAACGATATCACCTATAACGGGGTGTTCCCCTTCGCGGCCACTCCCCACAATGGGCGTAACAACGCGCATCACACACAGTAGACGGCTAGCGCTGTCTTAGTGGAGTTGAGGGAAGGCTGGTGATTCTTTTCAATGCGGCCGGCGACCAGATCGAGACTGAGTCGCCGGTTTTGCAGAGGAAGTTACCGGATGCTGTGCCTCCGGGAGGTATCGATTTGTATCCCAAAGGGACTAAGGGACCCAGCCTCGCGGTTCAACCCCGGGGCCACGGTCAAAGCAACCACCTCCCTGTAAGGGCAGAGATATTGCTCCTAGGCTTCGCGTTCTTTAGTGAAACTCGTTAACTACAAATGGTTTCACTTACTCCTCCTCCTTCCGCTATTGAATATCTGTCCGGTGATTGCCACCTCTATGCGTCGTTTCAGAATTCTATTGCTGATTGTTGCGCTGGTGCCGCCCTTCGCAGGTAAAGCACAGGACACGGGCTACAGTAGTGGCTCTGTCGCACTTGAAAAACTAACCGTAACTGGCCGCACGGACAGCTTAATCGGATCCGCAGGTTCGGCTAGCGAAGGTACGGTGGGGCAGGACGAGATTTCCGAACGGCCGATTTTGCGCGTTGGTGAGTTGATGGAAACTGTTCCCGGAATGATCGTCACCCAACATGCCGGCGGAGGGAAAGCAAACCAATATTTCCTGCGCGGCTTTAACCTCGATCATGGAACAGATTTCGCCACTTTCGTGGAAGACGTTCCCATCAACCTGCCAACTCATGCGCATGGGGAAGGTTATACCGATCTGAATTTTCTAATTCCTGAACTAATTCAAACGATCGATTATGGAAAAGGACTTTATTACTCGCAAGTAGGGGACTTCGCGTCAGCCGGTTATGTTAACATGCGATATTTCGATCGTTTGCCGGCCAATATCGCTGAAACTACGATTGGCGAGAACGGTTACGAGCGGATCTTGTTGGCTTTCTCACATACGTTTGGCGAGAATGACTTAATCGGCTACAACGGGACTAAAAGAGAAGTCCCTACTATCAATCCCGGCACCTTGCTTGGGGCGATCGAATGGTTCCACAATGATGGACCTTGGACTCCGCCGGAAAATTATCGAGCACTCAAATTCCTGATACGATACAGCCAGGGGAGCGAAGATGACGGCTTCAGCCTCACTGTTAACGGGTACACGGGGGCTTGGACCGGCGAGCAGCAGATTCCTTTGCGAGCCTTTCTGCGGGATGAAATCACTCTGTTTGGAAATGAGGACCCGTCGGACGGCGGTGATAGCCAGCGCTACATGCTGACCGCGGAATGGCACGGGCGGTTAACCGAGAATTCGTTAACCAAAGTCACCCTTTATGCCCAGTACTACGACCTGGATCTGTTCTCGAACTTTACTTACTTCCTGGATAATCCGGTTCTGGGGGATCAATTCGAGCAGAGGGATCATCGATTCGTAAGTGGTCTTAAGGTCGATCACAGGATCTTGAGCAACTGGTGGGGACTGAGCGTGATTAACGAATTCGGTTTACAGATCAGGAACGATGATGTGTTCGACATTGCGTTGAATCACACTCACGAGCGGAGTGTCTACGAACAGCTGAGCCAGGATTCAGTGAATCTCTTTAGCGTCTCGCCCTACATAGAAAATCGGATTCAGTGGACTTCCTGGTTTAGAACTGTGGCTGGTGTCCGAGGCGATCTTTATTCGGGCAACGTAACCGATAGACTAGGAGGACCGAATGGCGGAGTAGCCACTGCGTTCTTGGCTAGTCCAAAGCTGCAGATGATTTTTGGTCCTTGGTGGGACACTGAACTATACATAGACGGGGGCTTCGGTTTTCATACGAACGATGCCAGAGGGGCGACCGTAGTGGAAAACCCAATGGCAACTGGGGGTGGATTTGCTCCCAAGGTACCACTGCTCGTGCAACAAAAAGGCGCTGAGATTGGGTTGCGCACGACGATTATTCCCAACCTGCAATCAACGATTGCCTACTGGTTCCTCGCATCGAACAGCGAGCTGGTTTTTGATGGAGACACGGGTAACACGGTGGCGAACCCGGCTTCGTTACGCTGGGGAATAGAGGTTAGCAACTATTACACGCCGTTCCGTTGGCTAACCATTAATGCAGATTTCGCCGCTTCACAGGCTAGGTTTAATGCTTTCAATCCCACTGGCCCCTATCTCCCGGAAGCCGTCACAGAAGTGGTGGACGCAGGTGTCCTGATCCATGACCTTGATGGTTGGGAGTTCTCGCTACGCTGGCGCTACTTCGGGCCCCGTCATTTGACTTCAGATAACCGTATTTTTTCTTCTGCCACATCGCTCTTCTACTTGAGGCTCGGCTATCAGTTTAATCCCACGTGGAGTATCGGATTTGATATCTACAACCTGCTAGACACGAGAGCGCAGGACATCGCTTATTACTACGCGTCCAGGCTGAAGTTCGAACCACCAGGACCCGATAATGGTGGCTACAACGATATCGAGTTTCACCCGGCCGAGTCCCGCAGTGTCCGGGTAACGGTTACGGCGAGGTTCTGAATGACGGGAGGGGTATAGAACGTGGTTGTGGACGTCGGTGGGGCCGGGTGGCCCAGCAGAAGACTTCGAGGCGGATCAAAGAGACCAGCTCGGCGCTTAGGCTGTGGGCGGTATGGCATCAGGCGACGGGCCCTGAATGGGCGACCGGGCTTCGCTTCCTAAAAAAGGATGCATCCGATTAGCAACGAGTTTCGTTCGTCAGTTAAACCGTCACCATGCGTGACTCAAAGAAAACCAAACGGCATACGGAAGCTGAACGATGAGCGTAAGTTACAGGCCGCTCGATTTGATTGGCGGCGAGATGGGCACGGAGGTTTCTCCTGTCGGAGTTTGCGGAGTAGAGGCGCAGCAACCGTTCCTGCAAACGACAATGCCTTTAAGCGAACCATTAGAATCCACAGGTCAACGGGCGACGGAATTGATGAGAAGAATCGCAATCGGTGACGAAGCTGCCTTGGCGGAACTTTATGCGCAGCTTGCGCCGACCTTGATGGGTTTGGCGCTTAAAATGATGGGAGATCGGAAGGAGGCTGAAGACGTGTTGCAGGAAGGATTCATTTATATCTGGCGAAAAGCCGCCGCTTATAATCCGCTGCTGGGCGGCCCCTTGTCGTGGGCAGTCCGAATTGTGCGGAACAAGGCGATAGACCGGCTGCGCGTACGCCGACGAAACGAACGACTGGTCGAGCGGGCGACAATCGAGTTTACCCATTTTCCGGATGCCGATGAAAGATCGGCGGAAGAGCCGATTTTTGGCGAGAAACGCGCTGTTCTACGGGCCGCCCTGGAGCACATCTCAAAGGACCAGAGAGAAGCGCTTGAGCTCGCTTTTTTTGGCGGATTTACCCAAATGGAAATAGCCCTCCGGCTTGCGGTTCCTCTCGGCACGATTAAGGCACGCATTCGTCTCAAAGCGAAATTGCCGAGAGACTGGGGCAACCCTTGGGCACGATTAAAGCGCGGATCCGTAGAGGCATGTTAGCGATGCGAGAAATTCTAGAGGATCAGTCATGACAAGGAAGCGTTGGGAGGAATTGGCCGTC
>JAFAIO010000396.1 GCA_019236675.1 Verrucomicrobiota bacterium
GACGAGACGAGGTCGAAGAAGCCTGGCGGTTTATCGACGACATCGAAGCCGGCTGGCGTGATCATGGCACGGAAAAAAACCTCGCCTTTTACCCCGCCGGAAGTTGGGGGCCCGCGGAGGCGGATGTGTTGATTGAGCAGGACGGGCGGGGGTGGAGGAGGCTGTAGTCAGTAGTCAGTAATCAGTAATCAGTAATCAGTAATCAGTCCGGAGCAGTCAGGTTTTGGAAGCGTAAAAGTCAAGAAAATGGAACTCGAATATGCACGCAGTTTTTGGGATTTGCTCGTCTACAGGCGGGCATTCTCGGTGGCGAAAGGGATCTTCGAGGTATCAAGATTTTTTCCGGAAGAGGAGAAATATGCCCTGACTAGCCAGATCCGCAGATCCTCGCGGTCAATTGGCGCGCAAATCACGGAAGCTTGGGCTAAGCGGAAGTACGAGAGGCATTTCTCTAGCAAGTTGACTGATGCGGATGGCGAACAGCTCGAGACGCAACATTGGGTGCGCGTTGCTTTCAGCTGCGGATACGTCGAGGAATCGGCTGCCCGTTCGATAATCGCGACCTTGGAGGAAATTGGTCGACTGTTGCACGGTATGATGGAGAAGGCCGAAGCGTTTTGTTCGGTCTCCAAGGTCGCGGAAACTTCCTTTTTTTATTACAGCGCTGATCCTGACGACCCGTTGGTCTTCCAGGGCAACACCCAGTCTGATTACTGATTAACTGATTACTGATTACTTTCGCCCCACTTCCCAGCGCCAACCATAACCCACCACAATGTCCGCTCTAAAAGATATATCGAGGGGAATGCCGATCGAGATCGGCAAAATCAACAAGAGCCTCACCCAGCTTTGGGAACAGGAAGGAGACCAGCTGGTGAAAGCTTCCTTGGTCAACTTCGCGGTTTATAGCGAGGCGTCTGATGCGCTGACTTACAACACCAATTTGATGGCCCAAATCACGCGGGAACACGCTTGCCGTGTGATCCTGTTAGCGGCTAATCCGTTAGCTCAAAAACGGAGGATTCAGGCCTGGATCAGCGCGCATTGCCATGTGGCCGGCGGCGGCGCCCGGGAGGTTTGTAGCGAGCAGATCGCCTTTTTCTTAGAGGGCGCTGGACCGGAAACCATGCGGAACGTTTTGTTCAGTCACTTGGATTCAGATCTGCCTCTTTACCTCTGGTGGCAAGGGCCGTTCAAAGGCAGTCTTGACGCCCAGCTCTGGCACTGGGTTGACCGGTTTCTTTTCGATAGCGGTTCCTGGCGGGACCCAGCCCGGCAGATGCAAATCCTGCGCGAATCCATTGCCACGGTCCGTTCGCGCATTGTGTTATGCGACCTCAACTGGCGCAGATTGATTTATCTGCGTTTAGCGATAGCCCAAATGTTCGACCAGCCTTGGGCGGCGGAAAAGCTTCGTTCGATTCAAGAAGTAACCATTGTCTTCCATCCGGAATACCAAACCACCTGCGTCCTGTTGGTTGCCTGGATAGCGAGACAACTCGGCTGGCAATTGACCGAACGGCTGGACTCAGAATTCACCTTCACTAGCCCGTCAGCGCCAGGTCCGATTCGCGTGGTCCTCCAAGCCGTGCCCGGCGAATGGATAAGCCAGGTTCTCATCGCTTTTGGGCAAGGAACATTCGATCTGAATTGGTCCGGAAAATTTTTGGAATGCTGCTGGTCCGACTATCAGGGAGTTAAACAGCTTCTTCCCGCGGGCGGTACTACCGTAGCCGACCTGGTCAACGAGGAACTGGCTCGCGGCGGTGAACATGTGACTTATCTTCGGGCGTTGGATCTGGCGGAAAGGCTCTGGAGTTAGGAGCTAGGCGATTTGGTGGTTTTGCAGTTACCTGCGGTTTCTTACCGGAGTTTGGTGGAGACGCCGGCCGGAGGAGCGTCGCATTCCAGGTGTTAGCTCGCACGGGTGTCGAGGCCTGTAGCTGTGGCAGTCAATGCGCTCGGAAAGACGCGACGCCCCGGAAATCGTGCCACGTCTTTGAATGTTGCACGTTCTGTGGCCTGCAACGCGTTCCAGGGAGCCGCAGCTAAGACGCGAAGCGGACAGAAAGCGCGACACCTCGAGTACATCCCCCGCAGTTAAGGGAAGCGGAATGCGGCTCCCCTCCGACCGGGGTGTTAACAGACCACTCTCCGTGCACTTGCCACCGTGATTGTGACTTGCAGATCCCAATAGGCTTGTATTCTGTTTCCCTGCCTAGCCCCCTGACAAGCAACCGGCGCGACCTTCAACCGCCAACTACTAACCGCTAACCGCCAACTGCAAACTGCCAACCCCCGTAATGAAAACCATCTCCTCTCTCCAAACTGTCGACTCGAACCTGAAACCTTTAGTGGATGCTGCATTGGAGCAGAGCGGCGGGTTGCTCCGGCTGGCACCGTGTTGGGTGCCGCGGTCCTTCCTTCAACCGGGCCGGCGATTAAAACTTCATCCCGACGACCTCTACGCCTATGGACTGGATCGGGGCGGGATCGATGAACGGTGGTTCGGTTCCACGACTCCCGCCGCCAATGAAAATCGGACTCCGGACGAAGGCTTAAGCTACTGCGTATTCGATGGGAAACGGTTCACTTTAGCCGATGCGGTTCAAGAATGCGGAGCCCAGATCATCGGAGAACAGATCTGGAACAAATATCGACGCTGGCCGGTGTACTCGAAATTCTTCGATAACATGGGGCCGATTCCGCATCACATGCATCAATCGGCTGAGTTTGCCCGGCTCGTCGGTCAGGAAGGTAAACCCGAAAGCTACTATTTTCCTCCGCAACATAACCAGGTCGGAAACAACTTTCCTTATACGTTCATGGGGCTGGAACCGGGAACGACCAAGGATCAAGTGAAACAGTGCCTGGAGAATTGGAACCGCGGCGATAACGGAATCCTCGATCTCTCGAAAGCGTATCGATTGAAACCCGGTACCGGTTGGCTAATTGGGCCGGGACTTTTACATGCCCCGGGTTCCTTAGTGACCTATGAACCGCAATGGGGTTCCGACGTATTTGCTATGTTCCAGTCGCTGGTGGAGGGCCGTGAGATTCCCCGTTCGTTGCTGGTCAAGAATATCCCGCCGGAAAAGCATTTCGATCTCGACTTTATTGTGAGCGAGCTGGACTGGGAGGCCAATGTTGATCCCTATTTCAAAGAGAACCATTACCTCGAGCCTATCCCGGTCGCTAAGACCCAAAAAGAAGGCTACATCGACCGATGGATCGTCTATGGTGAAATCGGCGGGGCACAACTATTTTCGGCGAAAGAATTGACCCTCGAGGCCAGTGCAAAGTGCACCATCCGCGACAATGGAGCATATGGGCTAACCGTGGTGCAAGGCCGAGGCAAAATGAACAATCTGGTTTTGGATGCTCCTAATATGATTCGCTTTGTCGAACTGACCGATGACGAAGTGTTCTGCACCGAAGCCGCCGCTCGAGCTGGAGTCACGTTTGAGAACACTAGCGCCGTAGAAGACCTGGTTCTCCTCCGTTATTTTGGCCCTGGAGTGAATCCCGAAGCACCGCGACTCTCACGTGAGAAGTGATTGGTGATTGGTGAGAAGTGAGAGGTAGGTCGTTCCCGGCGTTCACGCGCGTTCCCGGCGATTCCGCGCGTTCCATCGGAGGGGCGTTGCATTCCGCGTATTAGCTCGCCCGGGTGTCGACGCCCGTAACTGTGGCAGTCACGGCGCTCGGATAGACGCGACGCCCTGGGGACGGGGCCGATAATG
>JAFAIO010000495.1 GCA_019236675.1 Verrucomicrobiota bacterium
TTGGCGCGGCCCTTACCTTTGCTTTGCCTGCGTATCGAGAGTTGGGCCGCGACGTAGGCTTTGCGAAGTCGGGTTTTCGCCCTACCGTCTCCCGGAAAACCGGGTGCGCAGGCGCCTTTTCTGTGCTTATTTTCTTGACTATGAAAACCTTGAGTCTGTGGCGCAATCTGCTGGTGCCGCTGGCTTCAACTGTCGCCATTAGCGCCTTTGCCGGGTCGGCTTCAAGCGGGAGACCGTCAACCCATACGGGAACGGGACCAAATGTCCGGATCGAATTCACCGACCCGAAATACTTCACCGATATCCGGATCCATGATTTTAATGAGTTCAAATCGGCCAAAATTTTCGGCGACGAGATGACTCAGGCTTTGTCTCCGGCAGTGGCCAAGGCAGCGCCCGGTTGCACCTTAGTCCTGCAGTTTACCGATATTGATCTGGGCGGTCGTTACAAGCCCTGGAAACCGCAGCACAGCCAGATCCGGTATGTGGACGATGGCCATCCAATACGGATGACCTTCAACTATACGCTCACGGATAGCAGGGGAAGAGTCCTTGCCCAAGGAACAAAGAGTCTCGTCAATGCTCTTTATCTGGGTTGGGACGTTAGAGGTTACTACTGGGAGAACTGGGATTATCTCTATTACGAGAAACAAACACTCCTGAAGTGGGCCGCAGAGAATGTGAGGGCTTGATTAAGGAGCCGGGAGTTAGAATCTCACCAGAAAAGCCCCGACAGAAAATCTCACGCAAAGCCGCAAAGACACAGAGAATTGAGTAGAGGCCGAAGGGCCCCGCAAAACAGCGTTCCTCTTAGATCAGTCTCCATATTTAAGAGCCTCTTCTTGATCTCGCGTCGCTTGCAGTGCCGTGCTCGAGAATCGTTCAGTCTTCCGCGATGCTCTTATCCCGTCTTTCCTTGGTGCCTTTGCGTCTTTGCGTGAGAATTTTTCGGTCTCGGTTGGGCGCGGCTCCACCGCGCTGGCGTTACACCTCAATGAGGCTACGCTCGGCAAACTCAAGAACAGCCACAACCTGCTCCCGAGTTACGCCAGGATACCACTCCAAGAAGTCATTCACCGTGGCCCCATCCTCGAGATTCTCGAATAGCAAGGTGGCCGGCACGTGAGTGCCTTTGAACCGCCACATACACCTTGACTTGCCGGGTCCGCGCTCCACCACCGGGCATTTGCTCCAGTCAAGCATAGCGGACATCATAAGCCTAGCGGAAAAGAACACAAAGGAGGAGTTCGAAAAGAGGAGCTAGGAGCCAGAATCCAGGAGTCGGGACTGCGTTGGTTCGGCAGACGTACGAAGCATCTATTTACGGATGCCTCTGGAGAAAATCTTGAGCCTCTTTTGCGTCTCCGGCGCTGCCAAAAGCTTCAGCCCCAGTCCGGCTTTGCTCTGCCAGTTGTTTAGCCTCTGCCGTTTTCCCTCTTTCGAAGTACAACTTTGCCAGCGTCAACTCAGCATCATAAAGGGCTCGAGGACTATTCCCGGAAGCTGCCAATTGGATGGCTTGCTCGGCATACTGGATCGCCTTGGCGGAATGTTTTTGTTCTCCTTCGAAATCCGCCAAAAGAATCAGCGCGAATGGCACGAATACCTTCATGTCGTTCTTCTGGCGCAGCTCAAGCGACTCATTAAAGCTGGCCCTGGCTTCTTCCGCCTGGCCGGCGGCTTCCTGCAGATATCCTATGTGTCGTACCACGAACGAGCGAATACGTTCGTCACCAGTTTCTTGGGTAAGCTTCAGTGCTTGATCGAAGACCTTTCTAGCTGATTCATTCTGATTCTGCATCTGAAAAACCAGCCCGCGATAAAAGGTGGCTTCGCCTAGTCCGGCGTCATCTCCTAGTTCGCGGTAAAGTTCTATCGCGCGATCCAAATGACTGGTTGGCGGACCCCATTCATTGCTACCTTCTAACGCATACCAGTAAGTAAGCTGACCCTCGGCTGTTTCTAAAGTGGCAAAAGCCTGCTTGATGTCAGCGGCCTGAGCGGCCACGCGGGCGTCCTCGATCTTTGCGCGAGCCCATCCATCATCCTTGTGGAAATAGGTATTCCGCTCGACAGCATAGTGAGCTAATTCCGCTTTCAGACGGGCCACCGGATTGGCGTCCTTCACCTGCGATAACCGGTCTTCCAGCACGCTTCTGGCTTCATCCCATTTTCCCGCATCAGCTAATTGTCGCGATTGCGTTGCCAGCTCGCCTACTGAATCCGCCAAGCCCGTTCTCGCCGGGGTCGAATAGGCGACGACAAGGGTTGCCGCCTTTAAGAGCCACAGCAGCTTTTCTCCAATCATTCGTATATCTCCAGTTTGTTCCGGCCAGCTCTCTTAGCTTTCGAGTTGGAGGTTTACGAAGGCAAGCTCCGCAGGAGCAAAATTGCACGCCTGTCGAATTTGGGCGACAGAGCTGATTAGTGGTCAAACTAAAGATCGTTAGCGGTCGGCTTGAATGGGAGCTGATTGCGGTCGCTTGTCTGTTGCTCGGTGCCTGCGCGCACAAACCCGCGCCGGCTGGGCCGCAGTATCCTGTGATTCCCGAACAATCCGTTAGGTTATTGGCTGCCGCCCCCAAGCCTCCTTTCGCTCGGCTTGGCGTGGTTACGATTCAGGATCGACTAGAAGCGATGTCAGGTAACAGCTGGTCACAGGTTCGCACCATGGCGGCTCAGACCGGCGCAAACGGCGTGTTCGTGCGTGCACAAAAGATCTTTTGGCATCGCGATCCGCAAACCAAACAGCGCGTCAGAATCGAGCGAACAGTTTATCAGCTCGTTTACATTCCTTGACCGCGAATGGACGCGAAGGAAAAACCTGAACGGCAGATGGACGCAGATCAACGCAGATTAGGCTGTGGCTATGCCATGCTTGAAACCGACCTATGAAATATTGGAATTCTGCTGCGCTCCTTCGCCTGATTCTGCGCCCATCTGTGGTTGTTTTTCGCGTGCATTCGTAGCCTGTCCGCAGTAGCTAGACTCTGAACGATGTCTCCCTTGACTAGGGTGGGGCGAAGCCGGATCCATTCGCGGTTGTTATGTCCGATTCAGGTTCACTGACCGCTGACGAAGTGATTCGATTGTTGGAGCTTGAGGCGCATCCGGAAGGTGGCTATTACCGGGAGACCTTCCGAGATTCGACGACAGCCGGGGAACGATCGGCATCGACGGCCATCTATTTTCTGCTGAAGCGGGGCGAAATCTCGCGCTGGCATCGGATCGACGCAGTTGAGGTCTGGCATTGGTACGGCGGCGCCCCGCTGCGGTTACAGATCCGAGAGGCTGAAGGCCCAATTCAAACCGTCTTCCTCGGGAACAACTTACTGAAGAAAGAATGTCCCCAGGCTGTCGTTCCCGCACACGCTTGGCAAACTGCGGAGACTCAGGGAGCTTGGACGTTGGTCGGTTGCACGGTAGCACCAGGTTTTGAGTTTGCCGGCTTTCAGTTAGCCTGAATCGCTTGCCGGCTCACATTCGCGAACCGGCGAGCGATTCAGGCTTGGCCTTTAACTGGGCTTTTAGTTCCCGGTCAGAGGCCGACTTGCTTGTGGGCTGACCAAATCTCGGACTGCAGCCGCTGTCTTAGGGCGAATACCTGGAACCTTTTCTAATTCGTCAGCGGTTGCGGTTATGCAGGCTTGGATGCTGCCAAAATAATCGAGCAATCGGTAGGCACGATCCGAACCAACGGCGGGCAAGGTTGCCAGCAAACGAAGCTGTTGGGTCCGTTTTCTCTTAGCTTTGTAAATTCGATACTGGGGCGCGTCCTCGCGCAGTCGCGCGAATCCCATATCGGAGGGGCGTCGCATTCGGCTTTCGCAACTCCAGCAGGTCTCGACGCTCGAAAACTGATCGCAGGTATGGGGTGTGGAGAGACGCGACGCCCGGCATCGTGTCGACGCGTGGTGTGCTGATTTGGTCAGGCCCTCTCGACTCTCGAAGCAACTAGCGTCATTACACCCCATCGGCAGCGCAAGGCTTTGAAACGTCGCAGGTTCCGGGGCGTCGCATCTTTCCACACCCCATACCTGCGATCGGTGTATTGTGTCGACACCCGGTTGAGCTGCGAAAGCCGAATGCAACGCGCCTCCGACCTGGGTTACGCAACACTAATCATAGAAATCTGCGTAATCTGCGGATCTTTTTCCGGTTCCGGCTCTCAGTCGAATTCATTCCAGTTCTTGCAGCACACGGAGCCGGCGAATTGCGGAATAAGGAATAATATCGACGTAGCCAGAATCGTCCTCGATCACGATGACCGTTCGGGCCAAGAACGCGTGCTCCGCTGTTGGGATCGAATAGGCTAGGTCAGAGTCGACTTCGACAGCGAAGCTCCTAAAGGGTCGCGCGTGAAGCAGTTTTGATATCCGGTCTCGCATACGTCGAATTCAAGGATCCGGGTCTAGCTCTCTACTGACACGCTGCTGATTGCGAAAATTGGAATGAAATGTTCCTCGTCTTCTCCATCACCGTAGACAGTCACGTTTGTACCCTTACCGGATGGGTTCAGAGAAATATAGTCTCCGGCCCGGATTCTGAGCGCTCGCCCGTCGTTCAAGTGCACGACGAAAGGTTGCCCGGACTGTTTAAGCTCCAGGAGTCTCTCCGGGATCGTCATGTTGACATCCTAGTATGGGAGAGTTCGCCTAAGCTGACCAGAGAAGATGTGCCGAATGCAGCTTGCCGATTTCACTCCTGCCACTCCGTCTCTTCCACCAATCACTGTCTTCCAAACGCCTTCTCCTGCGGCTCAACCGCAGGAGAAGGTGATCCTCCTTTCTCGTTGGTTCGCAGGTTGCTCTTACTCTTCGGAAGTGTTTTCAGCGGGAGCCGCGGAGGTTTTCTTCGCTCGGAGCCGGGCGATCCTTTCAGTGTTAGCGGTTTCCCAAGCTTGGGCCTGGTCCGGAGTTAGCACGGCCTTCACGTTGGTGATGTATTGGTCGTGTAGCTCTTTTCGTTTAGCTCTCTTTTCAGCGGTGGTGGTGCTGGCATCCGCTTTCACGGCTTGCACCGCGTCGACGTAGTTACTGATAACGGGTGTAACCTTGGTCTCCTCTTCGGAGGTTAAGGTGACACTCTTTCGCAGCATAGTGAGCTCCCGCTTCTTAAGCGAATCAGGAGAAACCGAACGCTTCTTTGGGGAGCTAGATGCCACAGCCGGACTGGGTTCCAGGTTAACGTTAGATTGAGCCCCGGTTTTAGGAGCTGGTGCTTGGTCAACCGGATCTGCGTGAGCCGAAACCAGGGTCCCGGCAACAAGAGCAGTGAACAATGCTCTGGAAACAAATGTGATTAACATAATGAGGCCGGAGCATAGCCTGGTTTAAAAAATATACAATAAAAAATAACGTTATTTTGTAGTGATATATAATTTGGGACCAAGTCTGAATGACCGAAGGGATGCCTTGAGCGGAGCCGCTCTTACGCGTATGCTAAGCACCAAGCGATATTTGCTCTATCGCTTGTTTGGCCGAAACCGGCGGGAACCACCGAAAGACTTCTGCGTAGATATGCGGCCCCCGAGAATGTCGCGACGGCGGGCACTCCGCGAATTCCGTCCCTAAATATCCGCCCCCGGCTGATTCGATCCCTGCTCGAACTTTTGATCTTCGTCCTGGTTGCCGTTCTGGTCGTTGCCCTGTTTCTGGCCTTTCGCGTTCTTCAGTGCTTGCCTTTGCTCCGGCGTCAGGAGGGAGCG
>JAFAIO010000520.1 GCA_019236675.1 Verrucomicrobiota bacterium
TCCACCGGCGGCGGGCCGGTGAACGCCACCGAAGTTCTGCCCACCTATATTTACAAACAGGCCTGGAGCGGTTACGCGCTCGGTTACGCCAGCGCGGGCGGTGTGCTTATGTTGATAGTACTGGTTATTCTCGTGATGATCTGCCGCCGGGTGATTGGAGGATACGAGACAGAATGAAGCTCACTCACCGGATTGTTGTCTATCTCGGGCTGGCCCTGTTCTATCTGTTTTTGCTAGGGCCCATGGCCTGGCTCTTACTCTGCAGTTTTCGGACATCGGACTCGATACAATCGGGCCGCATCTGGCCGGCCTTCTCCGAGTTTACTTTCTATAACTACCTGGAAGCTTTTAACCTGAACAATTTTCCGCAGCTCGTAGGTAACTCCATGTTTATCGCCACCAGCGTCATGCTGCTGGTGGTCCTATTTGCCAGCCTGGGCGCATACGGGCTCAGCCGGTTCCCGCTGAAAGGCAAACCGTATCTGATGGTGGCGGCACTGTTACCTCAGTTTTTCCCCTACGTTCTGGTGCTGGTACCCTTCTACGTTTTAATGTCGAACCTGTCGTTAGTTGACACTCACGTCGGGCTTATCCTTACGCACACTTCAATCACTTTGCCGTTCGCGCTTTGGATGCTAACCGGGTACTTTAATGCCATTCCCCGCGAACTCGATCAAGCGGCTGCTATCGACGGTTGTTCTCGTCTCGCCATCCTGTTTAGGATTCTCTATCCCATCGCTCTCCCTGGCCTGGTCGTGGCTGGTTTTTTTGCGTTCGTGGTTTCGTGGGGCGACTATCTTTTCGTTTCCATTCTCTCTCAGAGTAACTCGACCCAAACCTTGCCGCTCGGGTTACAGAGCTTTCTCCAGAGCTTGCAAGTGAAATGGGGACTGATCACAGCCGGCACGGTCATCGCCATTGTGCCGACCGTCGCCTTTTTCGCCATCGTACAACGCCGCCTGGTCGCAGGATTAACTGCAGGAGCAGTCAAAAGCTGAACTCGCCTGAAGCTCGTTCAGCATGACAGATGACAAATGACAAAATGACAAATTAAAGAATCATCACTCACCATCGCCCCGGTGCCGTCCGGCACGCGTAATTTGTCATTTGTCATTTGTCATCTGTCATTCGGACGAGCTTCAGGCGAGTCCGACCTCTAATTTATGCCCAAAATTACCTTTATCGGAGCTGGAAGTTTAGTCTTCACTCGGAACCTAACTAACGACATCCTTCTTACGCCCGCGCTAAGCGATAGCACGATCGTCCTCATGGATATCGACGCGCACCGGCTGGAGCAGTCACGCGAAATCGTCCAATCGATGATCGATCGGCGCGGGGTTAAAGCCACCGTGGACGCGACGCTCGATCGCCAGCAAGCAATCGAAGGTTCGGACTATGTCATTACCACTTTTCAGCAAGGCGGTCTCGATGCCTATAAGCTCGATATTGAAATTCCTCAACAGTACGGCATCGAGCAATGTGTCGGAGATACCCTAGGACCAGGAGGTGTATTCCGCGCCCTCCGAACGATCCCGGTGCTGATCGATATTTGCTCGGAGATTGATCAATACGCTCCCGATGCGCTGCTTCTTAACTATGTAAATCCTATGGCAGCCAACTGCTGGGCGGTCTCCGCAGGCACCGGCCTTCCGCATGTCGGACTTTGCCACAGCGTACAAGGCACCAGCGAGCTACTCGCCAAATGGATTAAGGTACCCTACACGGACGTCATCTTCTTCTGCGCCGGTATCAACCATCAAGCCTTCTTTCTCGAGTTCCGAACCAGCGACGAAGATCTCTATCCAAAAATTTTTGCCGCTGTGGAAGATCCCGCCATCTACGGACAAGAGCCGGTGCGAATTGATCTGTTAAAGCATTTTGGCTTTTTCGTCACCGAATCCAGCGGGCATGCCAGCGAATACGTTCCTTATTTTCGCAAGAGCTCGAAAATGATAAACAACGATCTCGTCCCGCGGTTTACCGACCAGATTAACGATTGGTTCGAATTTGGGCGCACTGGCGGGTACCTGCGCCATTGCTATGATCGGGTGCAAAAATTCCAACAAGAATTCCAGTCGATTTTACAGGAAGAATTAAGCTCGGCGCGTACGCATGAATACGGTTCTCGCATCATCGAAGCGATCGAGACAAATCGACCGATTACCATCAACGGCAATGTCCCCAACGATGATCTGATCGACAATCTTCCGGCAGGATGTTGTGTCGAAGTTCCTTGTCTGGTGGATGGAAATGGAATCCAACCGATAAAAGTTGGTCCGCTTCCTCCTCAACTGGCCGCTCTCAATCGAACCAATATCAACGTCCAAGAGCTAATCGTCGAAGCCGCCTTAACCGGCAGTAAAGAAGCCGTCTACCATGCCGTCATGCTAGACCCATTGACTGCTGCCGTGTGCACGCTCCCGCAAATCCACGAATTAGTCGATAGGATGCTCGCCGCCGAAGCGCAATGGCTGCCGAAGCTCGCCTGAGGCTCGCTTCGGAATGACACATGACAAATGACAGATGACAAATTAGGTGACGCACGATCTCATCGATTTGTCATTTGTCATCCTGTCATCTGTCATTGCGGACGAGCCTAAGCGAGTCTGCTAAAAGCTACCGGAGCCGGCGCTTTAAGTGAAATTCTAAACCAGAGAGGGGTCCACCAACTTGATACATGGCTCCGCCTTCGCGAAGTGAACCCAGGTCGATCGGAGCGAATCCGACTCCACTCAGTAGGTCAATAACCACGCGCTTCGCTTCCGGGTCATCCCCCGAGGTAAACAGAACCGTCTTTGGTTTGCTCTCGCTAAAATCGTCGATCCAAATCATTGGCATGTTGCTGATCGACTTCACCAACCGAGCGCCCGGAGCCCACTCGGCGATAAGTTCGCTCGAGGTTCGGGCGGTCTTCGCCAACGCAACCCGCGACCTAGTCACGCCTTCAAGGCTGATGTCGGGCGGAGAATCGATATGGGCGTTGGTGACGTCCACGAGGATTTGGCCCTTCCAAGCAATGCCCTTAAGGGCCTCTTGAGCGTCCCTCCAGTTCACGCACAACATGACAAGGTCGCTGTGGACCGCCTCGTCCTTGGTGCCAGCTTTGGCCCGCGGCCCGAGTTCGTCGACAAGCCCCTGCAGGCTTTCGGGACCTCGGGAATTTGAGAGGACGACTTGGTGGCCGGCATTGATGAGGTGACGCGCAATGTTCTTGCCAACTTTCCCGGCACCGATAAATCCAATTTTCATTTCTTAACTCTTTCTACGATTTCGTTTTTTTGTGCTTTCGGGGCATGCCATTCAAAAAACAGCTCGCCCTTCAAGTAAGTGCCAATTCGGTCAACCTTTGAGCCTCCGGATTAGCGCATTTTCCATACGCTCCAATTGCGCAGCAAAGGAGGGTTGCGGGTAGTG
Source organism: Verrucomicrobiota bacterium (assembly GCA_019236675.1). GTDB lineage: Bacteria > Verrucomicrobiota > Verrucomicrobiia > Chthoniobacterales > JAFAMB01 > JAFAVN01. Next base: position 3,415 of record JAFAIO010000520.1, read on the forward strand.
CCCATTGGAGATTACCGTCATGCGTATTTCGCATGACTCTTTTCGGCCGTGATAGAAAAACTCCGACTGTTGCTGGTTATCATTGAAGAAGGAAGCTTCGGCCGCGCTGCCCAGCGATTGCACATTTCCCAATCTGCGGTCACTCGCCAGATACAACTGCTGGAACATGATTTGGGAGGACGAGTTCTTGAGCGCGCTTCCTTCGGGGTTCGCCCTACGAGCGGAGGACACGCTCTGGCGCGGAAAGCCCGAGGCTTGTTGGCCGATTACGATTTGGTCATGGCTGAGGCTCGACGCATGGTTCGCGGGGAAAGCGACCGCTTGCGGATAGGCTACGTGGCTGCGGCGGTGCAAGAGTATCTTGGCCCCGCTCTGGTTGAGCTGCGGCGGAGGTATCCAAAACTTAAGGTAAAAATGCTAGATCAAACGCCCGGCGAAATAATCACTGCACTCCGCTGCGGCGAAATTGATTTGGGATTGACGATCGCTGGTGCGAATCTCCTATCGCGCGATTTTTATACACAGAAACTAGCGAGTTTACCGAGTTTGGTTCCTCTCTCCCTTGAGCATCCACTGGCTTTTCAAAAGCAAATTCCAATTTCCAAATTGAAAACAGAGTCCTTCGTTCAGCTACCGGAGACTGATGCGCAAGGATATAATCAAAGAATCGCACAGTTCTGCAGGCGATTTGGCAATTTTCGTCCTCGATTTGTTTCTATTGGACAAGCAAACAGCCTAGCGGAACTCCTGGTGATGTCGGCGAATGAAGGCGCGATTTCGTTACAGCCGAGCTATATTTCGCACCTGAGTATCCCGAACGTTGTTATGGTTCCTATCGCCGAAAAACTAGCCACTTGGGATCTATCCATCGTATGGCAGGGAGGAAAAATGTCCGGCCCTTTACGTGCCTTGCTGGACAGTTTTCAACTCGAGGCCAAGTCTTGAGAGAATAGGTGGTGCAGTGCAAGACAAGGAATTTAACAAAGGGAGCGCGTGTGCTCTAACCAGTAGCGTCCGGCGGCTTGCCCATAGGCGTTAAGCGAGGTAGCAGCAGTTGGCGCTACGCATCCCTCCGAACCGCGTTGTGGTTGCGCCCTACCTGCTGCAATGTCGCTTAAGTTAACGCCTATGGGCGGCTGCCGGACGAAGTTCGCTACAGCGAGCCCCGCATGGCTGCAAGATTCCGCTTCATCTCCGCGACCCGGGAGTTGTGGTCCTGGCCGCGGCGCGTCACCACGCTGGTAGCCAAAATATCGATTAAGGTGAGTGCCGCTAGCCGCGAAATGGTAGGAGTATAAACATCGGTGTTTTCCAATGTCTCAACTAGCAATGGCACGGTGCAATGGTCCACCAAAGGCCCGAGTTTTCCAGTGATAGCGATCACAGCTGCGCCGTTCGCTAGCGCGGTCTTTGCCGCCTCAATCACCCCTTTTGTCTGACCAGTGTTCGAGATAGCCACTACGACGTCGCCAGGCTTCATCATTGACGCGGCAATGAACTGTTGATGCGAGTCACAATGCGCTGCACATGGCACCCCAAATAGTGGAAACTTCTGTTGTGCGTCTTGTGCGACTATCCCGGATGCGCCAAAGCCGAAGAACTCGATGCGGTTAGCCGCTAATAGTAGATCCACCGCTTTGTTCAGCTCGTCTTTATCTAACTTTTTGCGCGCCCAATCCAGGCTGTTCATGCTGTAGTCAAAGATCTTATCCGCGATGATGCCAACGGGATCAGCCGGTAAAATGACAGAGTGGGTGGCCGGCATACCCAGAGCGACACTCTGGGCTAGCCGCACTTTGAAGTCTTGAAACCCTTCGAAACCCAACGCCTCACAAAACCGAATCACGGTAGGTTCACTCACCCCGGATCGTCTTGCTGTCTGATCGACCGTCGCATTCAGTACAAACTCGGGCGCGGCTAAAGTAAGTTCGGCAACTTTACGATCGGAAGGACGCAGATCCTGTAAAGAAGTCGATATTATCTCGAGTAGGTTCCGATTCGGATCCTTTTCTATTGGTGGTCGGGGTCGTCTAGGCACTGGGCAATAGTATCGGGGAGGGCGCGCAGCGGCTCGACTGAGCTCGCCGAAGTTCCCTCCGATGTAGCTTATGGGTCTTGAGGTTCTTCGTTATTTCGTTCGGCGAAGTCGGATCCCCCCGTACCGCGTTTTAGACAATAACGCGTCCCCAACTCCGCTTTTATGAGTTGCAGCCGGTTCTGGGTTTTCGTAGCAGCTTGATCGATCAGCCGGGGATCAACGGTATTAAATGCGAACATCCCAAAGTGATGTGCAATCAAAGCGGGGATTTTGGCCTCCACACAGAGTTGCACCGCTTCTTCAAGCGTAAAATTCCCAGCAATTTTTGTTTCGCGAAGCTCCGCTCGACGCCCGTTAACCGGTAACAAAGCTAAGTGCGGACAAAATCGGATGATTCTTTCCGCCAATCCGGGATAGCGGACAGTATCACCTGAGTGATAGATTAGTCCGGCTTCCACCTCAAAAAGATATCCTAAGAACCGATCGCGGCCAAGTTGATCGTACTCGAAACCTTCGTGAGCCGCCTTTAAGGGTGTGACTTTCAAGCTATCACTTAGCTGGATTTCCCGCTCTGCTTCCGCCCAGATTATCTGCTCCTTGCTTAAACCCGCCGGGACTACCTCCGGTTCACTCGCGGCCGGCACGATAAAACGGGTATGCGGAAATTTGCGCGCGATCCCGGTAATGCTTGGTATGTCCAGATGGTCCCCGTGATGGTGGGTACAGAAAACAAAATCAAGACCGGGCAGCTCCGCCACGGTTATCGGCGCCGCCGTCAATCTGGTATGCGAAAAGATGTGTCCACGATACTTTTCGGCTAATTGATCGGAGAGGTAGGCGTCGATCAGAAAACTCAGCCGCGGGGACCGTACTAAAAAACCCGCCTGCCCGAGCCAGTAAAGCTCGACTCCGGCAGGTTCGTTCGAAAGGTTTCCAACCAACGAGCCTTCGAATCGCGTCGTTTCAACAGTCGGCATTTTCTGAGGGTCGTGAAGACGTGGCAACGCCTTCCGAGGGGTGCGAAGACGGGGGATCGTTTTCGAAAAATGCGAGTAGATTTTGTACGGCTTCGAGCGCAGCGCGGTCAACACTTTCCCGCGTGAAGGCACCGAGATGCGCTGTCGCGATGACCCGCGGATGCGCTATCAGTTTAGCTGCGTCGGCATCTGCCTGATCGAATACATCAGAACAGTAGGCGGCGATTCTTCCGGTCTCCAGCTGCTGCAGTAGTCCCTCTTCATCTACCAGGCTTCGCCGCGCAGTATTGATCAACGTCAAACCAGGACGCACCCGGCCCAGCAGGGGTATGCTTAACAGCGGTTTTCCATCTGGAGATGGAGGACAATGCAGCGTGACGAGTTCAGCCTCGCGGATGGCGAACTCTAGATCCACCCTCGCGAACGGTTCCGTGGTAACATCCAAGGGCTCAATCACTGATACGACAGAGCCGAAAGCAGCGAAGAGCCGGGCAACAGCTTGGCCAATGCGTCCATATCCAACTACCGCAACCTGGCGCCCGTTCAACTCGGTACCCATGGAACGGCGCCAAATGCCTTCTTTGAGGCCGCGGTCAGTTAAATGAATACTGCGAGCGGCCATTAAGGCGAGTCCCAAGGTAAGCTCGGCGACCCCTTGAGCATTCGCGCCGTTTGCCCGCAAAACCGTGATCCCGAGATGAGCGGCATCAACCAGCGGGATATTATCAATCCCGCTACCGTTCCGGCTGATCACCCGTAACTCCTTAGCAGCAGCTAGCACCTTCGGCGTCACGGGCTCAACACCGGCGATCCATCCCACACAACCTTGCACCAAATCGCACAGCTCTGCTTCCTCCGGAAGCCGGCCTTGCGGGCCCAAAACGATTTCCCAGCCGGCCTGACGCAGACGTTCAAAGGCTGGATGATCTCCATGGGTCAATGACCGCGGGGTAACTAGAACTCGTTTCACTTTCTTCCGCTCACACGCGCCGCAATCTCGGCTAACATAGAAACCCGTTCGTTCGGGATGTCCACATGGAAAACATCCGCAATCACGCAGCTCCATCCATGTACAAAGTAATCCCAACCATCGTACACCGTCAGCGCTCGCTCGGCGGCGGCTCGCTTGGCTTGATGGAAAAAGTCGAGGGCGCCCCGGTAGTTCAATTCCCATACAATCCCGTCCGACGGAAAACGTCCTTCATCCGTAATCGGCGAGCCGGGCCGATCTTTCCCTAAGCCGGTCCCATTGATCACAAACGAGCCCTCTCTCAACCCTTCAAGAATCCGATCGTTATCCTTTGGGCTTCGCACCAACTCAGTTTCCAGCCCGATCATGTCGACTAACTCTTCCAGATGCGCGAGACGCTCTGCCGATACATCGGAAACAATCACCCGCTCGGGTCTTCCTAACTCATGCTCCCCAAGCAGTAAGAACCAGGTGATGGCAACCCCGGCGCCACCGCAACCCATGCAAAAAACATCACCCCCTTCTCCGTTCCAGAATCCTGGCGGAATCATTCCGTTCAATGTACGCCCAGCCGATACCGGGTCTTTAGCTTGTCCGATTAATTTGCCGCCCCGCTTCGAAATCGAGCTCACTTCATGCATGGATGCGGCAAACCAATCGAGTTCGTCAAAAAGCGGGTGCGCCGCCTGAAAAAGATCGATTTTGTGGGTAGTAACTAATGCTCCATTCGAATTAGCGTCATCGCGAATAAACGTGACCACTTGCCGATACAGGTCCGGAGCAGCATGTAGGGGCAAATCAATTCCACTAATGGCTACGTCTCCCAAACCAAGCTCTTTCGCCCATTCAGGGAAAACATACATGATCGACGACTGTTTGGTCGATACACCGACAAAATGGATGGTTGGAACTGGTCTTGAAACTAACTCCGTGCTCATGCCGTTCGAATCGCCTTCGCCATTCGCACACTGGTGGCAACCGACTCCCGTACCGCCGCCCAATCTTTGTCCCTGATCCATTGTTTCGCTGCCAGCCAGGAACCACCTACCGCTATCACGCTCGGCTCCAGCAACCAGCTCTCCAGGTTGTTCAAGTTGATTCCGCCAGTAGGCACGAATGCCGGCGAGAACGCTCGAAATGTAGCCGCCAATATCCTTAAAAAGCGGGCGCCGCCGATTTCCTCAGCCGAAAAAAACTTGCAGGCCGTTATGCCCAACGCCAAAGCGCCTTGTAGTTCCGACGCGGTCGCGACGCCTGGTAAATAAGGAACACCCTTCTCCACCGCGGTTCCAGTCAGCCGAGGATCGAAACCCGGTGATACCAAGAATTGAGCCCCTGCATCCAGGGCTTGCTGGAACTGTTCCTGTACAACGATCGTCCCCGCACCAACGAACATTTCCGGAAACTGCTTTCTCACCGCCGCAATCGATTCTGCGGCTGCGCCCGTGCGAAACGTCAACTCAATGACGGGCAGGCCGCCCTTCAACAAAGCTTCCGCCAAAAAAGGCGCGTCAGTCGCCGAATCCAATTCAATGACCGGCACTAACCGGTGTTCCGCAAGGATATCCAGAAACGTCTTAGCCATGTTTTATTCAAAGATAGTGTCTCGGAGGGACCTTTCGAACTTATCCCGAAGGGATAAAAGGACTAAGCCTGCGGTTTTGACCCCAGGGATACGTCCGGCCCATGAATCCGCCCTGAAAGGGTGGCAGAAGGTTGGTTCCAAATCTCGTCCGACATTTGGCAGCGCAAAATCCCGCTCTTCCGCCCCTTCGGGGCGGGCCATTTTTTTATCAGTACCCGGGGTTGAAACCCCGGGCTGAGTCCTTTTATCCCTTCGGGATAAGCTCGACATGTCCCCTCGGGACAAAGAGTCCAACTTCTTAGCTCCGCGTTCGAGCCTCATAAGCTTCCACCTCTTGCCCCGTCCGAGGACGATACCGCGAATTAGGAATTAGTTTCCAGCTACCGTTCTCACCAGACACAACCAGCTGGCTAAAACCATGGGCTTGCCTCACAATTTCGAAATCCTGGCCGGCATCAGCCGGGTAAGAAAACAGGGTCGCGAAAACTGCCGCACCAACATTAACGCTGCGGTGTAGCCAGAACGGCGGCACATAAACGAGGTTACCAGGTCGCATCTCCATGGCCTCTACTTCGCCGGCCAGGCTTTCCAGCAGTAGAATCCCGTGCCCGGCCAAACAATAATAGGTTTCCGGCCGGTCAGCCCGCTGATGGAGGTGTCCTCTCGTCATAAAGAACTCCTGGCCGACCTTGCCCGGCTCAAGCACGCTAATGCCAGTGATCAGATTGCTCGATCGGTCGCTGAACCGGGCTTCATCGACACGATAAGCCACCGCGCTACCAAGACTCTCTGCTAAACGGTCAAAAGCGACCTCGTCCGCATAAATTCCGCTCAGCTCCCGGAAATACTTCTTATAACCGCCCGTGTTTGGTTGAATCTGCAGTGTCTCCGGGTTCACAAACGCCAAGAAAGGCGACAGAGCATTGGAAAGACTCATGGCGATGCAGGGGAAGATGCGGTTAAAATGGGGTTCAGCGAGAACGAAAGCCAGGATTGCCCGTATCGAGTAGTAATACAACAGAATTTATTAAGATAATCGGCGCGAAGCAGAAAAATTGAATCATCAATTCTCATACTTCAGCATCAAAACTCTCTCGAGGGACTTGTTATACACCCCTACTGCCCGTCGGCGTCCGGGTTTTAGGCACCAAGAAAAGCGCTTGCTGCTATAAAATTGGTTGCTGGATAGATTTGAGTAGCAATACTACGCAATGTGCCGGCAGAGAGAGGAGTTCAACGAGGAGGAGCCAGGAGCCAGAATCCAGGAGTCAGGAGGAACTTGTCCCGGCGATGCTGGGACGAAAAAGACACGTAGTCTTGAAAGTAATCAGTAAGCAGTGTGCCACTATTCAGTATGTTATTGGACCGGGAAAAACCTGCAGTTCTGCAAGTGTTTTGTCACCGACTGCTGACCCCTGCTTACTGCTCAATGCTTACTAAAAACCGGTTTGCTCCCCACCCTGCTAGCTCCTGGATTCCGGCTCCTGACTCCTCTCCTTGAACTCCTCAATTTGCTATCTGCTATTTGCTATTTGCTATTTAGACTTCCCCATGCCCCCGAACAAAGATCTCTTTCTGGCCATCGACGTCGGCACAGGCAGCGTACGAGCGGCACTGGCCGATCTTAACGGCCAAATCGTGGCCTTCCATTCTGCTGAACACGACCAGCAAGTGCCGCACTTTGGTTGGTCGCAACAACGCCCTTCTGACTGGTGGACGGGGGTTGTACTTTGTATTCGAGCGGTGCTCGATAAGACCGAAAACGCAGCGGCACGGATCATTTCCGTAGCCTGCTGCGGCCAGATGCATGGCACCGTTCTATTGGATCAGGCAGGGGTTCCAGTCGTCGACTACGCTCCTCTCTGGAATGACAAACGGACGCGAGACGTGCTCGACGAATTTCTAAAACGGCACGATCAAGACGAGCTATTGCCGGTCACCGGCAATCCGGCAGCTACGGCTTGGCCGGCTTTCAAGCTGCTTTGGTTTCAGAAAGAGCATCCAGAAGTTTATAACCGGGCGGTCTCAGTTCTGATCGTTAAAGATTTCATCAATTTCCGGTTAACCGGTTGCCAAGCGATTGACCATCCGGAGGCATCCACAACTTACCTTTACGATATCGAGAAACGTGCTTGGAGCACATCGTTGGCTGAGCTATTGGGCCTGAATCCGGCAATCCTTCCCGAGATTAAACGCCCGGTCGATCTGGTCGGCGTCATTACCCGCGCAGCTTCTGAAGAGACCGGTCTATTGACCGGCACTCCGGTTGCCGTCGGCGCGGGAGACTTTCCCGTGACGTTGCTTGGATCAGGTGTAAGCCGGATAGGAATTGGATCTGATTCCACCGGCACTTCAACTTTATTGACGCTGCAAACCGAACGCGCAGTCCTGCATCCGATCATCAGTAACGTCCTTGGAATCGACGAAGGCTGGAGCGCTTTTACTATCCTGGATGCCGGAGGCGATGCCGTCCGCTGGGCTCGCCGAGCATTCCATGACAATCAGGTCAGCTACGAAGAGCTGGTCAAAGTCGCGGCATCAGCTCCGCCCGGATCAGATGGCCTCATCTTCTTACCCTACTTGAACGGTGAACGTCTGGGATCACGCCGGAACGCCCGGGCCCAATTCTTTGGTTTAACCTACGCGCACGCTAACGGGCACTTACATCGAGCCGTCATGGAAGGGGTCGCTTTCGCATCGCGCCGAAATCTATCCATTATGGAACAGAGCGGAAACCCGATGAAATACTTGGTCGCAAGCGGTGGCGGCGCCAAGACCCGTCTCTGGCTTGAGATTAAAGCCAGCATTTATCGGACATCCATTCGCACGACCAAACACACCGAGTCCAGCATCCTGGGATGCACGATGATAGCGGGGGTTGCCGCCGGCATCTATTCTTCATTGGCGGAAGCAGCAAAAACGTTAATCCAACTGGATGAAGAAATCGTTCCCAACCCCGATTGGGTCCCGCGTTACGAAAAGCTCGCCACGTTATTCGACCAACTCTACGAAGACTCTGCTCCGTATTACCAGCAACTGGACGGCTATGCGGCGGTGTTCGGGGGAGAAGGAGCTAGGAGCTAGGAGCCAGCATGAGGCACAAAGCGTTTATCCCAGAGGCTTTCGGGGCGGCGAGATTGTAGTAGCTTGGCGACGTTTTAACGCGACACCTAGACCTCGCGCACTCACCTACTCCGGCGACTGCCGCATCGAAAAACGGCTCCGTAGGAGTCAGATCTTTATAGGTTTGACAAACAAAAGGGGGTAGCTCCGTAGGAGCGAAATCTCAATTGGGAGCGTTCGCTAGCCACGAGAAACGGTCTTCGATGTCGCTCCTAACGGGAGCTATTCGGGTTTTAAATGACCGCAGCTATAAAGATTTTGCTCCTACGGAGCTAGTCATCCGCGGTGTTTGAATCATCCGCCAAGAACAGGTTCACGTTTCTCGACCCCGCAGGCGCGGGACTAGGCTAAAAATCTCTCGACGCTTGAGGCTTCCGGATTTCAACTCCCAGCTCGCCTTGCCTTGGTCGCCTACTTACCTGTCAGCTTTTGACCAATTCGTGCAAAAAACTGAACTGCCAGCATCCCAACCAGCTACCAGGCAGGCCATCACTCCGTCACTCCATCACTCCACCGCCAACCCCCTGGCACGTTTTCCGCTTAGTGACCCTCTATGGATTACGTTCCACCTCTGGAAGTCGTCTCCAACATGGTCGGCGCTGGGAGCAGCAAAGGCGCTCTGCCCGTCAAAGATCTTCTGATCCGAGGGTTTCTTTCTGGCGCATTACTGGGCTTTGCGACCAGCCTGGCAATCACTGCGACCGTGCAAACTGGCGTACCGTTAGTGGGAGCTCTTGTTTTCCCCGTTGGTTTCGCAATGATCGTCGTTCTTGGGCTAGAGCTGGCCACCGGTAGTTTTGCATTACTCCCTTTAGCGTACACAGACGGCAAGCTCTCCCTGACGCGGATGCTGGCCAATTTTGGCTGGGTGCTTCTCGGAAACTTGATTGGGAGCGTCGTTTACGCACTGCTTTTATACGGAGCGCTAACGATGTCCGGGCACGCGAATGACGCCTCCGGTATCGCAGCTAAAATTGCGGCTATCGCGGACGCCAAGACGCTGGGCTACGCGAAGTTCGGTGGATTCGGCATCCTCACGGCGGTTGTAAAAGCGATACTATGCAACTGGCTGGTTTGCCTTGGAGTCGTGATGGCGATGACCTCGAAGTCGACCATCGGCAAAATCGTCGGCGCCTGGCTCCCGATTTTCACTTTCTTCGCCCAAGGCTTCGAGCATTCGATCGTCAATATGTTCGTCATTCCGGCCGGCATGCTGTTCGGCGCTAAGGCCACCATCATCGATTGGTGGATCTGGAACCAGATACCGGTCACCATCGGCAATTTTATTGGAGGCTCGGTCTTCACCGGATTCGCGCTTTACTTAACCTACAATCAGAAAAAAGAAGCGAGTCCGGCAGCCGTTACACCCAGTGCAATTGCCGAACCTGGTCGGGTTTAGGCGACCAATAAAACAAAACCTTTTCTCGACCTCGAACGAGCCGCACAAATCTTCGAGCACGATGGCGATAAGACGCGACAAAACCGCTAACTGCTAACTGCTAACTGCTAACCGCTAACTTCCAACCGCGTGACCATTCCAGAAACTTTCACCGATGAACAGAAAGAGTATCTGCAAGGGTTCTTTGCCGGACTTTCAGCAAGGAAGTTAACCCCTTTCGTTGGCGTTCTTTCTGATGGCCGACTCACGGCTGCACCCGCTTCCGGCCTGGAAAACCACACGCTACCACCGCCGACCACCGAAGAGGCGGTATTCGGGACGCCGCTCTCGGACTTGTGCGAGCCAGAGATCTGGAAACTGGAACAACACGGGCTCGATATCTGGGACAAGCTGCTTGCCCACGCCGAAGAGAATAAGTTCCCCGATAAAGCCGACACTTTCAGGTTCCGTTTTCATGGACTCTTCTGTGTCGCTCCGGCGCAAAATTCTTTTATGCTGCGCTGCCGTATTCCAGCTGGCCGACTCACTGCCCACCAGCTGCGAGGTTTAGCCGGCATAGCAGACGATTGGGGCGCCGGCTATGCTGATATTACGACCCGAGCAAATTTCCAGATCCGGGAAATTGCTCCTAAGCACATAGTAAAAGTTCTCCTCAAGCTCCAGGAACTGGGCATGACCTCGCGCGGATCTGGAGTCGATAATGTCCGGAACGTTACTGCTAGCCCCACGGCCGGGATCGATCCGGCTGAACTCATCGATTCCCAACCATACGCCACGGCGCTTCACTATTACATTTTGAACAACCGGGATATGTATAACATCCCAAGGAAGTTTAACGTCGGGTTCGACGGTGGAGGCGCTATCAGTGTAGTGGCTGATACCAACGATATCGGGTTTTCTGCAGTAAAAGTCCCAGAAGGAAAATCCGTGCCGCCAGGCATTTATTTCCGGGTGCAGTTGGCTGGGATCACCGGGCATTCCCAATTTGCGGCAGACGCCGGAATCGTTGTTAGACCGGAGGAAAGTGTCGCCGTCGCCGCGGCGATCATCCGAGTTTTCGCTGAGAACGGTGATCGAACCAACCGCAAGAAAGCGCGTTTAAAATACCTGGTCGATAGATGGGGAGTCCCAAAGTTTGTTGAAGAAATGGAGAAAAAGTTGGCCTTTCCCCTTGCGCGGTTGGCTCTTGCTGACTGCCGACTCCCCCATCCGCCAATTCTGCATGGTCATTTAGGTGTCTATAAACAAAAGCAAAAAGGTCTCAACTATATCGGCGCTGCGATTCCCGTTGGGCGATTGCGTACGAGACAAATGCGCCGAATCGCGGATCTGGCGGAGAATTATGGCAACGGCGATCTTCGTCTAACCGTTTGGCAGAACCTCCTCATCACGAATGTACCAGATGCGTATGTGGAAACGGCTAAACGCTCACTGGTGAGAATCGGTCTGCATTACGAAGCCAACAGCATCACCGGAGGTGTTATTGCCTGCACCGGCAATACCGGGTGCAAATTCGCTGCCACCAACACCAAGGGCCAAGGCGTCGAGCTAGCCAAATACTTGGAAAAACGAGTTTCATTGGATCAACCGATCAATATTCACCTGACTGGTTGTCCAAACTCCTGCGCACAGCATTATATTGGGGATATCGGGCTCCTAGGCGTTCAGGTAGGCAAGAGCGGTCAACAAGTCGAAGGCTACCATGTCTTCTTCGGTGGTAGCAGCGGCCAGAACGAAACCCTGGGACGCGAGGTTTTCCATGGCATCCCCTTTGGAGAACTACCTGGCCTACTCGAGAAGGTCCTGAAAATCTATCTCGCTAAACGAACCAATCACGAATCATTCAAACAATTCGTCTCCCGCCGGGACGTTAAGGAGCTGCAGGAGTTGTTCAGCGACTGAGGCGTGATGGCGAATGGGCGAATGGGCGAATGGGCGAATGGGCGTATGGGCGTATGGGCGTATGGGCGTATGGGCGACACGGCGATGCGGCGAACGGTAGGGCGAAAACCCGACGCCGCTACGCTTTGGCGCGGCCCTATTCTGCAGAGCTCGTCAGGCCTTCAGATCGGGCCGCGACGTAGGCTTTGCGAAGTCGGGTTTTCGCCTACCGACCATGGGCTTCGCATCGCCCCTTCGCCCATTCGCCGTTTCGCCTACTGCCAGGGACTGATCCAACGCACCTTGTCTTTTGGATCGAACCCCTTAATCGGCTTCCCGCTCCCAGCCAACACGGTCTCAAGGTCCTTGAGCACGATCCGGGTCGGTATTTTTAATGACTGTTCGCAAAACCGGGTTTCGGCTACGGAAAAGCTGCCTTTCTCAAACAATTTGTTTGCGGGTGCGCCTCCTCCGCAGACATCAAAATATTCGCAAGTCTCCTGGCAGTGTTTTACTCCGGCAAGGATGTCGCCGAACATCTGCTGATATTTCGGCGTCTCCAATGCTCCGCGAAACGAGTCGGTCTTAACGTTGCCAATTTCGAGACCTCCATACGCCTTAGCGCTCATCCCCAAGAGTTCCGGAGAAAAAGTGGTGAAGGCTCCGTCGACCGAAATGGTCACTATTCGGTAGGGGTAAATCTGTTGGTTGCACTCACTGCCATGGCCCGCCGCAATCGAACCGCACGCGTTCTCGAACTCGCGGATCGGTGGATCAAACCCATTTTCTCTGGCGAGATCGTAAAGCTCTTGAAAAAACTGCTCCACCCGCTCTGACCGATCCGCCAGACTGGACCTCCGGTTGACCCCTTCCTCTTCTTCGACGTTGAAGCCTAGGAGAACCGGTCCCAATGAAACCAGGAAGTCATAGACCTCTTTAGCATGCCCTAGAGAGGCTTCGCCGATCACGGAAATCGTGTGGAACTCGATGCCGTGCTTCTTGAGGTTTTCGATTCCATGCAGCGTCTTGTCCAGTGTACCGCGGCCGCTCCACGATTTCCTGGAACAGTCATGAATGAAATCCGGCCCGTCGATGCTGACGCCGACCGCGATATCATGCTCCTTGATGAATTCGCACCAGCGATCGTCAAGAAGTGTGCCGTTGGTTTGGAAATGATTCACCAGTTCCAAGTCCCCAAGTACATCGCGGATTGCCGCGAAATACTCGGCATACTGCTCTCGGCGTACGACCGTGGGCTCACCCGCGTGCCAGATGATACCTAGACCAGGCTCAAGAAGCTTCTCTTCCTTTAGCTTCTCGACCGCAGTCCGGACGATCTCAACGTCCATGACCCGCTTGTCTTTGCGGTCAGGCAGATAGCAGTAAGTGCAGTTAAGATTGCAGAATGGGGTCGGCTGAAAGATCAGCAACTGAACGGGCGATACCTCAATACTCATCGGTACAGGTCGGAACTGTTAAGTTAAAGGTTCCAAGTTTGCCGCCTCGGAGAACGCCAAGCGGCGCAACTTAGAACCTAAAACTTAGGGCTTAAAATCTAAACGCTAGACTAGTGGTTAAACCAGAACTTGAGCCACCCCGGAGGAACAATGACACCGCCGTTCGGCCACCCATAGTTACCCCAACCCCCGGGAGGTCGGAAGCCAGCTCCATTACCCCAACCGCCATTGGGCCAAGCATATCTGCCTCCATTACGCCAACCGTTACGCCAAGCGCCCCTACCGTTACCCCAACCACCTTTATGCCAATTCGCCCAGTTTATTCTGACTCCGTTTACCTCCTTCTGAGCAGCCATTTGCTCGTTCGCGGTCTGAGAAAGCACTTGTCTTACTTTCGCAATCCGTTCTCCGATCCGTGTGTCATCGCCGGCCCCGATATTGACAGGGCTTGCTTTCGCGTCCTTGGGAAGCAGACCAGCGCAGGCCGCAAGTTGTAATGCGACCGCAATGAATGATTTGGATGTGTTCATTTCTACAATGCTATAGGGGCCAGCCTGGGAAGAATATTTCCTCTCAGGAATCCTCCTTTAGACGACTCTAAGGAAAAGCGGTTACGCTTGCCAAGCCCTAAAGAGGCGAAGGGGGGATGGGCGAAGGGGCGATGCGGCGAACCGGCGACACGGCGACACGGCGAAGGGGCGAATAGAGGCGCGAAGCGCTGGAAAGATTTTAGTCTAGGCTGAATCTCCGAGGCCTAGGTGTGGCGTTACGAGCGCGTCCAGCGCTGAAAGCGCGCCAGAGCGGGCCGTTGTTGTCTGTTCGCAGACCGAGTCTTGCGGACAAATGTACCGGTCTGAAGAAGCCAGCGATCCTTGCGCGCCTTCAGCGCTACGCCTTTTTTTGCAGGTTACCTAGGCCTGGCAGACTCAGCCTCTAGGCTAAAATCTTTCCAGCGCTTCGCGCCTCTATTCGCCCCTTCGCCCCCTTCGCCGTATCGCCCTTTCGCCGTATCGCCCCCGGCGCCCTTTACAGTACCTGCCTTTCGCGGCACATTACGAACTTTATGGAAGTGGATTTTCAGGCGATTAAAGTCGAAGAGCTGAAGAGCCGGTTAGGCGAACTTCGGAGGTATCTTTGACTACCCGAAGCTGAAAGCCCGGCTCGGCGAGCTGGAATCGATCATGGCGGAGCCCGCCTTCTGGGACAATAAAGAGCGCGCCCAGCAGGTGATCGACGAAGCCTCCTCTGTTCGCTCGAAAACCTTGCCTTTTTCGCAATTGGCTGAGAAAGCGGACGATCTAGAAGTACTTCTGTCGCTAGCGAAAGAAGAAGCAGATCCGAACAGCCAATTAACCGCATTTCGCGAGGTCAACGGAGAGTACGAATCCTTGAGCCGGGATCTCGAGGCTTTCGAGTTAAAGATGTTACTGTCTGGCGAGTTCGATAAAAACCATGCGTTCCTCACTATTCACGCCGGAGCCGGAGGCACAGAATCGTGCGATTGGGCCGATATGCTGCTTCGAATGTATCAGCGTTGGACAGAACGCAGCGGTTTTTCCAGCCAGGTCGTTGATATTCAGGAAGGAGACGAGGCCGGAGTAAAATCGGTCACTATCCTCGTTAACGGTGAATACGCATACGGCTATTTGCAGACCGAACGCGGAGTTCATCGCCTGGTGCGCATTTCTCCGTTTGATGCGAATAAACGCCGCCATACGTCCTTTGCCAGCGTCGACGTCGTACCTGAGCTCAAAGAAGACGTAAACATCGAGGTCAACGAGAGCGATCTTCTGATCGACACCTTCAGGAGCGGCGGCAAGGGCGGCCAAAACGTAAACAAGGTCGAGACTGCAGTCCGGATCACCCATGTGCCGACTGGATTAGTCGTCGCCTGCCAAGCCGAGCGGAGTCAGGGCCGGAACCGGCAAATGGCCTTGAACATGTTGAAAGCGAAATTGCTCCAGATCGAACAGGATAAGAAACAGGCTGAGATCGACCGGCAGTACGGCGAGAAAGGCGAGATCGCCTGGGGAAGCCAAATCCGGTCCTACGTTTTCCAACCTTACCAGATGGTCAAGGACCACCGTACAGGGATAGAAACCAGCAACGTCCAAGCCGTAATGGACGGAGACCTCGACGCATTCATCGAAGGTAAACTGCGAGGACTCACTAACAAGAAGGGTGCCGACGAGGAAGTTTAGCGATGTGCCGCGAGGTAGCCTGTTCAGTAAGCAGTAAACAGTAAGCAGTAAGCAGTGCAGAAGTCGACCGAGCCGCGCATCACGACAAAAAGACTGATTACTACTCACTGCTTACTGTTTACTGTTTACTGTTTACTGCTTACTGCTTACTGCTTACTGAACACGCCACCCCGCAAATCATTTTTCCTTCACTAATCTCGCCACCGGCGGTGCCGCTCTTTCCCACGTTAATTGGGCAAAGAAGAGCCCCACCACCACACCGACGAGCACGTCCGAGAAAAAGTGCGCGTTGATATACAGGCGCGACCAACCGATCACGCCGGCCACGACCAAAAAGCTCCAAGCCCAACGGCGTCGATAGGCGACACAGATTACTCCAAAAAAAGCAAAAGCAGTCGCTGTGTGTCCGGACGGAAAAGAATGAAATTTGTATTTTCCCAGCAACCATTGGCCGTCGTACCGCAATCCGTACCAGCCAGGTGGGACCTCATGATTATTGGGACGCGCCCTACCGGAAAGTAACCGAACGCTGTTGGTCACCGCCCCAGCCAAAGTGCCGGCGATCATCATACAGAGAATCACTTTGACCAAAGTCCGTTTTCGAGCGAAGCCCACTCCGATCAATGCGACTGCCGCGTATCCCATCAGCTCAGGCCAATCTCCCAATTTCGAAATGACGGCGGCGACTTGCTCCAGCCATCTTATCTGATGACCCGCGATCGCTCCGACGACCGTTTGGTCGAAAAAGAATCCGAGGCAGGCCACCACGATCAAAACCACTACCCAGATCAGGGGATCGAGCCACGCAGGCAAAGCCGCTGCCCGCGGTGGGTTTTGGGGCGACGGTTGTGCTCGGTGAGATTCCATCTGACCAACTCTGTCACACTGGTTCAGGCATTTGTCGACCGTGTCCCCGAATGATTCGACCGTTTCATCTGTTGCTCCTTTTCGTCGCGGTCGCAATCATCGATTCGCTGGGGAATAACACCCTTCCCCTCATCGATCGAGACGAACCGCGCTTCGCCGAGGCATCTCGTGAAATGCGCCAGAGCGGTGATTTCGTAATCCCGCGCGTCAACGGAGAGTATCGTTTCGATAAGCCGCCGCTAATTTATTGGTGTCAGGTCTCCAGCACACAGCTGTTCGGTGAGAGCGACTTTTCGGTCCGTTTACCATCAGTCCTTTTTGCTGCAGCCACCGCCGTTCTCACGGCCATCTGGGGAGCTCGCCTCTATGGGCCAAAAATCGGCCTTTGCTCGGGAATTATTTTCGGAACTTGTCTTCAGCTATTCATTCACGGCCGGGCCGCCGTGGCCGATATGCCCATGATCTTTTTTTTCCTGAGCGCGACGTGGGTCGCCTGGGAAAGAATTACTAATCCCAAATCGCGTTGGCTTTGGCTCGCGTTCTACATCTCTCTCGCTCTAGGCTTTTTAGCGAAGGGTCCAATCGCGTTGCTGCCCGTCTTGTTCCCCGCAGCCTTTTATCTTTCCCAAAGGAAAGGCTTTTCGTTTCATGCCGGCTCGGCCTGTTTGGGCGTCGGCCTTCTGGTCTTGATCGTTGGCGCTTGGGGTATACCTGCGCTAATCGCTACTAAAGGCGAGTTCTTTGCTATCGGCATCGGCCGGCATGTCGTCATGCGGTCAGTTGCTCCGATGCAGAGCCACGGCGGCAACGGCCTGATTGGTTACGTTCTTTCGCTCCCGTTCTATCTGGTCACGATTTTTTTCAGCTTCTTTCCTTGGTGCTTTTATCTGCCCGGCACGATCGCACGTCTCCGACGAGACCTGGGTTTGTCAGAACGTTATCTGCTCGGCAGCATCGCTCTTGTTTTCCTGGTATTCACACTGATCCAGACCAAGCTGCCTCACTACACGTTGCCGGCTTTCCCGCTTCTGGCCATCCTGACAGCCAGGCAGCTTAACTCGCCCGTTCCCGCTCGTTTCCTCGCCGGCGCTACCATCGTGTTGTATGCGTTGGTCGGTTTAGTCGGGTTCTCCTGGGTGGCTCCTTATTTTCCATCCAAGGCCGCGTATGAAAGCGCCAAACAACCTCTCACCCAAGAAACTCGAGTCGCGTACACCGGGTATGACGAGCAAAGCCTGGTCTGGTATTTTCGGTACTCGGTCAAGCCGTTCTTAGTCCACTTGTCTCCGCCAGAGGTTCCTCATTTCTTGGAGAGCGCATCGTCCGGCGTTTGTGTGGTAACAAAAAGCGAGTTGGCTCAAATCACTATTGATCCCGGTTGGAAACAGATCGCCGTTTCTGGTTTCGATTTTGCCAGATGGAAAATCCGGCACTCGGGGCCGCTCCCACTCCCGGAACCTATCGATCTCGTGGTCTTGATTAAGATGCCAGCCGGTTGAGGCGAATGGGGCGAAACGGCGAATGGGCGAATGGGCGAATGGGCGAATGGGCGAAACGGCGAAACGGCGAATGGGCGAAAATCTCGGCGCGGGTGGGCGCATCATAAGATCACGCGTATTCGCGCCGGATTTGAGCCGGCCGTGGAATTGCCACCCTGTTGGCTTCTATGGCCTGAGAAAGGATATCTCGTAGACATTGGGACGCGCACGCATGGCTCAAATCCGGCGCGTAGACATCCTTGTACCAATGGCAAGTCAGGGGCGCGCCGAGATTTTCGCCCTACCGCCCCGTTCGCCCATTCGCCCATTCGCCGTTTCGCCGTATCGCCGTATCGCCCTTCCGCCCCTTTCGCCCTTTCGCCCACACGCCGACTTGTCCCATCTGGCTTTTCTTATAGGTTGCCTAGGCCTCCTTTTGCTTATGCAATCGTTCACGCTTGCCGCTTTTCTATTGGCGCTGTGTATCCAGAACGCCTGGGCAGACTTCGTTGTTAAGGAGACGGTACAAAATCTTGGTCGAAACCAGGACGTCACCATAAAACTGAAAGACAATCATTGCCGGATTGACGCCAACCCGGAAACCACGGCTCTCCTGGATACTCAATCCGGAGTGACTACCATCCTCTTACATCAAACGAAGATGTTTCTGAACGTGAAAGCGGATGAGCTCGGGGCCGAAGGAAATGCGCTGAAGAAACTCTTGTCTCAACAGAGCGGCAACGAAGAGACTGTCGATTTTCAACCCACTGGCAAGAAGGAGCAGATTAACGGGTACGACACGGATGAATTCGTCGGCAAAATCGCTGGTCTATCTGTTCGAGTACAAGTCGCGAAAGATTTTCCGAACTATCAGGCCCTGCTCAGCGCGCTATATACGGCCCAAAATGCACCGGGGCTAAACCTTTTCAGAGCTCTTTCGATTCCGCCGGACAAATACCCGGGAATGCCGATTCGCACGACAATCGAGGTGCTAGGACAACCCGTGGTCACCACAGTCGATTACGTGCAGCAGTCCACGTTGAACGAATCCGAGTTCGCCATTCCCGAGGGATATACCGAGCTGAAGCCCAGTCCGTCGCCGGTCCCGAGTGCGACTACCTCGCCATCTCAGCCGTGAGATCGCTTATCCTGGCGTCAGGCTCAACTCGACGCGCTGACCTATTGACTGAGGCCGGCTACCGTTTCACTGTCGTCGTTGACCCAGTCACCGAGTTGTTCGTGGACTTTCTGACTCCGCGCGAGCTAACCCTGTTCAATGCTCGCCGGAAAGCTTTCGCCGTTGCCCCCCGACATCCTGAGGCAGTGGTTCTGGCCGCGGATACCATCGTTGCTCTCGGTGCCAAAAAATTCGGCAAACCGAGAGATCTCTCGGAAGCGCGATCGTTCCTGCAAGAACTTTCCGGACACACCCATTCGGTTTTCACTGGAGCAGCCATCGTACATTACGCTCAATCGCGGCTTTGCTATGAGGTTGCCCAAACCGAAGTTACATTTCGGAAACTGACCAGCTCCGAAATCGAAGCCTATCTCAGCCGGATAAACCCGCTGGATAAGGCAGGAGCCTACGCAGCCCAAACCGATCCAGGTTCCATCATCGAAAGTGTAGACGGCTCCTTCACCAATGTCGTTGGACTGCCCATGGAGAAGATTACGACGACGTTGGCACGATTTGATGTGGAGCCGGAGCTAGGAGCTAGGAGCTAGAATCTAGAAGCTAGAATCTAGGAGCTAGCAAAACTGGCTCCGTAGGAGCGACATCTAAATTGGGAAACCACCTTCTATGTCGCTCCTAGCGGAGCTTGTCGCCTTTTACGATCCCGTTCCTATAAAGATTTGACTCCTACGGAGTCGGTTCTCCCATCATCTCCTCTAGCTCCTAGCTCCTAGCTCCTAGCTCCTAGCTCCTAGCTCCTACCCTCTCACAGCTGCGGCCCGACCCCAATATCGCGGAGCATGACCCGGATTTCTTCCTGGTGGTCAGGGTCTTTGGCCTGCTGCAGCGCTTTTTGAAGCAGGTCGGCGCCTGCGCGGACATTCCCTTTTTGCCCCATCACGTAACCTTTACCGGCGAGAGCCAAGTAGTTGTTCTGATCTAACGAAAGCGCTTTTTCATAATCAGCCCCTGCTTGATCCCACTGCTTTAACTTCGAATAAACATCTCCGCGGTGGACGTACAAATCCGCGTTGTCTGGCTTCAACGAGATCAGGTGATTAAAGTCGCCGACCGCCTTCGCCGCGTCCCCGTTCGTCACGAAAATATAGGCGCGTCCCGCGTAATACTCACTATTATCAGGCGCCAACTCGATTGCTTTGTTGAAGTCGGTCAGCGCATTCGCCTTGTCGCTCTTCTTTAACTCGGAGAAAGCCCGCCCGGCGTAAAGCGACGCATCCTTAGGTTGAAGTTGAATCCCCTGCGTATAATCGGCGATTGCCTTATCCAGGTTCCCTGATCGGCGATACGATTCGGCGCGTTCCTTCACTGCATCGAGATTGCGCGGATTCACCTCAATCAGGGCGTTGAGGTCTTCTAGCTCTTTTGCGGCATTATTAGTGCGTAGATAGGCCAACGCTTGCGCCCAAAGCGCCGCAGGATCTTTCGGATTCTTCTCTAAGACCTTCCCATAGTCGTCAATCGCTTCCTGCCATTTCCCGCTCGCAGCGTAGACCTTAGCCCGGGTTATATAGTTCTGCGGGTCGTCCGGGTGAGCCGTGATCAGCTTGGTCAGATCGTCGATCGCCTTTTCCGGCTCTTTTTTCTGGATATAGACAAAGGCCCGGTACCGCAGCGCGTTTTCGTCATTAGGCGCGGCCTGTATCACGGCATCAAAATCTTGCTCAGCGTCATCAAGCTTACCCAGCTGAAATAGAGCAAACCCGCGGTTAAAGCGGGTCACTTGGTCATTGTCTTGAGCTTTGAGGATCACATCGTAATCGGCTACCGCCTTATCCCATTGCTTAAGATGCGCATACATGGCCGACCGGTTCTTGCGGTACATCGGATCGTTCGGAGCAAGGTCCACCGCTTTCGAGAATGCCTCCATCGCCTCGTTAACCTTGCCTTCCTTGACCAACTGGACAGCACGGGTGGTGTAGTCTCGGGCGGTCTCTTGGGCGAAGCACCTTGTCCCAATCCACAGGACCCCTAGAATGGCGATCAAGCCAAGTTGTCTAAACATGGCTACCCAATCGTATGAGATTTTCGTCATATCAAGAGTGGAGCGTAGGGTCGCAACCCGTGGAGCGCTGCCTCGCTTGCGAGGCCGACGCGGTCGGAGACGATGGTGCGCTGCTTCCGTTTGCGAGGCCGAGGGGGCCTAAGAGACGCCCGCAACGCTGGCTAGATTCTTTCCAACTCCCTCGCACCCACGTAGCGTCCAGCGGCGGCGAGAAGGCAGCGCCACATGGGTCTCCGACCGAATCGGCCTCGCAAGCGAGGCAGCGCTCCACGATGTGGCGCCACCTGCGTTGGCATAGCTACGCCGCCCTTTCGCCCAAAAATTTGCAAACAAAATTGCGCCTCATGCGTCTAAGCGATGGAACTTTACTCCCAATTGCCGGTTACCCTGAGAACGATATGGCTGGAAGAATCTGTTCATGCATCCTGGTTCCGATAATGTTTCTCTTGTTTGGATGCGCCTCCACTGGCAGCGGCCCAAAATCTTCCTCATCTCAGAAATTTCAGAGCCCGGCGAAAGTGACACAAACCAACGGAGCGGAAGGTCATCCAGCGCCTATTGCGCCCGCCGCTGGCGATACCGGGTTCCACGGACTGAGTTTGGCCAACTTCTATCAACGGATCGTCGGCGGCCAGGTTATCGAAGCCACCAACGACCAGATCGTCGTCGAAGCAAAGTCGCCGAAATCAAATTCTGACCCGGTCGCCCTAACGAACGATGCCATCATCGCCACATCCGTTCGCGCCCGAATCGCTCGGAACCCGAGATTGAAAAACAACGATTTCCAAATCAGCTCCAATGACGGCATCGTATCGATCCGGGCCCAACAAGATTCTCTGGATGACGCGGTTTCCGTCATCAACCTTGCCCTAGCCGTTCCCGACGTTCGCGAGGTTGTTTATATCTTGCCCACCAGGGTGTGATGGGAAGGAGCCAGAATCCAGGAGCTAGGAGAGACCTGCAGGCCTCGTGATCGGCCTCGTCGTCGTCCTCGTCCTCGATCGAGCTCGGTTTGGCGTAAAGATGAGTAATCAGTAACCAGTGAGTCAGTAATCAGTTTTTGGAAAGCACGGTTCTGAATGAGGAACCGTCAACCCCAACCCCAATCACCAATCACTGTCTCTCCGGTGTCGGAGCCGGAGACGCAACGGTCTTCGCCTCGAGCCGTTTCAATAGTTGAAACAGCTGACTATCCGTCGAAAGGACGATGGTGGAATCCTTCGTGAAGATCTTCCGATAAGTATCCAACGTTTTAAGAAAGGTGTAGAACTCCGCTGCTTGCGGATCCTGCGTGTAAGCCTTGGCATAGATCTCACTCGCTTTGGCATCCGACTCACCCCGAATCTGTTGTACCTGAAGGTAAGCATTTGATTGAATCTCATTCAGATCCCGCTCACGTTGTCCTGCGATCCGCGCCGATTCGCCTTCGCCTTCAGACCTGAACC
The DNA here is from genome assembly GCA_019236675.1 of Verrucomicrobiota bacterium. Taxonomy (GTDB): domain Bacteria; phylum Verrucomicrobiota; class Verrucomicrobiia; order Chthoniobacterales; family JAFAMB01; genus JAFAVN01. The sequence goes on from JAFAIO010000520.1 coordinate 26,033, forward strand.
GTTGCGCAATCTGAAGCCGTTCGCTGATCATCCGCTGATAGATCCGATCCAGAACGTCAGGATTGTAATTGACTCGTTTGATCCGGAAATCGAGGACCGTAATGCCAAACTCCGACAATTTTTGGGCGGCAGCAGTCTTGATTTCTTCCTCGATTTTCTGTCGCCCAAACTGAATCGGAGGAAGAACGCCAAGCACGCCCGTTGGCCCGCCTTTGAGACTCTCATCCCGGATCGGCTGCCGACTCTTGTCGGTCCGCACAATCTCGATCAGATCATGTTTCGCAATTGAGTTGCGGGTCTCACTGCCCAAGATGTCTTCGAGGCGGGACTGGGCGCTGCGTTCATCGTGTAACCGGACGAAGTAGGTCTTCGGATCTGCGATACGCCAACGAGCAAAGGTGTCGACATGGATATAGGTTTTGTCCCGGGTCGGAATCGCCACCGGTGCTCCATCCCATTCCAGAAACCGTTTATCCAACGTATTGACGGTTTGCACAAACGGGACTTTGAAATGCAGCCCCGGTTCCGTGATGGGTTCACCCACCGGTTGTCCAAACTGAGTGATAATCACCTGTTCGGTTTGATCGACCGTATAAACCGACAAAGAAATCACCAGCACAACCACGAAAATCGCTGCTAACCCTAATCCCAGCAGTCCACCTCTTCTCACCTATCACCTCCCTGAACAAACGCCGGGAACTCCGCGAACGGAGATCTCACAAGACTAACGCTAAGCATAGCTGTCGAAGCACTTTTCACTTATCACCTTTCACTTTTCACCGATCACTTCTCACCTCCAAGCGCCTCGCCGGCTTTATTGGAGAGCGGTAGCACCGGCAGCAATTGACGCAAGGAGTCATCGACGATGATTTTTGGTCCAGTCTCCGGGAGCACATCGCCCATTGTTTCCAAATAGAGTCGCGTCCGGGTGATCTCCGGCGCTTTGATGTATTGCGCTAATACAGCACTGAATGCCGCTACATCGCCTTCGGCTTCATTGACCCGTTTGAACCGATAACCTTCCGCCGCCCGAATAGTCTCGTCGGCTTGACCTTTCGCCTTGGGAACCACTTTGTTGTACTCGCCATTGGCGATATTGATCGCGTTTTCCCGATCCTGTTGCGCTTTGTTCACCTCGTTAAATGAGGCTTGCACTTGGGCCGGCGGGTTCACATTTTTCAGCTGCACCTGATCGACGCGAATCCCGAGATGATAGCGTTTAGACAGTTCCTGCATCCGCGCCAGCGCCTCGATTTCGATGTCTTGCCGGCCGATTGTGATCACTTCGTCCACCGTGCGATCTCCGATCACTTCGCGCATGGCTGCCTCCGAGACGTCCCGAAGGGTCTCCCCTGGGTTCCGCACTTCAAACAAATATTGGCTGGGGTCATCGATGCGATATTGCACGACCCACTCCACCAACGCCGCGTTCAGGTCCCCAGTGACCATCGATTTTTCTTCCATCGGAGCCTGGCTCGGCTGGATCTGGTTCGTCAGGTAACCGGGCGTAGTGAACCCAAACTCGAGCTTCAACTGGCGCCGGGTAGGCACAATCGTCACTGTATCGACCCCGAACGGCAGCTTGAAATGTAGCCCTGGTTCCACCGTTTTCAGATACTTCCCAAAACGCAGAACCACCCCCTCCGAATCTGCTCCCACGGTGTAGTATGAGGTCAGCGCCACCACCGCCACCACAAAGACGATCAATAACAGAAATACGATCCCAATCGCGGATCGAATGTTGACATTCACATTAAATTCACTGGGACGATGAGAAGACACAAGCTGGAACCTATTGAGAAATCATCGCAGGCACAAGCTCCAAGCCATGGAGCGCTGCCTACAGAAAAAGTCTCACGCAAAGACGGAAAGGCGCAAAGGGAGGAGGGTGAAAGCTGGTGGGTGATCAGTGAAAAGAGCCGCGTAGCGTTTACCCCAGAGGCTTTCGGGGGTGATATGTTTATAGCCC
>JAFAIO010000027.1 GCA_019236675.1 Verrucomicrobiota bacterium
ACGCGCATCCCGATGTATCCCGCTGCCATCGAACAGGTCGCTCCGATGACAAAGCCAAATGCGGTAAAAAAATCCCGGGTGAAACCGAGTAAGAAGAAGATAATGACCGCAATAATGCTCACCGCCAGAAGCTGTCGATTCAGATAGGCTTTCGCTCCTTCCTCGATAGCGCCGGCAACTCGGCGCATTTTATCGTTCCCGGGTGAACATCCGACAACCATTCTGATTAAATACAACGCGCCAGCTAGGGCAAGCAGAGCACAAATTAACGCAATCCAAATGCTGGCGGCTATAGGAACACTAGCGGCTAACCAATGAGCATTCATACGTTTTCAATCTAAAAAGTTGGCCGCGGTTAGCTGGGCAAGGTTTGTCTGAACCTTTCCAAGAATTGCCCTAACCCGCAAAACGCACCGGCTCGATAGCAACCGCTGTCCAATTTGCGGCTTGCACTTGTGACACGGCTTTCGAACGCGGAACCAAGCACTACGGAATTGTTTCATGGAACCCAACCCCCCTGGTGGATGCGCCGAAGCTAATCCTCATGAAATAAGTTGTGGGATAGATCAGTCCGATGGCGGTCGGGCCGCCGACAAAAAAAAGACTGAAGCGCCTGATTTTGGGTGCCTTAAGTCAATCTGGAGTTACTTTACGAACATTGTAATAGCCTTCTATAAAGCGGCATTTTGGAGTAATATGAAAACAGTCGAAGCCAAAGTAGAAGAAAACTTTAAAGAGGATCCTGAATCCGAGCCTGATCGAGAGCCGAATACCTGGTTAATCGACGGAAAGCTGGATGAAGAAATTGAGAACTGGGAGAATATGCGCTTGGATTTCCGGTTTCCCGAAATCCAAGCGGAGATCATCGAATCCTATATGTCGGAGGCGAACAGATTCACCTTGCGCACCCATGGCAAATCTCCACTGCAAAAGGGAGATGTCATTCACATGGACGTTCGTGAGTAGTATCCTGAGTGAAGCCCCGAGGGACGGTTATACCGCATGGATCAGCGCCTTCGCAGCCATAATGGGTTCGCTAAGTTCGGTCTTTCCAAGGAATCAGATTTCTTAAACCACCGCTCTTTCTGGAGCCGGCCAAAAGGTGGAGATCTCCAAAACTGCGTCATGAAACTTTGGTAGTGTACTTTTGTAGCTGGCGCTAAACACAGTTGGTCGCCACGAAGCAGTGCGTAAAATGCTATAAAGACGCGCTTCTAATCGGTCATCAAGAGCAGAAGTCGCATCATCCAGAAAAAGGAATGCCGGCTTTGCGATAAGAATGCGCGCGAAAGCCAGCTGCTGATGCTCTGCCTGTGACAGGTGCTGGCTCCAATTCTCATCGTACAATTCCTCAACCAGAGCAGCCAAACCTACCTCTTCAAGCGCTGCGGCAAACTCGCCGCTCGAATCTTTGGCCCCATCACCAAACGGATAGAGTAATGCACTAGCCAAGGTACCAAGTGGTGAGTAGGGGAGTTGCGGAACAAAAAGGCTTCGCCCGCGACCGATGCTGACCTGACCAACGCCGAATGGCCAAACTCCGCAGATCGCCCGCAGTAACACACTCTTACCTGCGCCGGACGGACCCGTAATCAACAGCGAACTCCCCGCGGCAACGGTGAAGGCCACCCCACGGAGAAGTGGCCTGCCATTGGGTAAATCGAGGTCGAGTTTTTCAACCTTAATATCTGCGCCTTCTCTTTGAACCGCGATCTGCCTGCGCGGTGCCGTCGCGGGGTTATCATAAAGCCGTTCTTCAAATGTGCTTAGGCGCTCTGTGACTGCCTGCCAGTTAGCGATGTCATTGTAGGCATTAATGATAAACGAGAGCGAGTTGTGTACGTAAGCAAAGGCGTTAGCCACTTGCATCAGTCCGCCAAGCCCAATCTCGTGGGAGAAGTATCGCGGCGATACGAGCAACAGCGGAACTACCACGGCTAGTTGAGCGTAACCCATGGTGAACCAGCTTAGGCGTCGTTGTTGTTTCATGATCTCCCAGAAGTTCTCCACGACGTTCTTGAACCGATCTTGGAAAATCCGGGATTCCGCTGCCTCGCCTCCATACAAGGCGACACTTTCCGCGTTTTCTCGCAGGTGCGCCAAACTAAACCGAAAATCGCCTTCGAAGCGCTGGCGGGCAAAGTTCAATCGAACTAACGGCCGGCCAATCCGAGTGGTGAGCCAAGTCGCAATCCCGGCAGACAGTAATGCCGCCCAGACCAGATAAACCGGGACATGCACCACCCCCCATGTACCGAGCGGGATCTCGGCCGGCCCTGAGAGCCCCCACAAAATACTGAGAAAGGAAAAGAGAGAGACCAGCGATGTCAGCATACCAATCGCTAAAGTCATTACATAGGCTACAAATTGTTGGATATCTTCTGCGATACGTTGGTCAGGATTATCAGTCGCGGTGCGAAATTGAAATCGGTAATACTTACGATCAGCCAACCAAGTGCTGACATATCTCCGCGTCAACCAGCGGCGCCAGCGTATCTGCAGCATCTGGTTGAGGTAGAGCGCATAAGCCGAAATCGTGGCGGCGCTAGCGGCCAGTATGCAGAATATAACTAGCTGGCGAAGGGCTTCGCCAGCGGCGAAAATTTGCAACGCATTGTAGAAATTTTTGTTCCAGGCATTGATACAGACGCTAACATAAACGTTGCTAAGATTGAGTAAGAGAATAGCCAGGAGCAGCCCCCACGCTGACCACCTTTCGTCGGACCGCCAATAAACCTGAACGATCTTCCAAGCGTCCGCGAGGTGATGTCTTTTGGATTCGCGGGTCCGCATGTTCATTCCAATGGGTGACCGGTTATTACCGGCTCGCGGGTCACAGGAAGCCGAACCAGGGTGACGGGGTATATGCACCAATCGTCACCACTAACGGCTGCTTCCACATTTTGCCGTCCACCAATGCCTTTTCTGCCCGGGCTTGAAGCGCAAAGAAGTCCCCACGATCTAACCCTTCACTGACACCGGCAAGAAACCATTGATAGGAACAGAGATATTTCCACTCCGCTTGGTTAAACTGGGCAGCAAACCTCCGAGCTGTCTCAACTCGACGGACCTTGATATCGTCTATTAATGAATTCACGCGCACTGGGTTGTTCTGTAGAGTCGTCATAGTTAGTTTCAATCCTCCTCTCGGTAAACTAGAACGGGGCAAGGCGCTCGGCCGACGATTTTGATCGCTTTATCCGGAATGAAGGATCGCGGTATAAATCTTCGCTGATAGCTGGTAGTAACAATCAGATCGGCGTGGCTATCACGCGCTAAAGTCGTGATTCGGTCTGCCGGTTCGCCGACTAAAAATGCTGATTTGCACCGAGGAGCAATCCCGCGTACTTGATTAACGAGCTGGTCCAGCTGGCGCCTGAATTCGGTCTGTCGTTCATCGATTAGATAGTACTTGTCTCGCTCACTCAGCATATGGGGCGAAAACACGAAGGTGACACACAGTGATGCACGGTACGACCTGGCCAACCTGGCCGCGTAGTCTAATGTGGCCTCGCACCTTTTGGTAAGATCCAGCGCGGCAATTATCCGGCGTATCGATATTGCTTTTGTCTCAGCCTGCTCTATAGCCAACGTATTCATATTAACAGTCCTGGCTTCCACTTCCTGTCTCACGTAACTTTGGCGCCCAGTATGGCTTTTCCAGCTAGAACCGCACAGCCGGCTTTTCTGGCCAAAGCGTCTACAACATCAATCGTTGACCAGTTCTCGCTGGCTGCATCGAGAGACACTGGCACGACAATCAAGTCCGCCCGCATGCTCTTACTAACACGGAGAATGCTTGCCGGAAGAGATCCATCTTCGAATAGCCACAGGCACTTTGACCACGATTTCCGCACCTGATCGCACAGAGTCTGCAGAAGCAGCAAGGTCAGCTCTCGATTCCGAACGACGTCGTCGAAGCCGGAATCTCCCTTAGCATAGGTAAAACTTCGCGGAGCTTCGTAACAGTGCAAAAGAGTGACTTGGGCATTTAATCGCTGCGCCAGTTGGATGACGCGTTTCAGATCGGCCAGCTCTGTATGCTGGCTGTCAATCGGAACCAATATTTTTCGAATCTGAAAAGGGACCTTTGTCTTTTTGGAAATGGACTCATCGAATCGTCGATGTGGCGCCGAGACGCTGCCACTTGCGGTACCCGGCAAGAAGGCCATTTCTTCAGCTGTCGGAAAAACAAATGGCGCTATCACCTGGGGCGAGATCCCGACGCCCGTAATTATATGACCGTGACGATCGCAGGTCGGATTGAAGGAATGTTTCATGCGGAATCTTTCTGTAAAGCTTCGTGCTTGTTCAGCCAATCAACCGCTCGGCAGCCAAGGGGCTAAAGAAGGCTAGCTCCGTAATGCGGAAAAACCCCGCATCCGTTGTCAAAATCTAATCTTCGGTTGCCAAGAATGAGTCGCCTAAATAGCATTCCCAACCCAAGGCGACGCAGGCGCGTCGCTACCATCGTTCAGTCCCGGCGTGACAAAGCTTACTTCTTACCGCGTAAGACTCGATGTCTTTGATCTGCGCCGCACGCTCAGTGATCAATCTTCAAAAAGAATCGGCTTCAAACCAGAGGACAAATCTGCTAAATGGAGACAAATCCTCGAATCATGGAGTTGATAACGGTAAAAATCGAGAAACCGGACAACCTCAACGTAATTCTGGGTCAGGCCCACTTCATTAAGACAGTTGAAGACATCCACGAAGCGTTGGTGACGGCTGTCCCCGGCATCCAATTTGGCCTGGCATTCTGTGAAGCTTCCGGGCTCTGCCTGGTTCGTTGGAGTGGCACGAATTCTGTTTTGGTAGAACTCGCTCAGCAAAATGCGGAAGCAATTTCGGCTGGGCACAGCTTCATTATCTTTCTAGGTGAAGGCTTCTATCCCGTCAACGTCTTGAACGCCATAAAGGCTGTACCAGAGGTGTGCAGAATCTATTGCGCCACCGCAAACCCTGTCGAAGTGGTTCTGGCCGCGACCGAGCAAGGGCGGGGGATCCTAGGTGTGATCGACGGAGAACCGCCCAAGGGGGTGGAAGTCGAACAGGATATAGCCCTTCGTAAAGGATTGCTCCGGCAAATCGGCTACAAGCTGTAGGCCGGCACTGCAAACTTGTTGCAGCTTCCCTGGACCAGTCTCGCGCAGAGGACGCAATGAAAGCCGAGCCTCGCCCCGCCAAGCAGATCAGGTTAGTCGTACCACTTAGAGGTATGGCAAACGTTCTGGTCATCTCTTCTCGGGTGCCCAGGGCGACGAATTCCGCCTTCCACGAGCGATCTTTCCGCTTTGATCCGAAGTGAGGAAAAATCGTCGGTCTCGACCGCTCGAGCGAAATCCCTTATGAACCACTGATACGAACATAGATATTTCCATTCGAAATGGGTGAACTGCCTAGCAAACGTTTCCACAGTCTGTTCACGTGTCGGATCCATCGATACATCAGCTTCACTGGCACAGCCGCTCTCAGACCGGCCACCCGCGTTTAAGCCGCGCGCTGCTGGTTTGTGGCAGGTGGTGCTCATGGATTTTCTCCTTTCTTTTAACTCGCAGGAGAGTACCTCAGCGAGCAACGACCGACCAACCAACGTCTGGCATAGCTCAACCGTATTTTGGTGGAGCAGGAGACTTTCTATACAGAAAGATAATCGGCGCCAGCAAAAGACTGACAACGGCAAGCAATCGAAATTGATCAATGTAGGACCAAAGCGCGGCCTGTTGTTGTAGCGTTCCGTACAGAAGACCATACGCCTGGCTGTGAGCGGTAATCGCGCCGCTGTGCGGAGCCACGATCGTTTCCATTTGGCTCAGCCGATCGAGGTAAAGGTGATTGTGAGGTATCAAATGGCCAACCAGCAGCGCTTGATGTGCTTGCGTTCCCCGCGTGACGAAAGTCGTGATCAGGGAAATACCGACTGAACCACCCAGGTTCCGTACGAGACTGGTTATTCCGGTCGCATCCGCCAGCTCTGCCTTTCCTACCGTCGCCACGGAAAAAGTAGTCATTGGGACGAAAATGGACGGAATGCCAAATCCGCTGATGATGATCGGCCAAATTACATTGCCCGGCGCAATGTCGAGATAGAGGCTCCCGAACATTGCCATGGAGAGGGCGAGTACAACCGCTCCTTGCGCCATCCAGTATCTACCGTCAATCTTTGTGCGAGACAGAATCTGTCCGGCAACGATTGCGCCGATAATGGATCCGATCCCTCTAGGACTTAACACTAGACCCGACTGCAGCGCCGGGTAGTTCAGAAGCGTTTGCAAGAATCTCGGCAGAACCGCTGTGGTCGAATAGAGAATAACTCCCATCAAGAACATTAAGAGGGTCGCAATTAGAAGGTTTCGGTCTCGTAAGACTCGAAGATTAACAATCGGGTGTTTGACCGTGAATTCCCAAATTACAAATGCAACCAGACCGACGGAGACGCCAGCTGCCAGCCAGCGTATGAACAGTGAAGAAAACCAGTCCTCCTCCTGTCCTTTGTCCAACATAATCTGCAGGCAACCGATCCAAATGACGAGCAGACCAAGCCCGATAAAATCGATTTGCTCGCGCTTCGCGCTTTTCAGGTAAGGAGGGTCCTCCAGGAAAATCAGACACATGATAATCGCGAAGATGCCGACCGGCAGGTTGATGTAGAACACCCAACGCCATGAATAGTCATCGGTTAGCCACCCTCCTAACGTTGGACCGAGAATCGGGGCTACAATCACTCCAATGGAGTAGACGGACATGGAGATGCCTCTTTTTTCTTGAGGAAATGTTTCCAGCATGACCGCCTGCGATACGGGCTGCAGCGCGCCGCCGCCCAAGCCTTGGAGAATGCGGGCCGCGATGAGCATTCCCAAACTGTCAGCCATTCCGCACAGGGCCGATGCAAAGGTGAATAGAGCAATGCACCCAATGAGAAATCGCCGGCGGCCGAAGTACCGACCGAGCCAGCCCGTGGCTGGAAGAACAACGGCGTTTGACACTAGATAGCTAGTTAAAACCCAAGTCGCCTCATCCGAGCTAACCGACAAGGTCCCCGCAATATGTTGCAGCGACACGTTTGCTACGGAAGTGTCGAGCACTTCCATGAAGGTCGCAGTCATCACCGCAACTGCTATTAACCAGGGATTTCCAGCCGGATGCCATTCGGCGAAATCTCCATGTATGGCCGTTACCCCGGTGGACATGGCAGCGGTTACCTCCCGGGCAACTCGTCGCGCCGTAGCTTGGCGGAGGCGGAGCCGTTCCCTTTGATCGCTGGTCGACAGTCGGCTCCGTCAACAGGTTGACCTTCGACGCCGGCCTGCTCTTGGTAAGGCTCAACTAACCGGCTGTCATCTTCAGCTTCACCATCCAGGCTGTTTGAACGTGGCTGTCGGGCACCCCACCAGTTAAGCAGAACTAGGATCAAAATGACTCCGACACCAACGCAGGTCCCTTCGATCGGCGAATAGTGGAAATCCTGGACTTTGACGACAGGGTTGACAGACTCGCCTGGCCCAATCGGGAGATCTGTCTCCGGCGTCGTGTCGAAAAGTATTTTCACCGGAACCCGCTGGACCACCTTGACATAATTTCCCGTCGCGTTCTCTGGCGGCAGCAAGCTGAATCGCGCTCCGCTTCCGGCCTGGATACTATGAAGATGTCCGGAAAAAGTTTTACCGGGCAACGAATCAATGCGGATCGTTACGGGTTGACCGGCGCGCATGCGCGTTAGCTGATTCTCTTTGAAATTGGCTATCACATAAAGATCGTTAGGAACCAACGAAAGCAGCACCTGACCTACCTGCACATAGTTACCAGGTTGGACGGTTCTATTGGTGATAAGCCCATCTGCGGGCGCTCGGATCTCGGCGTAGGACCGGTTGAGTTTCGCAGACTCCAAACCGGCCTTTGTCTCGGCGATCTTTGCTTGCACGCTTTGATAAAGCGCAACATAGGTCTTTAGTTGGTATTCGGCCTCTCGCCTTTGGGCTTCGTCCGCGGCTACCTTTTTTAACCCGGCATTCAGAGTGGCTTTAGTTGCGTCGGCGTCCGCTTTTGTACGATCTAAGTCTTGTGGAGCAATCACTTGTCGAGCAAATAGCTCCTGATTGCGTTTTAATAAAGCTGCTGCATTGAGAGCGTTTGCTCGTTCCGCCTCGGCAGTGGCCTGGTCCGATTCTTGCGTCGACTGCAAGGTGTTCAAGTGGGCCTGTTGTTGTTCGATGGTTGCTTCAACCGCCTCCGATTGCGCGTTGAAGCTATCTAAACTCGCTTGCCTCTGTCGAAGCGTAGCGTCATAGTCGCGCGGATCGATAGTGACCAATAGATCTCCCTTATTTACGTGTTGGTTATCGTCGATCAAGACATGATCCACTCGTCCGGCAATTTTCGGCGCCGGATCGGTAACGTTACTCTCGATAAAGGCGTCGTCAGTCGATTGGAAGGATTGGGTGTGCGCGTAGTAATAGCTCCCGCCTAGCGCTAAGAGCACAACTGCGCCCATCAATATAAAGCTGATGATCCTCCGTTTGCTTGGCGTTGGTCCGTTGACAGGGGCTTTCACCGGCTCGGAGGCTCCGATTCCGAAAATATCTCGCGGTGGACGGGGTGCCCCAACCGTTCGATTTGCCCTCCTCGGAAGGTTATGTCTCCGTCCGATGATCGAATTTCTCACAACACATTTTCGAGTTGGGCATTTACGCTTGCTCAACGGCGATTGTGGGATTGTTACCGTGGCTTGTTGTGGGCGGGGGGAATTGGCGGCGGCTCCGTAGGAGCAAAATCTTTATAGTTATGGCGATCTATGTGCGAGGAGCCGCTTTCGCTTCGCTGCGGCGCGCCTGACTAACTAATCGGGCGCGACGAAGCCTTGGCGGAGTCGGCTCCGCTAGGAGCGGCATCGAAAGCGTTCCCATGACCAGGCAACGCTCTCAAATGATATAACGCTCCTACGGAGCTACATCCGTTTCTTTGGGTTTGGAGCTATAAAGATCTGACTCCTACGGAGCCATT
>JAFAIO010000057.1 GCA_019236675.1 Verrucomicrobiota bacterium
AACCGGCGAAGCGGCGCCTGGAGGATTTTCATGTGAGGCAAGAGGAACGATTCGGAGTTCTCGAATTGCATGCTCAAGCTCAGCACGGCGGCGAAAAACTTCAGATCCTATTTCCTGGCGATCGCGAGAATGCGGTCTCAAAAGCCATGGAGCAAGTTGTAATCCGCGCCGTAGCGGTGTACCGCCATCCCATCACGCTGCTGGAGCGAAACTAACGAGTACCTTTTCAAAGCAAGATGCACGTTTTTGTAATATGGATCCCTTCCAAGAGGAGGCCTTTGAGTCTGCGCCTATTTTCGAAGCGCCTTTACCAACCGACCGACTTGCTCGTCGAATTTTACGCTGTCGGTTTTCCAGCCTTGGAAATGCGTAGCGACGCTCTCGTTCCTATGCACACCCATTGGCGATATCAGTTTACGGACAATCTTTCCTTTTCCTGGCTAAACGCTCGCCAGTTTTCTTTGGGACGAACACGGAAAGATTGGGGAGCCTTTCCCGTGGATCTTGCTTAAAGCGTATCATTCCAAGTATTTAAGCTTTGAAGCTGCGAGCGCAATCAGTTGCTCATTCGGAAGTTCCTGTTTTCCTATTTCTACAAGCTCAACGAGTTCGGAAAACACAAGCGCTCCTCCTGCGCGCTCTAACTTAGCGAAGGCTTCAACCGCTTTTACGAGGGAGTCGATTCTAATTTTGATTTCTTTCGCTTTTGATTCTCTGCCGATGGCATCAGCCTTGGCACGGATCAGCGCTGCATTGGCGGATTTCTCTTCTGCTGCGGCAACTTGTGCATCTACTTCCGCTTGGGATCTGCGAACCTCTGCTTGCAAGTCCTCCAGAGCGGCCTTTCTGATAAGCTCCACCGTCGTTTGGTCACGCTTGTCCATTAAAACGGAGAGAACAGCAAAGGTTCGCAAAAATGCCTTGCGATTATTTTTATTGTCGGTCGCGCTACGGATCGCGAAACCAAGCAGCTTACCAAACATTTTAGGAATCAAGTTGGGCGCCGCTTGGCGCACCTTCAATTTGACGGAAAACAATTCCTTGGCCGCCAAAAGCTCGGTTCAATTGGGAAATCGATTCGAAAAGTTCGGCGATATCTTCCGGAGTTGCTGATCCTGGGTTAAGCGTAGCGTGAAAACTGAGGTCTGGTTTTTCTCGCTGGGATCCGCTTAGCAAGTCCGCTATATCGCGGTGTATCCCCAATAGGTCAGTGGCGATTTCCGATAGAAACCAAGTCCTGCGCTCGGTTTCATCGATCCAAGTCTCGATCAAGCTCGTAGTAGCCACATCATTGTGCCGGGCGCAGACTTCATGGGTAGAACGTAAGTACCGCGTCAGCTGCAGGTTGTCCGCACGCAGTTCCGCGAGCATATCGAGCGGTGGTACAAAATCCGCATTGTTATCGAGGAGGCGCTGGTGCCGGGTAACATCGCTGATCGAGCGGAGCGTGGATCCACCCAGCTTGCGAGCGCGTTCTGCGATATCGTCCGTCATCGAGAGAATCTGTTCGGAGTGCTCATCTAAAAGCAGGTGATAGTCGCGAAAGTGACGGCCGGTCAAATGCCAATGGAAATTCTTGGTCTTCAGATAAAGTGCGAAAACGTCGGCGAGCAATTTGCGCAGTTCACTCGAGATTTCCGTAACAGCGTCGCTACTAAGATCCGTTCTTGTTCCGGGATCGGTTTTCTTCCGTTCTTTTGAAGCAACGGCCGTTTGGGTCATCGGGTTTCTCCTTGTTTTACAAAATTGCTATTTCTACCTTAGCTCGATTTTCTGACTCGAACAGGCGCTTATTTGCGATTTAAAGTCTAACGAGATGGACGCACGACGGATACTCCAAACCCGCGTCAAAAGGAACGAAAATCTTGCATTGCGGCTCCAATGCAACGGGCCGAATCGATCCCTGCAATTGCCCGGTAGCCGTCCAGTTTGGGTTCAAAGATCCAGTCGGATAGGCGGGGTTTCACTTTAAGTTTGGTTGAGCTGTGCCAGGTCGTGTCGGCGAGCGCGATTCCTGCCTGGGAAAGCCGTGCGGAGTTTCTGTTCTCGATTTCGCCGGGCAAGAAGATCTCATCGCCATTTCGGTACCCAAGTGGCCGGCCCTTATGACCCCACGCGTGAATCCGGCTGCGGCCATATGCTGATCACGATCGACATCAAATCCATGATGCCACCGGCCGAGCCCGCCATGGCCCCGTGGGGTGGCCGGGAGAAAGCCATCGGCACGAATCCCTGGTCCATCGCCGCGCCCGCCGGGCGCAGGGGCGTCGCCGTGATGGACATCGCCAACACCGCCGTCGCGCCGATCCCTCACCGATGGGCGGCGGATCAGAATGGCCTCACGACGACCAACGCCAAAGACGCCATCCACGGCCTGATTCTGCCCATGGCCGGCCATAAAATCCTGCGCCGCCATACACGTGAAGAACGCGGCCGTGCCGCGCTCACCCGGACCAGGACTGGCTAGATCGTTTCAATGCTCAGACGCTGTACCACCTCGAACGTCAGGGACGCACCAGCCCCGGCCTTGTGCCTTTCGTTGGAGCGGGAATCTCCACCGCCTTTGGCTTCAAGGACTGGAAAGCCCTCCTGCTTGGAGCTGCTCCTCCTAGCCTTGCGCAAATTATCAAGGAACAGTTGAGCGCCAATCTTTACGAGGAAGCCGCTGAGACGCTGCTTAAGGAATTGGGAGCAGACGCTTTCCAAAATATGGTGGCCGCTTCTGCCGGCGATTCCAATCTTGAGCCGTCAAGTCTCCGAGTGGGAACAGTATCACTGTTGCCCCTGATCGCGGGCGGCCCTGTGATGACGACGAATTTCGATCGGGTCCTAGAGCGTGCCTTCGAGGCCAATGGCGCTCCCTTCGAGTCAGTGATTTCCGGACCAAGGCCCGATCTCATCGTTGATGCCCTACATGGCAACCGTCGCGTGCTGATCAAATTGCACGGTGACTGGCAGGACCGTGTGGGCCGCACCTTTGCCCAGTCTGACTGCGATGCCCACTACGGCAATGAACCGCAGCAAAAACGTGTACTACTTGTGGGGGTCGAAAGCCTGTTGTTTTCGAGCCGTTCTCTCCTGTTCATCGGCGCAAGCTTGGGGCCAGGCCGCACGGTCAGGTTGCTTCAGGAAGTGCATCAAAATTACGCTGGTATTCGCCACTTCGCGATAATGGCCGTACCCAGGGATCAAGGAGCCTTCGAAGAAAAGGAGAAGCATCTGAGGTCGTGTGGCGTCCTACCGCTCTGGTATCTCGCTGATGACCCCGGTCAGCACGCTTGCAGGTAGAGAAGCTGATCAGGAGCATCGTCGAGCGAATCTGCGTCCACACGGTCGAAGGAGCTGTTGAGGAAAAACACGAGCTTTCGCCCGATCCCGAAACACCTTACTGCGAACCGACGCTCGACCTCAATGCGCACTTCGACCGCGTGATTCGACTCATCGAAGACGGGCGCCTGACGTTCTTTCTTGGTTCGGCGATACATTCGCCAACAAAGCTAATGGCAAAGGAGTTTTACGACGAGCTAGCGCGCATCTTCGAATGCGAGGCGCTCAAGGTAGACCGGTCTGCAGTCGCCCAATACATTGCAGACCGACACGGGCGGGATAACCTTTATGGCGAGATCCGCAGGCTGTTCGCGCGTACCTCTTTGGTGCCGAGCGGAACACACCAGCTATTCGCCTCATGGAAAAAATTTAAGACACATGCTGGGGATGCCATAGCCTTTCCATTGGTGGTTACGACCAACTACGACGATATTCTCGAGTGTCGCCTGGCGGATGCCGGGCTTCCGTATCGCCTCCTCTCGTATCAAGCAGACGGCCCTCACCGCAGGCTTTTCTATCATCGTTCTCCGGATAACGCGTTACGGATTATTGAAAAGCCGCAAAACATTCGAAACTTTTCAGAAGCATTCGTGATAGTAAAATTAAATAGGGGTTTCGACCGCCAACGTCGTATCCCCGAGAGTTACACCACTACGCTGCTTGACTACTGGGCTTTAGCTGCACGCATTCCTAATGTGCTTCCTGAAGCGGTGAAAGAGAAATTGGTTAGTAATCCGCTTCTTTTCCTCGGGCACGGATTGAGGGCTCAGGATACCGAGTCGCTCGTTCGATTTGCGCACAGGGCCCACCCGGGTCCGCGATCGTGGGCAGTCGTTTTGAGGGATGATGGAATTGAATACTGGCGACAATGTGGCATTGAGATCCTTAACAAGCACGTTGATAATTATGTGGCGGAGTTGCACGCGCGCCTGGCACGAAATGGAACGATCGGGTACGCCTGAGGAGTTGCTTTCGCAAGGCCTAGTCGCCGAGTTGTTGCCTGATTATTCAGAAGTTGCCTCGCACGGGTTCGAACCATGACAAAGTTATCCATAGTCACTCGTTTCTTATTTGACTAGCTCTCGAGAGTTTCGGGGCGTTATATTGAAGTATTGAATTTAAGACGTTACTGACGTGTTGGAAAAAGCTATGGCCCCAATGGCTACCTTAGTCTCAGTCGATCATTCGCAACGAAAGCCGCTCTTCACCAGCCTCTTACATTGGCCTCCACCAACTTCTCCGAAATTCGACCCGCCAACAGAAAATGCCGCATGATTTTCAGCTCAATTTCGGAATTTAGGTTTAGAAGGATGCCAATCCTCCTGAAGAAGCATGGCGTCCTCATTTCACCTCCGCAGCTTGATCTGCTGACTCATCCGCTCTGTGCGCTGTTCATCTGACAGTCGGGGCTTTCCTTCGAAGGTTGTTTCGCGAAGGATCGAAATCGCTCGAAAAACGAAATTGCGCCAGTCATGAGGATCTCGTGGCGCGCTGTGGAAAGTGTCGATCGAGACCCTGAAGCGCTGTGAACGGGCTATCACGATGTTAACGGTACGGCTTAACGGACGCATCGTACGACATCGCTTGGATGACATACTACGGGCTGAGGGTTGGATGGTTTCGAAGATTCTCGAGTTGGTGGCCACTGTGACTATACGGGCACGCTTATCGACAATGCCTGCTCCTCCCGAAAGTGGTACTTGTGTTCGGGCGCGTCCTTGGCCTCTGCTTTCAGAAATTCGTCGAGCGACTTCGTCAGGTTCTCTCGCAATTTTCGGTTGGTGAGATACGCGTCGAACTTCTCGCCCGCTCTCGCGACAGATAGCCAATTCAGTACCTTTAAACTAGGGTTACCGTGCTTGCCATCCCCGGAGATCACGTAATAGTCGGCCGTAACTTTTTCGAAGAAATCCTGGGTGCTGCTGTGCTCACTGCCGTGATGCTGGACTTTGAGTAGGTCCACGTGAATCTTACCCTTTCGGAGGAGACCTGAGCTCTCCAGACCCTTTAGGATGAAATCGCCCCCGGCATCCCCAGTCAGCAGCATCTGCTTGCGCGTGCTTTTGCCTGTTCTCAGTTCCGCCAAAACTATGATGCTCGAGAGGTTGGGAACGGTTCGGTTCAGGTAGTCGGCCGCGATCGTCTCAGGTGTCGCCTTAGTTTCGGCCTTCGTCTTAGATTTCTCCCACTCGTTTTCAAGGTCCCTCAACTCGGCCTCTCTCGGGCCGAGAATCGTGAACGTTAAGCCAGCATCGGGGTCAATCGAAATGGTCTTGCGTCCCGTTTCCGGAGCGCACAACAGTTCTCCATTCGTCTCTGCATTCAGTTTAGTCCCAAGCCTAACGGCGTAGTTGCGGACATCGTTACCTTGCCTGACGCTGGCGACCACCGCCTTAACCCTATCATCGAGTCCGGCAAAGTTTATCGAGCTCCCGTTCACCGCAGCTGCGACCACTCCGTTCTCCGACATTGCTTTTTTCATTCCAGCAAGCTTTTCGAAGCTGTTGTGCCACAGCGATTGAGTGCGGTAGGGCTGCGATTTGCCGCTATTTTGAAGCTCATAGAGGTTCTTCAGCAGGTCGAGAACGCCCGTGATGTGGTCCAAGTCAATGTGGCTTACCATGATGAGCCGCAGGTGAAGAGTTCCCTTGCCGCGCAGCTGCTCCAGGCGAGTCTTTAGAACGGATTTATAGATGCCGGTCGGTCCGCCGTCGATCAGGATCAGCTTGCGATCTAGATCGGAGCCGTAATGCAGCAGGAGGCAGTCACCATCGTGGGCTTGGAGGGCTTCCAGAGTGAACATAGTTGTTACTCCTTCCGTTCAGACTGCTTGTAGAGCCCGGAGAATGTCCAGCATGCCAGCACCTTGGAATCTCGGTTCGCGGCCGAGGTCGGTCGCACTTCGACAGAGGATCTCTTTCACCCGCTTGGGTTGCCCGATCAATTCACGGTTCCGCGCCATTAACAGAGCTGCGGCGCCGCTGACGTGAGGTGCGGCCATACTCGTGCCATCCATAGTTTCATAGTCGCCTCTGAGCGAACAGGAGTCGATGCGTTCTCCGGGGGCAACCAAGTCGGGCTTTGTGCGACCGTCGCCGGTCGGCCCGCGGCTAGAGAAATAGGAGACTCCGTAAGTGTGAGGCATATACCGATGGGTTGAGCCAACTGTAATGACGCTCTCAGCGTTCCCTGGGTCCGTGATGCTGATATAGCGATAGTCCCCGATTGCGTCAGGATCCGGAGTTGGAAGCTTATTAAACCCGCGATTCCCGGCTGCGGTCACCACCACGACCCCGCTGGCCACTACTCGTTCGCACTCCTCACATATTGGTGTCCGGCCACAGGCAAAATTGGCAACGTCGTGCTGCACAGACAAACTGAGGTTCACTCCGTGAATGATCATCAGGTCTTTGTGCGCGTTGAGGTGGCGGATGAACTGGAGCGCAGCTATTATGGTGAACTCGTCGGCGCCTTCGCCTAGCACCCGCATATCGTACAGCTCGATGCCGGGACAAATGCCGGTGAGTGGACTCTCAAGCGAGGTGTGTTTGTGAGCATCCGGCCAGTCGGCTGCAAGAATGCCTGCTACGTGCGTACCGTGGGCGTCGTTGGGGACCGTGTATTTTCCCTGACCCCTCCCTTTGACATGCGGCATCAATAAGAAGGGCTCCAGCACGTCCCAGTCGATCGCCCGCCCGCGCACCAGACTGTGCTGCAGATCATCCTGCAACTCTCTGAGCTTCGCTGCCGGCAGCGCGCAGTATTTGGTTTTGCTGTCGATCTTCACCTCCGGATCGAGCAGTTCCTTGAGGCGCATAAAGTCGTACGTTTTCATGACCCGGCTCTGGAATTCGCGTCGACCGCCTACAGGTCGCGGCTGCTTACCGTTCGCCGCAGCGTCCGACCGGCGCGCGAAGGCGGGATGGGTAGCATCGATGCCAGTGTCCAACATCGCCCAGCAAATGTCGTTGGCCTTGAGGTCGAATAGCTTCGCCACTGCATCGGCCTTGACGGCCATGCGAGAACGCCAAACACTCGTTTCTGCCCTCCGATTGCGGCTTACGCTCCAGAGAAGGCCCGCCGAGTCTTTCAGTGGCGTTGCAACACCATCGAATAGGCGGGCAAACTCATTCACCTCGGCCTGGGTCGGCGATTCCTCTTTGGCGGCGCTTACCCGTGCGGTCCCGGTCCGGTCGCATTCGATGGCTCCGATGATTGCCATTAGCTTCTTAAGTAGTTTGGGTTCGCCCAAGCTGAACCGCCGCCCGGGCTTGTACTCGCGCAGCTTGCGTGCCAGGGCCAAAATCTGATCTTTTTTCCAACGCTGTCCGGGCTGAATCGCAGGTGCGATGACGCGCCGCCACCAGTCCGAGAGCGGCAAGGCGACGCGTAACAGTTCCTCAAACGAAAACTCCGCCAGAACTACAGACTCGTTATAGAGGATGCGCGGCTTGGTGCCAGCTGTGGGTGTTGACTCTAGGCGAGCGCGAAGCGCCTGGGCCAGTCTTGAGGCGTCACTCATATTGTGAGGCGTGAGGAGTAGCGAGAGGCGACCGTTCTTGTCTAAGTCTTTGCTTCCGACCTCTGCGTAGGCAAACCAGACGTCTGGAAGAATGGGGAAGTCCTGGGTAAATCGACGCTCGTGATCGCGTCTTCCGTAGAAAAGCTCTTCAAGTTCCTGCCGTGTCATGGATCGGCACCCCTTTAGTTAACGAGCGCGAAAACGGGGAAAAGCAGCGCGGGACGAAGTCGACTTCATTCAGGTGCGGCGGGCCCCAACCATAGAATACTGGGAGAGGGCAGTTGTGCGCCTTCTCAGGAAGCTCCACACCACGCTTATTTGCCAGGCTGCTCAGCACGAGCAACTCAACGCCGGTGATTTTGCCATCCAAGTTAACGTCGACCAGTGGAATCGGCGAACCGTCATAAGAATTGGTCCGCGTCTCCGATGCAAAGATACCCATTCTCTCAAGCGCTACCTTATAATATGCCAACACCCCATAGGTATAAAGAGGAGAAATGAGTCAGGAGTTTGGATTACTCTTTCGCAGCCCGTCGCACGCCTGACAGCCGCAGTTTGCAGGCTGGTAGACATGATATTCCGGTAGCTGCTCTGGCAGGCGGCGCACCTCCTCTTTGTATTTCACGCAGAGATTCCGAGGCTCGTATGGCCCCTTCCGGCCGTCAGGAAGGTCAACTTCTTTCTCACGCAAACGCCGGAGTGTGGATTCATGAATCAAGTCGCCGGAACGGATTTTCCGCGGTATTCCCTTGCCCATCTCGAAGCGTCGATGCCACGTGTTGGTCTCATAATCCCGTCGCCATCGGACCGCAGGGAAATATTCCGCTACTTTCCACAGTCCTTCGAGTGATTCGTGGTGCTGCTCAACCCAGACCTTCGAGGAGGCTGTCGCGCCGAATACCGTGCGCTTACGATCGGGATCTACATAAAGCTCAACTTTCGCGGCCTCTTCCAGCATCCAGTCAAGCGAAAGCGGCCAGAGCTTATCGTCCTCTGGCGCATGACCCCCGCCCACATCACAGTGGGAACCTGGGAACCAACATTCGATTCGCCGTGGCACTCCGTCGACGTCGCCCACACCGGACTTTTCGTGACTCCCCTCTCCGTGCGAGAAGCGGTTCTGACGAAAAAAAATCCGCCGTTCATCAATAGCAATCGCATGTCGGGCGTAGACTATGCTTGGATTGTAAGCCGTATGCCGAAAGCTTTTCGGATCCCAAATCCAGCCAACTGTTGAGACGGTGTCCCATACACCCAGGAAGTGCACAGGAAAATGCCGTTCCTTTTCATCACCGGGGACGGCACGAGCGAAAGTCCTTCTGAATTCTTGATAGATCTGCTCAATGTTTCGCGTCTCGTCTTTGTTGGTTCGGTCGGAGAGAGCGTGGTAATTCTTGATGACGTAGGGGAGCAAATTGTAGGCGCCACGGGGCATAAGCCCAAAGGTATGTAGCAAACCGGCGAGGACACGCGCTGTGTAGGCGCCTCGGCTAAAAGCAAAGATGAAGACTCTGTCGCCCGCCTCCCATAGTTCCATAAGATAAGTATATGCTTCCATGACATCGGCGGTGAGGCCGTGACCGAACGCCAGGCCGATCACCTGGGACCACCATTTGCCAAGGCGAGTTATCCGATTTGGATCCGGGAGAGTTCCGACTCCCGGACCGTAATAGATAAACTGCCTATGCGTGTCCCGCTTAAGACATTGGAGGAGGCGCACAACATTTGTATTCCTTCGCCCGAACTCGTTACTCGTTCCATCGCAGCAGATTACCAAATTGCGCCCCCTGGCCATCGGGCCAGCAGATTGAAGATTCGGCCGATGTTCAGGGGTATCACTCATCGGTATTTCCTGGAGTCATGTGGATGCCTTAAACTAATTAGCGATCACAAATACCTGCGGATTTGTGGCTTGTGCCAGGAACTTGGAATCGGTGCGGCGCGGTGCTTCATTGCTGCGGGTAGGAGCGGCAAGCTAAGACTGACGCTTGTTTGGTGCCTTTTGTGCCCGTTAACTAGCATGGTTCCGGTGTTTTGGGGGTGATTTGTTTGGTGGCGGCCACAGGGCCGAGAGGGACGCCCGACCCCGTTGGGGAGATTAGTAACCGATTCCGCCGCCGGGCCGAGCCTGCCCAAATCTCAAAACAGTGTAATTAGCCATGCACAGGAAAAAGAGCAAAGCCAATAGAAGCAAAAGCGTTAATTTCCAAGCTCTGCCGCTCGTCAATGCCGATGCGGCAGGAATTGATGTTGGTGCTAAAGAACACCTCGTAGCGGTGCCATGCGATCGAGACCCCCAACC
>JAFAIO010000080.1 GCA_019236675.1 Verrucomicrobiota bacterium
ACCCCGATCACGATCCGGTTTGCCTTCGCTCCTTTTTGGCTGTTCTGTCCCTTGCTTATGGCGGTAGGTGCCGCCTTGAGTTTGTAATTCATTGTTTGTCAGGCTGCTGTTGATCCGGCAGCCTGGCAACACCATGGCATCTACCAATCACCCATCACCCTTCGACGCGCTTGAGGCTTGCTCAGGGCAGGCCTTTCACCTTTCACTTCTCGCCTCTAAGCAGCGCCACTTCCGCGGGCCTGAGCAGCCTGAACTCCCCGGGCTTGAGCACCCGGTCTGAGAGCGGTCCGATTTTTGTTCTCTGCAGTCTTCTCACCTTGTAGCCGATTGCTGCAAAAACGCGGCGTACCTGACGGGTTAATCCCTGGGTCAAGACCACCCTGACCTGACGCGAGTTGAGTTTAACTAGTGAGTCGAACCGCGCTCGCCCTTCGGCCAGGTAGATACCCTTTCTAACCTTGGGCAGGTCTGTCATCTCAAACTCCCGATCTAAGGTAACCAGGTATTCTTTCGGCATTTTGTATCTGGGATGAGTCAGACGCAGGGTTAAGTCGCCGTCGTTTGTGAGAATCAAGAGCCCCTCTGAGTCGATATCCAAACGACCAACATGCGCCAATTGATGAAGGGTCTTCGGCAGTAGTTCGTAGATCGTCGGTCTGGCGCGATCGTCAGATCGGGTGGTGACGTACTCCACTGGCTTATTAAGCAGAACATAGATCGATTCGGCCGGACGAACGAGTTTGCCATCGACTTTGACCGAATCCGTCGAGCTGACCTGGCGGCTGAGCTCGGTACAGACAGCGCCGTTAATTGACACTCTTCCGGCGACGATAATCTCCTCAACTGCTCGCCGAGAAGCAACGCCGGATTGAGCCAGGTAACGGTTCAGACGCATGGGACAAATAGTAATCAGTAATCAGTAGGTCAGTAATCAGTTTAGGAGCCAGGAGCTAGAATCTAGAAGCTAGGAGGATGCGCGCAAGGCGTCGGAGCGACCTTTGCGTCGTCGTGCTTGAGACACGGTGAAGAAAGCTTTCGCCCGGTCGATCACTGCTAGGTATCGGACTCAGGAACGTCCGGCACCATTAAAAACCACAGCGTTTGCCTTACAAAAGCCCGCTAGGTCCAGATGCGCCGCCCTCCGAGCTCCTAGATTCTAGCTCCCAGCTCCTAAACTGATTACTGACTCACTGATCACTAAAGCAACCAGCAACCTCGTCGCTAGTTCGCGAGCTTACGCGTCCGGCTTGGTCTTTGGCAAACCAATCACGCGGTCACCGGGCTTGAAAACTCCGCGTTTCTTGAGGAGCTCGACTCGCTCAAACCTTTTCAGCACGTTTCTCTTCGTCTGGATGGTGCTGGCTCCTTTTAAACTGCGATGCTGTGACATGGTTTTAGTGCGTTGGGACGGCGACACTAGCACCTAGAATGACAAATGACAAATGACAGATGACAAATATTCTCCGCCCAGGCTTCTCGCAGGGGCTCAAATTTGTCATTTCTAATTTGTCATCTGTCATTCCTCCGGCTAAATGAGCCCGAGCTTCATCTTGCCGGCTTCGCTGATCATCTCCTGGCTCCAGGGCGGATCCCAGACCAGCTCAACGTTCGCCTCGTCTACTCCAGGAATCGCTAAGATTTTCAATCTGGCGTCCTGGGCGATGGCAGGTCCCATGCCACAGCCAGGAGCAGTCAAAGTCATTTTGACATCTACCTGTGTTTCACCACCGGGTGAGTTTGTGACCTGGCAGTCGTAGACCAAGCCCAGATCGACGATATTTACTGGGATCTCTGGGTCGTAAACCGTGCGCAGCTGGTCCCAGACCGATTCTTCGGCCACCTCCCCGGCTGGGTGCTCTGCCTTGTCACTCGATGCTTTCCGTTCCAGGCCGAGCGCGTCAGCATCGTTCTCGCTGATCCGAAACAACCCGTAGTCGCAAGCGATTGTATAACTACCGCCCAAGTTCTGAGTAATAATCACCCTGGTATTAGCTGGGATCGTGGTCTTCAAACCCGCCGGAATCTGAATCGCCTCAGTGTCGCGGCTTAAAACAATTTCATTATGCTCACTCATTTCTGTGGCTCCAACCGTATCTGTTTGGGCTTAGCGTCGCTACCTTGAAAGCTTTCCAGGAGCGTGGGGGCTAGCGGTTCGCTCTTGGCCGGCGCCGAATCCGGGGCGAGTGCGGATCGAAGAGCACCTTCTACCAGCTGTGCGCAATGGATCTTTACCGGCGGTAACGGCCCCAATGGCGCGGATAATTCGCGGCTGTCCATTTTTAGCGCTTCTTCCGGGGTCTTGCCGGCGATCAACTCCGTGGCTACGCTGGCCACCGCAATCGCGGTCTCACAGCCGAAGGTCTGAAACGTCGCTCGATCGATGACTCGCTTGCCTCCTTCTTCCCTGAATTTCACCCACATCCGCAGCATGTCTCCACAGTCAACACTGCCTATCGTGCCTACGGCGTCGGCGCCTTCCATCTCCCCTAGGTTTCGGGGATTACGCAACGCTTCTTCGATCTTTTGAGAAAACTCTTCTGGCTCGCTCATATTACTCCACGTGATAACGCGGAAGAGATGGGTCAACCTTTACACTCCAGGCGTCAATCCCGCCCGAGAGAGATTTCACATTAGAAAACCCGTGCCCGGCGAAATAAGAGGCAGCATCCAGGCTACGAACCCCGTGATGACACAAAAAGACGATCTCACGATCTTTTGGCCAGGCCGTCATCATCTCTTGCATTAGCTCCTGAGTCAGAAACTCAGAAGTCTCTATATGGACAGCATCCCATTCCTCGCGGCCTCGGACATCCACGATTATGGGCGGATTAGGCTCTTGCAGTCGGCGAGAGAGGTCTTCCGGAGAAATTTGTATCTTTTGTTCTGCCTCGTGGCTCGCCAAGATGGTCTCGGTCACTTCCTCAACAGGCAGACCACCGTTCCGCTCACAAACCTGTGCTAAGGTCTCATCGGGGCGAAAGCCGCAGCTCGAACATCCGCCGATATGATAGCTTCGAAAGAGAGCTCGCTGAGCACCCGGAAACCGCTGAAGCAGTTCGGACATCGAGAGATCGGGATCGATCGTATGCGTCACATTCACAGCTAAAACGGTTACACTACCCACCCGGAAATGCAAAATTCGATGAAGATACGTTATACATGCCAGCGCTGCACCAACTGCTGCCGTTGGCCAGGCTTGGTGCGCATTTCCGACCAGGAGATTTGCGCTATCTCCCGCTTTTTGCAGTGTTCTGAGTACGAATTTATTCAGCGGTTCACTCGCCTGCGACCGCAGCGGGACGGCTTAGCTCTGCAGGAGAATTCCGATGGGAGTTGTGTTTTCCTCCACGGTAAGGACTGCCGAATCAACCCTGTGAAACCGGAGCAATGCGCCGGCTTTCCCAATACGTGGAATTTTCCAAGCTGGCGGGACGTCTGCGAGGCTGTTCCGGTTTTGGAGGATTAAGGTCTCGTACTCGTCCTCGTCGTCGTCCTCGAGAGGGGCGCTGGGTGGAGTCGATTTTGCGACAGGTCCCAGCAAGGGATTTTGTCCCGGAGGGACCAAGTGATGGTAGCCTGACAGTTTACGCCGGGAAGGTATCCAACAAAAGAACCGTCCCGTAGAGAGCAGTGTGATTGGGTAAGACGCAACCTTCTGCGACCTGAGCGGTGAACACGCCGGTAGACCAATTCAGACCGTGCCCTTCCTCCGTCGCCATCCTGGCTATGGCGGACAAGACGGGACTGGTCGTTCTTTCAACGCATTCCAGCCCCGAAAGCTGATACCATCATTCTGTCCCTTCGGGACAACAAGCTGGTGCGACACCTGTCTACATTTTCGACTCAACACCACAGCGCCCCTCGAGGACGACGACGAGGACGAGAACGAGAGGGCTTTCAGCCTACTTCCTCGACGAAGCCCCAGAATCCACCGCGAAAGGTTGGCGGTCCATTGCGTCACGCACGATCTTCCGTACCCGTAAGAGGTCTCCGAACATTTTGAGACTATCGTCTACTACCCTGACTTTAGATTCCGGCGAGTTCGACCAATGAACCGGGACCTCCATGACCGCAAAATTCATCGCTTCCGCCAGAAGCAAAACCTCTACGTCAAAGGAAAATCCATCGATTTGGGAGCGTTCGAAAATCTCGTGTGCCGCATGCGCTCGAAAGCCTTTGAATCCGCACTGTGTATCCAAAAACTTGAATCCAGCCAAAGCACGGACAAACCGGTTGAACGTGTTGCCCATCAGCTCGCGCATGGGGCTCTGATGCTGCAGGATTTGGCTATCCGGATGTTTGCGACTGCCCACGATCAAGTCGATATCCGGCTGTGCCTTGAACAGCGCAATTGCCCGGTCTAGATCCGTTAAAGGGGTGCTCAGATCGGAATCGGTGAAAAACAGCATCTCTCCGCGGCCCGCTAGCATACCCGTCCGGACCGCGAAGCCTTTGCCTCGATGGATAGTGTTACCGATGACCTTCAGTTCGGGGAAGTTTTTGGCAGCGCTTCTTGCCAGCTCGAGTGTCCGATCCGAACTGAGCTCAACCACCACAATAATCTCGTATGGAAAATCCCAGGCCGAGCTGTGTTTTTGCAATTCGATAAGGCTTTTCGGCAATCGAGCTGCTTCGTTAAATGCAGGGAGGACGAGCGTTAGGGCTGGCGGAATCTGTATGGACATGTCACGCAGTTCGCATAATATCACCGCCTCTGTGCAGGAATGGTGCAACTGGACCTGACACCGAAGCGCACCGCTTTCAAAACGAAAAAATGACCAGACGTCAAATCACAATTTCGGTCCTGATCATTCTGCTGGCAGCGGTAGTGCGACTTGTTTTCTTAGATATCAAACCTCCGCATTTTGATGAGGGGATCAATGGTTGGTGGTGCGATCAAATGGCGAAGCAAGGGTATTATGCCTACGATCCGGACAATTACCATGGCCCATTGCATTTTTATGTGCTGCGGGTGTTCCTATCTGCGTTTGGACGAAATTTATGGACGCTGCGTATGCCGACCGTTCTCGTGGGCACGGTAACAGTCGGCTTTCTTTTTTCATTTACTCGATTCTTCGGCTACCGGGTCGCCGCTCTGGCAGCTCTTGCCATGGCCATCTCGCCTGGGTTCATTTTTTACGAACGCTACGCGATCCATGAGACCTGGCTAGTCTTCTTTCTGATTCTGACATTTTGGGGACTGTTGGGTTGGCACTATCGTGTCACGCCGGCCACCGTCTGGGCGACGGTGCTAGGAATCGCCGGGATGATTCTAACAAAGGAGACTTATGCAATTCACCTAGTCGCCTTTGCAGCTGCGGCTCTATTAAGCTGGGTAATCGGTAAAATCATCCCGGCAACCCAACCCGAGACTCCCACTCCGATCAAGGTTCCTTGGCAAACCTTTACCATCGGCACTTTGGTTTCCTGGCCAATCTTCACCCTGGGATTCGGCCTGATTTGGTTTTTGATCTCGCACGCGACTGCGAATGCCGCCACTGTTGCGCCGGATGAACCAGGAGAAGTCGGCAGCATTTCTTTCGTCCAAGGCAGCGCGCTTTGCATTTTCATCGGGATGGCGATCGCTATTCCGGTAGCCAGCTTGTTTTGCAGACGAGCTGTGGCTCGATCCAGCAGCGCAGACCAGGCCATTGATTTCCCGTGGCTCCACTTATTCGGAGCTCTTTTGGTTAGCTATTTCCTCATTGTATTCTTTTACTCTGGCAATTTTCTAAACCCGAGAGGCGTTCTCGGGATCTTCGAAACTTTTAAGACTTGGACAAAAACCGGCGTCGATTCGGCCGGCCACGGTAAACCAACTTACGACCTTTTCTCGCTGGTGCCGCATCCGCTGCGGCATTTCGGACCGCTCACGGCTCTGGTCCGCCTTAAGCTTAACTGGTACTGGGTTGGGCTCATGGTCACGTACGAATGGTTCTCAGTGCTGGGACTCGCCTTTGCAGTGAGGTACCTGTTTGGCGGCAATTCGCCATTGCGTTACCTAGCCATCTACGGCGTCGGCGTCTTGTTTGTCTACTCGATCATCCCCTACAAAACGCCGTGGTGCATCATCTCCATCGATTGTCCTTTTCTGTTCCTGGGAGCTGCGGCTCTGGTTTTCCTGTGGGACAACCTGCCCGGGTTCACGCGGTTCGCATCGGTGGTAGTTGGTTTGTTCCTGTTCGGCCATCTTGCTTATAAGTCCTATGGCCTCAACTTCGTGCGCTACGACGACCCCAAGGAGTTGTACGCCTATGTTCAGACCTATCGAGACTACCGGAAATTCGTCGATCCGATTCTGCAGAAACTTAGGATCGATCCTTCGGCGAAGCGTAACTTGCGTGGGCTGATACTGCTCGAGAGCTATTTCCCGATCCCATGGGTAATCGATGAAGTCCGAGACGTAGGCTATTACTCGGAAGGCGAGGATAAATGGCCGAAAGATCTCGACACCGATTTTATCGCGGTGCTGGATTCGGACGCCCAGGACGTAGAAGACCGGCTGACGAAAAAGTACTTCGTAGAGACGTTCCGCCTGCGAGACGGTATGGATCCCTGCAAGGCCTACTTTAAATACGACACCTTCAAAGATGTCTTCCCGGGAAGGCAGGCTGAATTTGATCCTTCCAATCGTCCTCAAGAATGAAGATCTCGCTGCTTTTCCTCACGTGGATCGCCTTGTCGACTTCAGTTGGCGTCGGTTTCGCCTATTCGCCCTACGGACTGGTGCCGTGGACAGCAGCAGTTTCTTTAGGTCTGAGCCTGGTCGCAGTATTGATCGCGATTCTGGTGAGCCCCGGACAAATGCTCACCCGACTGGAGAAGATTCAAGCCAGCGGAGTAATCCTCGCCATCCTCTTTCTGGTCTTCGCTATCCGGGCCTTTAGTCAGGTGATTTTTGTCGAAGACGGAACCGTCAAAGTTCTTTCGCCTAACAATCTAGGCGATATCTGTCTACACCTGACCCAAATCAATTTTCTGGCATCGAACCCGCACTACTGGCCGGAAAACCCGATCTTCGCTTTTGACAAGCTGCGATACCCCATCGGGATCGATATATTCAACGCAGAGCTGAAGCTGATTGGCATTTCGCCAAACTTGGGAATTATCCTGGTGGCGTTCCTTGGTTCTTTGCTCACACTAAGAGCTCTTTTCCTATTCGGTGGACCATTCGCGGTTGCCGCTTTTCTATTCAACGGCGGGCTCGTCGGCTTCATCTTTTTCGAGTCATGGCCATGGCACCTGGAAGACTATCAAGCTGACGTCGCTTGGAAATCGATCCCGCTAGCCCTTTTCATCACTCAGCGAGGACTGCTCTACGCTATCCCGGCAGGACTAGTTTTGATTACCCACTGGCGGCGGACGCTGGATGCGCAAACCGATCGGCCCCATCTCCCTTTCTGGGGTGAATGGTTGTTGTACTGCACGATGCCGCTTTTTCATTTGCACACTTTTATCTTCCTATCGTTTCTCTTGCTCTGGTGGTTTTTATTCGGGAACCCAAACTGGCGTGGCCATCTAATCCGGTTAGTAGTGTTTTCGCTTATTCCGGCAACATTTTTCGTTTATGGTGTTACCGGCTTCGGAAAAACCGGTGCTCTAGCTTGGGAACCGGGTTGGACCGCTGTGGCCGAGGCGCACCAATACTGGCAACACTTCTGGTGGTTTCGACAATTGCCGCACGGTGCTCAAGCGCCAATGGTCTGGTTACTGAATTTTGGTCTCGTGCTACCGCTAGCGATCATTTTGCTGATTTATCTGTGCTTTCCCAGAGGCATCGATGTTTGGCGGACTCGGTTCAGAATGCGCCAGATTCTGCTCCCGGCGATCGTCATGTTTCTTCTCTGCGCGTTCATCCGCTTTGCCCCTTGGGACTGGGATAACACCAAACTGTTTTTCTGGGCTTACATGCTAATGATGGCGGCTATTTGGGAAATGTTCCTCAGCCGATGGCATCCGCTGATTCGAGCACCAATCCTGTTTGCGCTTTTCTTCTCTGGTTTCATCAGCCTTTTAGGCGGCTTGGCGCCGAACGACGATCATGGGTACGGAATCGGTGCACAGGCGGAATGGACCCAAGTCGATGACGCCCTGAAAGGGTTTCCTGCGGAAGCCGTATTCGCCATTTTCCCCACCTACAATCACCCGGCGCTCGTGACAGGTCATCGCGTCGTTCTAGGGTTTCCGGGTCACCTTTGGAGTCATGGACTCGAATATAAGCCAGAAGAAGGACTCCTTAACCAGGTAATGCTCGCGAGTTCGGGATGGCAACCGCTTTGTAGCAAGCTTGATATCGACTACTTATTCTGGGGCCGGTTCGAACAGGAACACTACCCGTCCACGGCCCATTCGTGGGACAGTTACCCCGTCGTTGCTCAGGGTCCCTGGGGCAGGGTGTTTGATCTACGGGCGTTGAAGAAAGTGACAACGAGCAAGGCAGCGCAGAACTAGTAAGCAGTAAGCAGTAAGCAGTAAACAGTAAGCGCTAAGCAGTTTAGGAGCCAGGAGCCAGAAGGGCAGTCCACAACCTTGTTGGGGCGAGGCTCCCGTATAGCCACATCGCAGTAGCGAAGTGAATCGGTGATCTTCGTTGAACTGTGCGATAGGCCATTAAACTTGTCGAGCGGCGGGTATGTCGTGGGCCACGCCTCTGCACGTCTGGAGGTCTTGCTCATCGATCGTTGGCGTTTTCGCCTTTCGCCCCTTGCTCGAATCATTTCGCTCCTCGGGAGCCTCGCCCCAGCAAATCTGGGCTCACCCTCCTAGCCCCTAGAGTGATTATTGACCCACTGACTACTGGTTACTGAGCCGCCTTTCGCGGTTCGTTAACCAACCGGAAAATGCGTTCCGAGCTTCCGGTCGCGCGAAACCAGTGGGTTTTGCGGAATCCGGCTTTTGCGCGTTGAGTCAATATAGGAATCTCCTATGTTCCCATGTTTAATTCATTCACTTCGGTGCAACGCAAAAAGGCTGTCTCACCGTGAATTGGCTGTCCGTCATTGCTTGTGGGTTTTGGACCTACTGCGTTCTTCTGGCGTTGGTGCTTTTCATAACTCTCAGTACGCCCGCTAGACAACGAGCCAGGCGGATCAAAAAATATAGTAACGAGCGCTACAGGCCGCCTACCAATGCGCCTTAGCGAATGCCAGGTTTTCGGTAAGGCCGCCGTTACTTTGAAGAAGGCCAAACAAGGGGCAAGTGATCAGTAATCAGTTCAGGAGCTAGGAGCTAGAAGGGTAGCCCACAACCTTGGTGGGGCGAGGCTGCCGTGTGGCCACATGCAGTAGCGAAGTGAATCGGTGATCTCGCTGAATTGTCCGATTAGGCCATTAAACGTGCCGCGCCGCGGGCATGTCGTGAGCCACGGCTCCGACTACGCCCGACCGATCATCAAGTGCAAACCCTCAGGGGCAGAGGCTACGTCGGACAAGTCGACACCCACAGACCTTGCTCATCGATTGTTGGCGTTTTTGCCTTTTGCCCTTGCTCGAATCATTTCGCTCTTCGGGAGCCTCGCCCTACCAAATATGCGCTCACCCTCCTGGCTCCGGACTGACTACTGACCCACTGATTACTGGTTACTCTTGCGCCACCCCGTTTGGTTCATTCTCGCGCGCCCCCGCCTTGCTCATGCGCCGGTTTCGGCTAAAGATGTTTATGGCCGATTTCGATCTCATTGTCCTTGGTGGTGGACCTGCTGGTTACACTGGAGCAATCCGAGCGGCTCAACTCGGGCTAAACACGGCAATCGTGGACAAACGCGAGGTACTCGGCGGGACTTGTCTAAACATCGGTTGTATACCTAGCAAGGCGCTGTTGGTGTCTTCCCAATATGTGCGTTTTGCTCACCACGAAGCGCAGCATCACGGATTAAAGTTCGAAGGCGTGCAGGTGGATCTGGCCAAGCTCATGGCTCGGAAACAGACCGTCGTGAAGCAACTCACGCAGGGTTTGGAGTTCTTGATGAAGAAAAATCAGATCACGCGCATCCGTGGTGTCGGCCAGCTTGTCGCTCCCAGCAAAGTCGTGGTCACCAAACCGGATGGTTCCACCGAAGAGCATCGAGGACGGAATGTGATTTTAGCGACGGGCAGTGTGCCCATGGAATTGCCTAATGTAACCATCGATCGCGAGCGCGTGGTCACCAGTGATGAGGCCCTCTCTTTCCCGGAAGTTCCGGCAGAGTTACTAGTGGTCGGCGCCGGGGCCATCGGACTCGAGCTAGGCTCAGTTTGGTCGCGACTGGGAAGCAAGGTCACAGTCCTAGAGTTCCTGCCGCGCATTGCTGCCTTTCTCGATCCCGACGTCACCCAGGCCTTACAAAAGACTTTGGAAACTCAAGGCCTCAA
>JAFAIO010000390.1 GCA_019236675.1 Verrucomicrobiota bacterium
CGTCTGGTTTGCCTGAATCTGGACGCGATAACTCTTCTCAGCATCTTCTAACGCTTTTTCCTCTTTTTCGTAATCAGCGATGGCGGCCGCATCGCTTTTGGTCTCCCGCTGAGTCATGTCCGTGTCTTGGGCCTGCCGTCCTTTGAGCTCGAGCTCGGTCGTCTTGATTTTAAGGTCCAGCTCGCTTTGGCTCATCGTGGCGACTACTTGTCCGGAAGTGACTTCATCCCCCGGTTTGACAAGCACCTGCGTTACAAAGCCGTCATTCGCGGCGGCCACGTCATAAACCGCACCACCGCGGATGAGAATGCCGCTACCCGAAACTTTGTCCGGAATCCGTCCGAGAAATCCCCAGAGCACGATCAAGAACAGAATGACACCAATCGCGGACACCGCCAGCCAACCGGCCGGCGATGTAATCGCCATCAGATAATCGAGTTGTTCCGGCGACGAGAGGCGCTCGAGGGCAGCCTTTCTGAAAATTGTGCGCTCAGGAGAGCCATTTTTAGTGTTGCCATGGGGGGCGACCTGAGACGTGTTTGATGTCTGGCTCATAGTTCCGATCCTTCAGAACAGGACCAACAGGCTGCTTAATGTCCGGGACGGTTTCAAACGCCTTTTCCGAGAGGGAGGTGCGTTCCAGCCCTTGCGGGAAGCCGGGCGTACGAATCACCGTCTCGCTCGATAGTAGCGTCGAAGTCTCGTAGCGGAGTTGAACCACAGCATTTGCCAAAGCCAGCTGAAAGTCCACCAATTCCGATTGGGCCGTGGTTAGCTGCTCCTCCGATTGAATCGTCTCGAACATGGTCGTTGCTCCGCGCCGAAATTTTTCGCGCATATCATCAAATGATTTTGTGAAGGCAACGACCGCTTTCTCTTGGGATTCGACGTCTCGCGCTAACTCCTGCAAGGTGTCTGTGGCCGCGGTCACATTGGCCGCGATAGTGTTGGAAAGATCTTCCATGTTGATGACGGCGGTATTCACGTCGGACTGGGCGCTCATGACACCGCCCTCAGCCGAGTTGTTTGCAAACGGCCACGCCCACATGAGCAGCATTGATGCATCTAAACCGACTTTGGTTCCCCGTTCGGGCGCGTTGAACAACGAGACCTTTTCGTTATTAATAGTGCTGCCAATGGTGCCGGTTAGTTGAGGCGAAGGGAAGAGATCCATTTTCGCCTTATCCAACAGTACCTGCTTCGCCTTGATTGTGTTCAAAGCCGCGGCCCGGTCTTGCCGCCTGGCTAGCGCTGCGTCTACCAGGTTATCCGTGTCTAGTGAACCGACATCGTGTGGCTTGATCTTCGGGAAATTTTGGGTGGCAAAAGGGAGTTTTTTAAGGTCGTTGCTCCGTAGGCCGATTTGGATTCCAAGCTTCCTGGCAGCATCATAGACCGAGACCAAAGCCTGCACCCGCTGAGCAAAAGCCTGAGACTCACGGCCTCGAGCTAATGTTACTTCGCTGAAGGGGACACCGCCTCCTTCAGCCATTTCTTGCGACAACTGCGTGAGTATGGCATCGACCCGATAGGCCCGATCCTGCAGGGCAAATTTATCGAGAGCGGCAACCAAGGCCCAGTACGCCTGCGCAGTGTTCATGGCGGTTTTCTGCGCATCGTTTCGCAGCGTTTGTAACGTGCCTTCGTAGCTGATGCGGGCATTGATTTCCTCGGAGTCGTTATAGAGTGTCCCTGCCTTTTTCCAAAGCGGCACGCTAGCGGTGAGCAGAATGACGTTGCTGGTCGGTGGATATTTGAGGTTGCCGCCCTGGTCCGTCCACTCCGGCTCGTAAGTGACTCCAAGTGTCACCCCATTGCGGAACTGCTTCGATAACGATAGGTCGGTTACTAAAGTCGTACTCGTTTTGGTTTCCTGTTGCGAAGTCGCATTATTTATGGCGTTCGCGACGGTCGCGGCACTAACCGGGATACCGGCCGATTGAAGGATCTGGGGAAGGGCGGTGTTTAGCACCTGGTTCTGGTTGTTCAAGGCCGTATTAGTGCCTACCGCCGGAATCGTGTATGAGTAATTCGCGAGGGCGGCTGCCGTAAGGTCAAATACTCCCGCTCTTGCCTTCAGGTTGCCCCGCGCAGATTGCGTATCTTCGATCGATAGACGCAAGGCTGTATTCTTCGATAGCGAAATCCGAACCGCATCTATTAAACGGAGAGGAAACAGACCCGGCGGGATCAGTTCGTTCAGGGCTAAAGCTGTTTCAAATTTTTTGTCGAACTCGGCGGCTTGCTGGTCGGTGATCCCGCCAACTACCTGATTGGCCCCAGGACTTGCGCCAGGGACAGGCGATGGAGTTGGCGACACCAATTGTCCGGGCGGTATCAAAGGCTGAATCTCGTTGTGGGTCCCGTGATGCTGCGGAAGTTCCTCAGGCTTAGGCGAGGTCGGTGTAGGGGAAGGTTGCGCCTCCGGTATCGCCGGGGTTGATTGAGCGTGCCCGGCTTGTACGAACGTCACTTGCAAGCCGATCAAACCCGCAATTGCTAGCAACCTGAAAGGCAAACCAATAAGCTTGGTTCGGCTACAAATGGACAATTTCATAGCAGTTGTTAGAGCGAGGCTCACATCCTGTACTTGGAGGCCGTGCTGGCACAAGCATCGAATGTAAACAAGTGTAAAAAATGAATCTGCTTAACCGCTTTTTTTCGCTACGTTTACAACTCCTGCGAGCTTATGGAAGTTGCGGTTGAAATTGTAGAAGGGAAACCGGTTCTAGTGTTTAGCCGGCGGCTTGATGACGAAGCAGCCGGACGATTCAATCGAGAATTAGGCCTTTGGGTCGAACGCCTACTGACAAAAGGAATGTCCGATTTGGCGATCGAATTTTCAGGAGTCTCCTATATCACCAGCGCAATACTTCGTTCGCTATTGTCGATGGCTAAGCGGGTGCGAGCGCGAGGTGGGACCCTTTGTATCCTAAACCCCAGTGCTGAAATCCAAGAAACGTTTGGAGTCATCGGCTTCCGGGAGATCTTTGAATCCTATGGCGGCAAATTCAGGTTGAGCCTTCCGGCGGTAACTTTGCCACAACGTGCCCCGACCGAGACCGCCCAACTTGATATCATCGTCGGCAATCGCGTGTTCGCTTGCGCCGACGGGGATACGCTCGGCACTGAAGGATCGGTAGGTCCTGAGTTATTTTCGGACCTGCCTGGAGTCGCGGCCCGGCCGGTTCGCTTCCAAAACGCTGGCACTCATTGGGTAACGCATGTGCCGCCTGATCCAGGATCGATCGTTCGCGTGGATAATCAAATTGTTGCTCCGGGACAAGAGGCCATCCTTAAAGGAGACCATGTTCTTCAGATTGGTGAGGTGAGGGTACGCGTTCATGTGACTTCGCCCGAAGGGACCAGCCGCGAAGGCGAACCGATCAATGTCCAAGTACAAAGCGTGTTCTCACAGACGGCAGAATGGATTGACAAGACTTTGAAGGAATAAGGCGGCGAGCTCGCCCAGCACCTGGAGGGGAGCCGCTTTTGACCGTGGTAAGTCCGCTGACATGGACCGCACAAAAAATCTCGGCACTACTCAGCGTTGTAGAGCAGGCGGCTCCCGCGAACGGCTCCGGATGTCCCCACGACCGGTAACGTGTCCGTTTTGATCCGCACGATCCAATACCGTTCGGGCAATCCACGCGTCGAAACGTTTCCGGGAGCCGCCTGCTACGTGACGTTGCGTGGTGCGACGATTTTTCGCGCGGTCGTGTCAACGGTCGGGCCGCCGTCAAAAGCGGCTCCCCCGCCCGTATCGCTACGCGAAGCGTTGCGGGCGTGGCCTCCAGACTCGACCGCCAAACCTCATCCTATTAATATAGAGAGCCGTTGGCCACATCAGGGTGGCCGCTCAAACAACCGGTTTTGCCGCTAATGCAATTTGCACGAAAATCATGGTGTTTCGATTGCGATATTACGTAGTT
>JAFAIO010000248.1 GCA_019236675.1 Verrucomicrobiota bacterium
AGATTGCCCTTATAATATGACCGAGCGTAGTCTTGCAGATCGGCATCAATGTAGTTCACGTAAGAAAAGCCTGGAAGATAAGGTCGCATGGCGTCGTAAAGGGCGCGGACCGCTGCGACATTTCGGTTGGTCGAAGAGCTGGACGTCCATTGTAGATAGTACTGCAGGCAAAAGAGGGTGTTACCGCGATGCGGAAACGCTGTTTCGGTTTCTCCAAGCTTGTTGATGGATCCGCCGTAAGCTTCGAAAATGGTGGCGATCTGCGACGATGCGCTGCGCAGTGCCCCGATGAAAGTTTGGATGGCTGCATCGGACCAGGCTTCCAACGAGTAGTCGGATTTTGCTTTGAAAAAAACGCGATTCGGGTCGCCATCGTCAGCCAAGATCTTGACAGCATCAAGATAGCTGACCTCGTTCGCCCTAAAACTAGGATTCCCAAGGGAGAGCAGCGGTTTCAGCACCGTCTTCAGGTCGTCAACACTCGGTGTTTCGGATGCGTTCCGCGGGAGATACAGGCCGTTGCAGCCGATGTGGTTGATGCTTCCTTCACCACCGTTCACGTGGAGCAGGAACGACAACTCGTCGGGCGCCGATTGAACCAAGCTTTGCCACGTCCTGATTACGGCCGTTCGGAAGGTATCATCTGGCCATTTGATGGTGAATTGGATCACGCGGTCGACAGGGTGAACCTTGAACGTAAACTCAGTGACGATACCAAAATTTCCTCCACCACCGCCGCGTAACGCCCAAAAGAGGTCTTGGTTTTCGTTCGGGTTGGCGTCTAATTCGTCGCCATCCGCGGTCACCACATGGGCTGAAATCAGGTTATCGCAAGTGAGCCCAAATTTTCGTGAGATAAGCCCGTGCCCGCCTCCCAGTGCGAGACCCGCGACGCCGACAGGTTTACAGGAACCTGCGGGCAGAGCGAGCTTGTGCTGGAAAAGCGCGACTGCGATATCACCAAGGAGGCAGCCGGCCCCAATGCGCGCAGTCTGGTTCGCCATGTCGATGGCGATTCCATTCATCTTTCTTACATCAATCATTAGACCGGAGCAGGAGGAAAAGCCCTCGTAGGAATGTCCGCCTGCATGGGTGCAATGCACGATCTCGTGGCGCCGTGCCCATTTCACCCCAAGGCTGGCTGCGTTCGCCGTTAGACATTGAATGATAGCCAGGGGACGACTCGTCGTCCGCAGATTAAACGGAAGCAGGTCATTGAACCCAGGATCACCGGGGCATAAGACCTTTCCATCCCCAGCAGGAATGACAAGATCAGTAAGGGGGTCGTCGATACCCTCGACGGCCACCGGAGTCTGAGGCGGGGCGTCAACTTGGAGGCTATGTAGAACCGGGGTAGTGGCTTCTAGGGCGGATAAGAGCGGCATCGCACGAGTTGGTTACGTTTTTGATTGCGGGTAGCCTTTAACATGCGGAGTTCAAGATCGAGGGCGGAACTCAACGCAGTCGAAGCTAGCGCTACGACGTTAAAACTGGCAATACGCTGAATAGCGTATTCGCGTTTTGAGGCGACAAGTCAGGCCGAAGGAGCGTATCGCTATGCCTCCCGAAGGCCACCAAAACCGTAGTCCCCTCAATTCGGCTCGCCGGCGGGCGTGAAGGTTCGCACGACCTCGTAGACGCCGGGTTCAAACTTGGCGATCGTGAGCGCTTCCTTAAGAAACGGAGCTGGGACAGGGTCCTTACGCATCGCCTGATAATCATCGACGCTCTGCCATTGTGCATACATCGTGACCTTCGTCCCGTCAGTGCTGCGATGGAGACTGGCAGAAACAAAGCCCGGCCCGCGACGCACTGAAACCTCCGTGGCTTCGGTGAGAAGCTCAACGAGCCGTCGCTGGTTTGCCGGTTCGACCGTGAACACATTGATCAGGGTCATTATATCGCTATTCGCAGAAATCGTGGTCATATGAACCTAATGTTGTTCCAGTGGCAGCGAATGTGTAGGCAGAGCCCTTCTTCTCTGCGCTCATCTGTGAGGGGATCCTTATAAACGTAATAGGTAGTTAGGTCACGTCTTTAACAAGCAACAGCAATGTTAAATGTTATAAGACGTGCCCCTAGTTGTAGTCCCGCCGTTTCTCGATCTCACTGAAGTAGGGACCTCGCCAGAGGTCGCAGAGGTCGCAAAGGACGCAGAGGTTAAGAAGAGAGCATCGTTGCGCTCTTTGCGTCCTCTGCGCGACGTTTGGGTTTGGTTGCAAATCTGCCGATTCGTGGTTGGACCGCGAATCTGACGACAAAGTATCCTCTTGACTTCCCGCGCGAACGCCGCGTACATACTGGTTGGTATGTTGTTGACGCCGAAGAAGCCGCAACGCAGTACAGCAAAGCTGCGTGATCCTGAAGGCACGCGAGAGAGCTTGTTGCAGGCAGCGTTTCGCGAGGTTTACCGATACGGGTTCCAGAGCGCCGGGATCGATGCTATTCTCGCCGCCACCAACGTCACCAAAGGAGCGCTCTACCATCACTTCGGGAGCAAGGAAGCTCTGGGCCATGCCATTATCGAGGAGATCATCGCAGAAATCACCAAGGACCGGTGGTTACGTCCTCTAGAGCAGAGCAAAGACAAGAACCCGATTGATGCTTTGATCGGCATCGTACAGGCGATACCCGCTCGGCCAAGGGATGTAAAGCGCGGTTGCCCCCTGGTCAATTTAACGCAGGAGATGTCTCTGCTCGACGAACAATTCCGGAAGCGACTGGAGAGAATCTTTCGGGCTTGGCAGGAAGGCATTGCCACCGCTTTGCGAAAGGGACAGCAAACCGGAACAGTCCGCCACGACCTGGATCCGGAAGAGGCTGCCAGCTTTTTGATCGCGATGGTTGAAGGCTATGAAGTGCTGGCAAAAAACGCTCAGGACGCGAAGGTGTGGAATATGGGGATCAAGAATATCAGGAACTGGTTGAGTTCTCTGCGAGCGCCGGGCACTGGCAAGGGGGGCTGACGGCATTGAATCCGACTATATTTGCGCGCTATGTTACATACGAACCTGTTCGTAGGTTAGCCATGCTTCGCGAGCGCCCGAAACTAACTTCATGAAAGCAGAACGAAACCTAACATCATGAAAGCAGAACGAACAGTGACGAGGATGACAGTGTCGCGCAGGAAGCTGTTGGCAACAGGAGCGTGCGCGCTGGCGGGTGCAGTGGCTCTGGCGGGACCGGAAAGAGCCAGGGCATTGACAGGACAAAACTCACAGAACGAGGAGATCGTCCGTAAATGGTACGCTGCGTGGGAAAACAAGGACTTGGGCACGTTCAATGCCCTGCTCGCCGACAATTTCACCTTTAGCAGCG
>JAFAIO010000288.1 GCA_019236675.1 Verrucomicrobiota bacterium
GACCGCGCGGAAGCGCGCTTTGCCGCTGTGCATCTGTTCGTAGGCTTCCGCGACGCGGTCGAGCGGATATTTCTC
This sequence comes from Verrucomicrobiota bacterium, assembly GCA_019236675.1. GTDB lineage: Bacteria > Verrucomicrobiota > Verrucomicrobiia > Chthoniobacterales > JAFAMB01 > JAFAVN01. The sequence goes on from JAFAIO010000288.1 coordinate 76, forward strand.
AATCATCGGGTGCACGCCGCTCAACGCGCTGAATTTCAATGTGTCCTGCGAATCCCTCGCCGTCCCGGCATATCAGCCGGCCACTGATCGCCTTCCTGCGATCAACGGCGTCCAGCTGATCGAGGTTATTGGCCTCTGTCCCCACCTGTGCTTCGAGGGGCGCGCATCAATCGCAAGTATCGGAATTCTCTAACGTCTTTGGAAAAAGTGCGTGAAAAGTGCGTGATATTTGAATAGTCGATACATAAGTTACTTTAGATAAGGATATTATATAATACAGTCTTCGGCCGTTTAAGCCGTAGACGGTGCTCTTGCGCAGAAGGCCGCCTGAGGTTCCGAACTACATCCGACAGCGTCGGTGTCGTGACGTTCCTGCGGAGTGGATTTTGGTGAAAATGATTACCTCATGGGTGCGGTCGAGTGCACGAAGAGAAATTGCCCAAGGACTGCTTACTCGAGCAAGTGGTCGAACACGCTTTAAACTCCGCCTACATTGTTTTTGCGATCGATCTACTAGCCTAAGAACTGCCCAGCCAGCGTTACCTCTGTCCGGCAGCTGCTTAGGTGACGTCTAAGTGACCACACGGTTTACGGCGGCCTCCCGAAAGGCAGCGGTTTACAGCTTTTAATTTCGCGCGACTAAATCGACGAAATTCGTTATCAACGCAGGACGCCGCAGGCCGCGAGCGCCAGGAATTTTGTTCCGAAAATGCGATTTAATGCACTAGCGTAAGATGGTACGCAATTGCTTGTGGAACGGGACAACAGTATGCCAGAAGCCTTGGGCGGCTGCTTTGGCACCAGTCGAGGGACCTTTGTCTTTTTTCCGGCGGGGGTTTTGGTCGCGGAGCGGTTAGGACCATGAGCACAGACCTCAAACGCACCTGTCCGAGCTGCGGCAATGAATTCTCTGGAAGCATGGAATTCTGTCCGGTATGCATGCTTCGCGGGGCCCTACCTGGGGCGGCGGAGTCTGGCACGTCGTCTTTCGATGAGGCAGTCAAGCCGACATCGGAACAGCCAGCGCGGCGATTTGAGCACTACGAACTGATGAAGGGTGAAGACGGGAATCCAGTCGAGTTGGGTCGCGGTGCTATGGGTGTCACATACAAGGCGTTCGACATCAATCTGCGCTGTCCCGTAACTCTGAAGGTCATCAGCGAGCGATATCTTGGAGATGAATCGGCGCGGCTTCGTTTTTTACGCGAAGCCCGCGCAGCGGCAAGCGTTCGTCACCCGAATGTTGCCTCCGTGTTCCATCTGGGCAGAACCGGGGGCAGTTACTTCTATGCCATGGAGTTTGTAGAAGGGGAAACGCTTGAAGAGCTCATCAAACGGTCAGGTCCGCTCGAGGCAAGGCTGGCGCTGGAAATCGCGACCCAGGTGGCAGATGGATTGGCCGCAATTCACGAACGGAATCTTGTCCACCGGGATATCAAGCCAACAAACGTCATGGTCAGGTTGAGGCAGGAAGGCGGTGTGACGGCTAAAATTATCGACCTCGGCCTGGCAAAGACACTGGACGAATCGGCTTCTGAAGCGGGCATTTCATCGCCCGGGGCATTTGCCGGGACACCCGAGTTCGCCAGTCCTGAGCAGTTTGCGGGAGTTGGCGCGGACATCCGCTCGGACTTGTACTCGCTGGGCGTAACGCTTTGGGTAATGGTGATCGGTCAAACACCTTTCCGAGGTACTTCCGCTGAGGTCATGTACCAGCATCAGCACGCGCCCTTACCGCTTGAGCGACTCAAAGATGTTCCACAGCCGGTCGTCGTTCTCCTTGAGAAACTCCTTGAGAAAGATCCAGCACAGCGTTTCCAGACTCCGAATGAGCTTCTAAAAACGATACCGACAATAACAGGCGCTATCGACGAACGACGTAAAATCACTCGTCAGAGCCTGCAGAAGAGGTCCTCGTGTGCCGGAACTCGCAAACCGCCGGCTAGACTTGCACCGGAGAAGATTTCCGTAGCCAGATTGCCCGTTACCGGAAGTGATGTTTTTGGTCGCGACGAGGATATCGCTTTTCTGGATCGTGCGTGGGCTAAGAAGGAAGTCAACGTCGTTACAATCGTTGCCTGGGCTGGCGTCGGAAAGTCCACACTCGTCAACCATTGGCTTCGAGGGATGGCAGCTAAACACTATCGCTGCGCGGAGCTCGTCTTTGGCTGGTCCTTTTACAGACAGGGCAGTAGTGGAGATACTTCCTCAGCAGATGAATTCCTTGATGCCGCTCTCACTTGGTTTGGAGATCCCGATCCGCGCCTCGGAACCGCCTGGGAAAAGGGCGAGCGATTAGCGAAGCTCGTCGCCCATCGTCGAAATCTATTGGTTCTTGATGGTCTGGAGCCGCTCCAGAATCCGCCTGGTCCACAAGAAGGACGCCTGCGTGAGCCTTCTCTCCAGGCGCTTTTGCGCGAACTGGCTACCTTCAATACGGGGCTTTGCGTGATTACCACCCGGGCGCCGGTCGCCGATATTGCAGATCACGAGCGCTCCTCAGCGCTTCGTCGTGACCTGGAACAACTACCCAGTGATGCCGGGGCGAAGCTGCTCCGAGCACTGGGTGTCA
>JAFAIO010000394.1 GCA_019236675.1 Verrucomicrobiota bacterium
AGCGATACCCCAGCGTGACTCTCAAGGTAGAGTAGTCGCTAACGTCCTTAGGCCGCTCGCTCGTCGATAAGGTGTATCAGCTATCTGTCTGGGCCGAAGCCAAAAGCGGCGAAATTCTCGACGCCCGTGAACAGTTCGACAGACGAAACGGCACTAGCAACTTGTGAGACAAATCGTGATTCCGTACTGGTGCTCCGCGAAATAAACCGAACACACGCTTCCCCGGTTCATTTCCGTAACCGGGGAAGCCGTAGTGAGAATCGGCTCCTGACAATCATGCCGCAAGATAGAATCACCCAGAAATAAGAGAAGAACCTGTAGGCGCGAAATCACTCATCACGCGTTGTTCAGTACAAGCGAGAATTCACCGTGAAGGGTCTACGACAAAATCACTTGCCCAAATGATTCGTCTTGGCGACCTTTGTGCCCTCCCTGCGTTAAATGCCCCACTGATGATGGAAACGGTTCGAAGCATCGCGGGTGATAGGCTTACCATGGCCGAACCCAGCAACGTCGAATGAAAGACTGGCAACTTTGCGCTGGCTCGCACGACCTTCCTCTAAACTCTCAAAGCCGAGAGGATCACCAAGACCCATCATGTTTGAGGCCACATCGCCGGCGAACAGCATTCGTCCCGGACGCCACAGCAGCGCGACCTGTCCCGCACAATGGCCGGGAGTATGAATGATTTCGATACCGCCGGCGACCGGCAGTAATTCTCCGTCAGTCAAAGGCTGGTCGATCGTCACCGGCTCCACTCGTTCGTTGGGATTGAAGAAGAGCTTGCACAGCAGCGGCGCCAACAAATTAGGCGCCGGCTTCAATGGCCGAAAAGGACCTCCGCTCCGGGCCATCGGGATATCGAGCGGATGCAGGTAAGTTCGCGCACCACTTTCTCGCACGATCGCCGCCGCGCTGCCGATATGATCAGGGTGGCCGTGAGTGAAAATCAAATGCTTGAGCTGATCTAGCGAATGGCCAAGGCTGCGGATTGCCCCGAACACCGCTGACTCTTTACCAGGGAACCCGGCGTCGATCAGCGTTAGCCCGTCGTTGCCCTTGATCAAGAAGGCGTTTGCCGTCCCCATCGGGACGAGGTGCACGCCTTTGATAACAGACTTCAAAGCCATAGCAGAATCCTCGTCGCGAAAAACGCGACCGACAACAACAGCTCATTACTTCTACAGTTGCGCGGTCGCGTTTCGGGCTTAACTCTCAAGGGTGACTATCCACGCCAAGCGTGCTCTTGCAAAGAATCTTCCAGGGGCGGATTGGTGATTTTCCCAGCATAATTCGTGATGGTCGATGCTGCGACCACCGCAACAACTTCGAGCAAGTGCTCTTTTTCAAAACCGGCTTCCAGAAAGGTGTTTACATCGTCGTCGGTCAGCTGGCCCCGGTTCTCGATGAGCTTCTTCGCTAATCCGGAAAGGGCGGCGTATCGTTTCTGTTTCGGTAACTTTCGCTCACGGATGGCCTGAACGTCTGCAGGGTCTAAACCTTGTTTGAGAGCTAGCGCGGTGTGAAAGGCGACCGGCCAACTGCTCGAGTTGGTTACGGCATTGGTCAGGAGCAGAACTTGGACCTCAGCCTCGGTGAAGCTCCCGTTATGGACGTTTTGAAAGAGCCCCAATAAAGAGTTGGCCAGCACAGGCGAATTGGCAACGGCGCCGGCAAGATTAGGCACGAAACCGACCGCGTGAGTGAATAGTTCCAGCAAAGGCTTCGATTTCTCCGGAGCGGTTTCGAGAGTGTGGATTTGATAGTTAAACATCTGTGTATCCTATTTAGTAGTTGGACCGCACGGATTGCGGTACGTTTCCAATATGGAACCCGGGCTGTTATCAGCAATTACCTTAGAGGTAATAAAACGACGATAGTTGATTCGCCGGATTTTTCGGTTCCGAGGATCTATTCGCTTGAATTACCTCGGAGGTAATTGAGTCATTGGCTTAACGGGGAATTGTCATTGTATGTCAGATCCAGAAAGACTTGCCCTGGAGGTTACCACGTCATGAACCAGACACACCCAAGTACCGAGTTGTACATTGGCTCGCACTGGGGCCTTGATCCTGGGTGCGGCCGGTTTGTTGCGAGGCAAAAGGGTGACCACCCACTGGGACGCTTTTCAGCTGCTGAGCTACTTCGGAGCCGTTCCCGTCGATGAAAGAGTAGTGCTGGATGGAAATCTGCTCAGCGCTGCGGGCGTGACTGCCGGTCTCGACGGCGCGTTGCGAGTGGCTGAGCTATTATGCGGCACTCAGAAGGCACAAGAGATACAACTGGACATTCAATATGCTCCGGATCCGCCGTTTGATAGCGGATCGGTCGCAACGGCGCCGCCGGAAGTAGTGAGAGCGGCTCGGGCTGCCTATAAGCCGTTGACAGACGCTCGTCTGGTCACCGCCCGTCGCATCGGAGCCAAGCTTGGAATAGAGGATGATAGGCCGGGAGCTGGCTAATCGGAAGGCAGAACGAAGCCAGACTTGTCCTTGCAATCGGAGGGCACGCGCATCGCCAGCATTCTGTCATTGGACTCGAGAAGCCGCTTTTTTAGCGCATTGCCAGAACTTCTCGGCGGCAGCGGAAAGTGGGCCGGCAGGTGCGGCGATGCCAAGAGTGGCGGGTTTCGGTTCAGGAGTCAGCCGCAAAAGCTTCACTCGTTTGCCGGTTGAATGAATGAACGACTCTGAAACCAGTGCAACTCCTCTGCCAGCCTCAATCGCCGGTATGAGACTAGAAAAGCCATCGTACTCCTCGACGATCCGGGGTTTAGGTTTGACCTCGGCAAAAACGGCTGTCAAACGCCGGTGGTAATCGCGATATTCTTCGCGGTTGTAGCCGACGAAGGGTTCTCGAGCCGCTTCTGCCAATGAAACGCTATCACGGCGGGCAAACGGGTGTTTTGGCGACACCGCCAAGCGGGCATCTTCTTGCGTTAATGGTTCGAAGTGAAGTTTTCGCAGGGCGGATTTTCTCGGTGGCAGGAACACAAAAGCAAGATGTAATTGGCCCTCGCGTAATCCGCGAAGATTCTCTTCATTTCTCCAGTCGTATAACCTGACGCGCACGTGCGGCATTGATCGATGATAGGCTCTCAATATGACCGGGAGCAACCGGGCGGTGGGTGTCGGCGAATGGCCAACGTGCAGCTCGGCGTCTGCGCTAGCCACCGCTTGCGTTTTTTTTATCGCTTGTTCCGCCCGCTGTAAAACGGCGCGGGCTTCCTCCAAGAAAAACTGGCCAGCCTCGGTCAGACTCACCGATTTGGCCGTGCGCTCTAGCAGCTCCACACCAATCTCGTCCTCCAGATCCCGAATCTGCCGGCTCAATGCCGGTTGCGACATGTGCAGTTTTAACGCGGCGCGAGAGACGTTTTCAATCTCGGCCACGCAGACGAAGTATCGAAGATGCCGGAGTTCCACAGGCCAGAAACCTAAATGGCAAATAGCAGATGGTAAATTTCTCTCAGCGAACCTCGGTTCTCTTAACGGACAACCATTTGCTATTTGCGATCTGCTATTTGCTATCCCTGGATTGTCTAAGCAATCCAGGGCAATCGTCACCCAGTGCGGTTAACATCTCGAATTAGCGCGGTGGCGACGAGATGTCCGGAGCCGCCTGCGAGGCCTGCTCCCGGGTGTGTCGAGGCGCCGATGTGCCAGAGACGATCGATCGGGGTCGCGTGACGGCCCGATGAGGCGAGTGGCCGCCAGAGCAGGCTCTGGTCGAGCTCAGCGGAGCCGCCGT
>JAFAIO010000519.1 GCA_019236675.1 Verrucomicrobiota bacterium
GACTCGGGAAATTGACATCCGCGCTCCTATCGAAACGTTTGGCCAAGGCGCTCGTGGATTCAACGTTTACGCCGGCACAGTCGAGAAAGCTGACTTTGACCGGATTGTTACTCACGGTGATGGCGCCGTCGGCATTCAGATTAGCCAACCAACCGGTACCATCTCCGTTCGGCGCGGGATTGAGACCTTTGGTGGGACAGGTCCATCCTTGGTAAAAGGAGTCATCCAACAACTACCTGCCATTGCGCTCAGTATCAAACCCGGCGCACGGGTAGACACGATTCAGGTCGAGGGCGGCCTAAAAACTCATGGCTCGGGGATCGTATCACTCGAACAATTCGGCTGGATCCGAAATCTGATCGTGTCCGGCGGCTCTGGCCCTGATGCAACCAATCAATGAGCTAGCGATTTTTAAATGAGAAGAAAGTCAATCTAACAATCAGTTAAAACGGAAAACTAAGAAAATGAACCAAGATATCGTTAACGTTATCAAAGCTTACGAAAAATCGCTCAATGCGAGCGAGACAGCAGCCGCCCTCGAGCTTTACGGAGAGGACCCAATTTTCATGCCCCAATACTCTGCCGCGCTCAGCGGCCGGGAAGCGGTAAAAGCGGGCTATGACTATGTTTTCAACACACTTAAGCTCAACGTCACTTTCACAGTCCATGAAGTCGTTGAAATGGGCGAACTGGCTTATGTCCGGACGACATCCGCAGGCCAGACTGAGATTCTCGCCAAGAAGACTACAGTTAAAGAAGGTAACAATGAGCTCTTCATTTTTCGGAAGGAACGCGGGCAATGGAAAATCCATCGCTATCTATTCGCCTCCACTAATCCCCCAGCAACAATCTGAAGAGGAGCCTTCGGCATTAGACTTGAGAGTAAATATGGATTCAAAGGATAAATTAACCGTCACCGATCGATTCGAGATCTTTGAGCAACTAAATCTCCATCAGCGATACATCGATAACGACGCTAGCTTAGAATCTGTACAAAAGTACGTCTCACTATATTGGCCTGATGCGAAGTTCACCGTACACGATTTGAGGCATACAACTTTTGAAGGACCAGAGGGGCTAAAGCAGCTGTACGACTACGCTCATAGCGTCTTTCCGCTGCAAAAATGGAGCCATGCGCTCGGCCCGTTTGTCATCGAAGGACTGGGCTCTGAAGCCAGCGTCGAGTGGCGTTGGATTGTGAGTTGGAAAGCGGAAAAACAAGGGGTTGTCTCGACCGGGACCTACCGTGATCGCTTTCAGAGACGAGAAGGACAATGGAAATGTCTTGAACGCGTTTCCAACGTCGATCCGAACTGGCCTTACGCTCTGTTTCAACCATTTGTCGATAACGAGAAGGCCACGTTTAGGAGCTCCTAACGAAAGTACGACTCCGACGCGTCCATGGAACTTCGACACCTGCGTTACTTTATCGCTATCGCGGAAGAACGTAGCTTCTCGCGAGCAGCGGAAAAGTTGCACGTGTCGCAGCCACCTCTGAGTCGACAGATTCGTGACCTTGAGGTTGAGTTAGGGGTCAAGTTACTTGACCGCAATCGCCAAGGGGTTCGGCTCACCCGCCTTGGTAACGTGGTTTTAGCGAGAGCCCGCGCGCTGATTCGCGATGCAGATTCGTTCAAGGCGGAGGCAAAGATTCTCGATAAAGCGATTCACGAGGAACTCCGGATCGGCTATGCGCCATCTCCAACCGCGTTAATCATATCGAAGCTGCTTGCAAAATATCATGAGCTTGCCCCTGGCGGACGTATCACGTTGCAAGATCTAACCCATACTGAGATCCTGCTTGGCTTGAGAACGAAAAAGCTTCACGCCGCTCTAACATTACGACCATGTGACAGAGAGATGCGCGGACTCCGATTTGAAATGGTAAGCCGGCATATGGTGGGAATTATCTGCTCACATGAAAGTTCTTTCTCAAGTTCGGATACAGTGCGGCCGTCCAGTGTGGCAAGCCAAGAACTGATCGTGTACCGAGCAAAGGATTTCCCCGAATATCACAAGTGGATCGCCGGCATTCTCGGGGTAAGCGTTGGCACGCTGGTTGCCGCTCAAGAATGCGACGACGTGCTCGGTGTAATCGCGGCAGTCGAGAGCGGACGCGGGGTGGCGATTGTCGGTGAGTTTATTACTGCGGTCGCCGGTAACCGCGCCCGCTTTGTCCCTTTTGCCTCAAAGGCGCACTTTCTTGAAGTGGGACTTTTGTATAGAACAACCGGGCTCAGCGAAAATACCAAGAAACTGATTACCGCCTGCAATGCGTCTAGAGTCGTTTAGCAGCATCGAGTAACCGATACGATTACTGTAAATTATGCGGCGATTAGCTCCCAAAGAGCGACAAATCTGCATCGCTGTGTTTGTCGCCTTTTGTTGCGGGATAAGCGGGCACCTCGGTAGAGCCCAGCAACCCGGCTTGACCGAGCCTAAGGCAAACGCCGGACCGACACCGATTCCTCTGTCTGAAATCGCTTCGCAAGCCGATTCCACGTTACGGTCGGTTCAAAACATCGAGACGATGCTTTCGACCGACCAGGTAACCACCACTGTCGAGCGACGCCTCGAACCGCTGACGAACGAGATCGAGCTGCGCGGCACTGAGATGGCCAAATTCCTGTCTGGCACTGTTCCTTTAGAGTTGCTGTACAGTATGGAGATCGTTCTGCAGAAGTATCGAAACCAACTTTCAAGCTGGAATCATGACCTAACCGAGCGATCTAAAATCCTGGACAGTCAGATCGGCCAGCTCGACGACCTCGGCAAGATCTGGAAAGCGACCTTGGAACTGCCAGAACTATCTAGCGCGGCGCCCGAGATCCCTCAGCGTGTACAGAACATTATTGACTTAATTGAACGCACCCAGCGCGCGGCCATATCGCTTCGGCAAAGAGATTTAGTTCTGCAGGGCCACGTGTTAGAGACCGCCACTCGGTTGCAGGCTATTAGTCCAGCCTTTGAGCAGGCTGAAACCAACGCGGCTAACAATTTGTTCGTTCAAGACAGTCCTCCGGTCTGGAGCCTGGGCGTCGAACAATGGAAAGAGGCAACCCGGGCATCCTTCATACCGCCGGCGAGTATTGCTTTACTGAAGGCTTACATCCAAAGTGAGCCCGCCGTCCTTTGTCTTCATGCTGGCGTCATTTTCTGCTTTTTTCTCTGCCTAACTTGGTTGCGACGCCGAGTAGAGAAATGGACTGCGGAAGAACCGAACCTGCGGCGCGAGGCACCGGTCTTTGATTTGCCGGTCTCGACGGCTATCACACTTTCTTTTCTTATCCTCGGATCACTCTATTCGACGGCTCCTTTCTTGCTCCGGACGATACTTTGGGGTGTACTGCTTATTCCCATCACACTGATTCTGCGCCGGTTAATCGATCGGGCGCTATTCCCGATGCTGGACGCACTGATTGTCCTGTACTTCGTCGATCAGTTCCGATTGGGGTTGGATTCGGATTGCAAACCGTGATTAACAATTTCGTTTCTGGTTTGATCTTGCTTTTCGAGCGTCCCATCAAAGTTGGCGACGTTATTCAGATCGACACGGACGTCGGTGAAGTCCGGCGAATCGGTATCCGAGCGTGCATCATCCGCACGACCGACGGCTCTGACGTCATTGTACCCAACGGAAGCATTATCGCTAACAAGGTAACCAATTGGACGCTATCGGACCGGCACCGAGCGATCGAAGTGCCCGTGACTGTGGCTCGCGGCGCAGCCCCGCAACGGGTAGTCGAGGTGTTGAAGCGGGTCGCTGCCAACCAACCCGGGATCACCAAAGAACCGGCGCCCCGAGCTTACGTTGTGAGCTTTGGCTCCGCCGCGGTTAGCTTAAACCTGCGGGTTTGGACCGATCAATATGAGGACTGGATCGAGGTGCGAAGCAATCTGGCTGTCGCTGTCGATGAAGCTCTGAATCGCGAGAATATCGCGGTCGCCTGATTCGTTCGGTACCCCTATTTACCCGTAAGGATAAAGATCATTTCCGGCGATCGCTTGGGCTCGAATGGGCTTCGATCCCAATCTCCGAATACTTCACAAGTGACGAGGCCCGCACGGTTAACTAAGCCTTCAACCTGGCTCCGAGACAAAAACCGCAGCGTGCTGGTTGAGGCAAGAGTCACATCGGAGAATTCGAATTGCTGCTGAAAGGAAATCAGCTCTCCGTGCTCGCTCGTAACCTGTAACGTCTCGCGTACCCGGCCAGCCGGCAACATGTGCTCTACCGGATCATAGGTCCCCCAGACATGAGTCCAGTCAATGTTGGGATTCCGAGTCTCAAATGCAGCCTTACCGCCCGGCTTTAAGTGCCTTCGCATCGTGGCTAACACGGCTAACACTTCTTCGTCCGTCAGCAGGATTTGAAAAACGTGGCCCATCATCACGATGAGGTCGAACCGGCGCTCCGACTGGTAGTCCTGGGCAAGGGATTGAATCCATTCCACCTTATCTGCGTGAGGCTTAGAGGCCGCGATCGCCAGCATTGGACCGGCGGGGTCAACCCCTGTTACCTGGTGACCCCGTTGCGCCAGGCCGCAGCAAAGCGTGCCCGTACCACAACCAAGATCTAGCACGCGGCCTGGGCCGGGTTCGGCGAGAGCTAAGTAAAAATCGGTGTCTTGCGCCCATGGGTTGTCCAGGTCGTAAATTGCGGCCAGGCGCGGATCCTCGTAATTCAGGTCTCTCGTCATTTGCCGGCCTCTAGACTTTTACGCCAAGTCGGTAGCGGCCAGCCATTTATAGCACGAAATGTCGGTTACAGGAACAGCTCCAAAATCGCCAAATAGACTGTGGAAAAAGGCTCCGTAGGAGGCACATCTTTATAGCGGCGAACGCGAAGCAACGAGCGTAGCTCCGTAGGAGCGGCGTATCATTTGAGAGCGTTGGCGAGCCATGAAAAACGTTCCACGATGCCGCTCCTAGCGGAGCTACCCGGATTTTAGGTTGTCGTACCTATAAAGATTTGGCTCCTACGGGGCTAGTGACCCGGGATGCCCCGCGGCTCAGTGACCGTCTGGCATTTTTCAACAGCCTGCTACGAAAATTGGGTCTTCGGCGAACCCGGGTATCACGGTGAGTTCAGTTGCTACTCGCTTAGCACTCTCGTCGGGTTAATCCGGATCGCTCTCGCCGCCGGTAAGAGACAGGCGAGTAGCGAGGCGATCCCAAGGAGCAGAACGGTCAGTCCTAGAGTGATTGGATCGTACGTAGATACGCCGTAAAGGAGCGTTTGGATAAAGCGGGCAAGCAGGAGCCCGGCAACAATGCCAATCGCCAGACCAGCCGTCACCGGCCACAGTCCTTGTTCGGCCACGAGCCTCACGATATTCTTAGCCTGAGCCCCCAACGCCATCCGGATGCCGATCTCTCGACTCTTCTGGCCGACAAAATAGGAAAGGATGCCGTAGAGACCGACCCCCGATAGAAGTAGTGTCGCCGCCGAAAACAAAGCCACCAACAGTGCGCTGAGTCTGCGGGTAACGAACTGTTCCGCGATCATGTGGTCATAAGCATAGGCATCGTAGATCGGAACACCGGGGTCAATGGAAGCCACGGCCTGCTTAACCGCCGTCAGCAGGCTGGACGTACTGATACCCGAACGGATGATCAGATCCTGCGAGCTCTGAGCCCATTGCGCATACGGCTGATAAGCTTGAAACGGAATTTCCTCTTCGCCGGGAGCCCGATCAAAAACGTAGGGAACGACCCCCACAATTGTACACGGGTTTTCCCACCCAGAGTAACGAATACGGATCGATTTACCGATCGGGTCTTCCCCCGGAAAAAAATGCTCCGCTAAGCGTGCGTTAACGATGACAACATTTGGCTTGTCCGCGGTATCTTCCGCATTGAAATCGCGCCCCTCAATCACTGGTATTTGCATCGTGCGAAAGTAGCCGGAAGAAACCGGGTTCGGGATCATAACCGGTTCCTGACCGGGCTCAGGTTTGGGCTGACCGTCCACGATGAACGGACTGATGTTCCAGCGTTCCCCGTCAAGCGGAGGATCCTCAATTACGGCAGCATCCGTGACACCGGGTATTTGGCGAATTTTCGTCAGCAACTCGTCCCAGAACCCAACGATTTTGGCGTCGTCGCTTTCATACTTAACGCTGGTTAAAGTAATTCTCGCTTTAAATAGTTGGTCCGGCTTGAATCCGAGCTCCACTGTTTGCGTCGCGTAAAAACTACGGATTAAAAGTCCTGCTGCTAACAGCAAAATACAGCTAAGCGCTACCTGCGCCGTGATCAAACCGGTTTGGATTCGGTGGCGGTAAGGTCCACCAGTCCCGCTCCTGCCGGCTTCAGCCTGAATCGCCTGCGCCAGCGTCACTTGACAAAGACTCCAAGCAGGAAGCAGGCCCGCAATCAACGCGGCTATGATAATGGTAATACAGGTAAAGCCGAGGGCGTTCCAGCTGACCTCCAATTCTTGCAATCGATAGAGATCAGCCGGAATTAGACTTTTAGTGGCCCGGACAAAGACATTGGCAATCACGATACCAGCGATTCCGCCGACCGACGTTAACAAAAGCGTTTCCAGCAACAACTGACGAACGAGTCTCCAACGGGACGCTCCTAGGGTAGCTCGTATCATGATCTCGCGCCGGCGGTACAAACCGCGAGCAAACAGCAAGTTCGCGATGTTCAGACAGGACACGATCAATAGCACACCAACCGCGGCCGCTAGCAGCCAGACCGTCGCCGCATAATCGCCGACAATAAGGCTCAGGAGCGGGAAAACCTGTAGGCTGCGCCCTCGATTCACGTCTGGGTAGTGAATCATCAAGTTGCTCTGAATCGTCTTGAGGTCCGCTTCCCCTTCAGAAACGCTAACACCCGGCTTTAGCCGGCCGAAGCAGGGGAAAAGGTGATTGTCTCGCGCCGCGAACACATTGTTCGTCATCAGGTGGAAAGTGGCAAGGGCGTGAATGGGCAGGTAAACATCGATACCCGGCGGCCCCCAATCGTCCATTTGCAATGGAACGATTCCAACCACTTGCACACTAAGCTCACTCAGAATGACAGTCTTGCCGATAATATTCGGGTCCGACTGGAATCGGCTTCGCCAACAGCGCTCGCTAAGCACTGCTATCAACGGTCCGTTTGGGATGTCTTCTTGCTCGGTAAATACCCGGCCAAGAACCACCGGTAGGCCAGTAACTCTGAACAAGCTGGGCGACACAAACTCAGCTTCCAGCAATTGAGCTTCGCCATTGGTGCGCAAATCGACGGTCCGCTGCACCTTTAACGCCAAAGAGTCGAACGTGTGCTGCGCCGCTGCCATATCGACGTAGTCCGGATAGTCGAAGACGCTGAAAGGGTGATGTTGGTATGGTTCGCAAACTTCGACCAAACGTTCGGAGTTTGGAAAAGGTAACGGCTTCAGAATAACCGCATCGATCAAGCTGAAGATCGCCGTACTCAAGCCGATGCTAAAACCCAGGATCACTATCGCGGTGATGGTAAATCCGGGCGCCTTGAGAAGCTGTCTTAGTGAGTAACGGAGCTGGGAGAGCATGGCCAACGGTTGGTACTGATGCGCGATAAACGACCGGTCAAAGCACGTTATACGCCATGCTTCACCAACTGTAGAGAAGAAGGCTGCTGGTCCGTGCAGCTTTGGACATTCGCTCGCTGGGTCGACCGAGCCATTTTCGTCTGACTGAAAGACACGCCCCGTAGGAGCATAATCTTTATAGCTCATAGAACATCCAAATCGTGTGCAGCTCCGTAGGAGCGACATCAGATAGGCATCCCCCGCGGCGTGCCATGGCAAATCCCTTCGACGCTAAGACCGCCTCGCCTCGCTTACACCCCGAATATGCCGCTCCTACGCAGCTTCCGCCTTTTTGAACATCGATTGCTATAAAGATTTTGCTCCTATGGAGCACGGTCTCAGACTGAGAATTACTTTC
>JAFAIO010000053.1 GCA_019236675.1 Verrucomicrobiota bacterium
AAACCCATAGGAACTCGTGCACGGCATCCTCGGGAGTCGGAAACAAATCGACGATACTCTGGGATACCGACACGATGAACGCCAGAATGAATCCGACAGGTCCGACAGCTAGAACGCGAAAGAGGTACATACCCACAAAGATCTCCACCGCCATTCCCGGAATCCTGAATTCGGGGCGATTCCCGGTACATTTGAAGACTAAGAGGGCAGCACCAACCGAGATGGTTATCGCGATTAACGCCAAAACCGCCGTGATGGTGGTAGTTATCGTCTCTTCTTTCGAAGTGAACAGCACAAGGAAGGGCAAGACGTCTTGTAACGGCAGCCTGAAAGTGTTCGATATCAGAACGATTGCCGTACAGGTGATCGCTAACCGAAGCGCTGCCAGATCACGTCCAGGATAAGGTTTCAGCTCGCTCCAAAGGATACCGAACAGCCCTTGTTCTTGGCGTTCCACCTTAGTTTGGTAATCAGCGATTCCCTGTGACATCAATCGGGTCCGAGATAGTTAGTTTCAGACTTTTCGTGCCTCGATTTGGACACGAGACAGTTTTGCATGTCTCTGCTCCATAGGAGCAAAATCTCTATAGCCATGATCATGAAAAATGCGGCTAGCTCCGTTAGGAGCGACATCCAGGCTCGTGGGTGAATTAGCTCCTCGAATATAGGTTTCTATGTCGCTCCTAGCGGAGCTGATCCCGTATTTTATCCGTCGCATCTATAAAGATTTAGCTCCTACGGAGCTAGTCATAGAGATTTTGCTCCTACGGAGCGGGTCACTTCGTAACATCACGCGTGAAACCCTTGATGGTAGTAACCGCGGTTGTACCCATTCGAAAAATATCGGGATCCGGATTCTTAATCTCGATACGAACGGGAAACCGTTGAGCGATCCTTACCCAATTTAGGTCGCGCTTCACAAATGGCAGTCCTTTAACTTCCACATTGTCTTCCTGCGATTGTACCGCCGGCGAGATACCTTCCACGGTGCCTTCGAAGCGGCGATCTGGGTTGGATAGAAGATAGATCTCAGCAGTCATACCGGGCTGGATGCTCTTCAGTTCGCGTTCGCGAAAATTTGCCAGCACGTACCATTTGCGCGAGTCGAGCAATGAAAAAACCTCAATTCCGGCATGAGCATAAGCTCCCTCAGATATGTTCAGTCCCACGACCTGTCCGTCGAACGGTGCGAACACTTTGGTGTAAGACAGCTCCAGTTGAGCCGTGCCCAGCGTAGCCACTGCCCCCGGGCGCTGCGCTCGCAAGGTCGCCAACGAACTCACCGCTACTCGAGCCTGGTTCAGCTTCTCGTTTGCTTGAGCCACCTGAGCTTCCGCGGCGGAAAGCTTTGTCCGCGTCTCATCAACTTGTTCCTTGGTGGCAAAGCCTTTCGGTAGCAGCGGTTCGAGTCGGTGCAGTGTGTCTGCTGCCTGATCACGCTCCGCCGTTGCCTGCTGGACGGCGGCTTCGGCAGCTTTCACTTGGAATTTTAATTGAGCGTCCTGCGACTTGGCGGTCTCGATCTGTTCGTCTAACGCCGCCAAAGCGGCTTGCGCTCGATCAACCGCTAATTGAAAATCTGCCGGATCGATTTCGAACAATAGCTCTCCGCTTTTGATCTGCTGATTGTCGCGCACATTGAGTTTAACAATTGGGCCGGAAATCCGAGGCGCAACCCCTATCACGTTCGCTCTCGCAACCGCATCGTCTGTCCTCGGATGTTCCTCGTTCACTTTCCAGGCGAACAAACTCAATACGAATGCCAGAATGAGGATGCCGATCCCTAGCATTAGAGTAAACAGGGGCTTCAGCTTTTTCGATCCCTTTTTGGGTTTGGTTTCGAAGTCAGGCTTTTTTGTTGTTTGACTGGCGCTCATAAGACAGGAGTTAGGAGCTAGAATCTAGGAGCTGGGAGGCGCGCTGGGTGTAGCACTAAGAAGCAAAAAATAAAAACCAGGTCGTGATGCTAAAAATCAGGACCAGACCGATCGGGACTAACGGGCCGAACCTCCGGAGCGCGCTGAGATCGAAGAAGCGGCCAATCTGGCTGGCGAGAACGGTCAGGATTACTCCTGCGATCAAACAGAGCAGCCACGCCGGAAAGTACGAGCCATAGACATCGAGGCTAGGCACGTAGGATGCGACCAGCGCACCTCCGGGATAACAATTAGCAGGTAACAAATAGCAGATCGTTTGATTTATCATCAGATCTTGTTATCGACCGGTGCGCGTCATGGTTGGACTCGGCTCAGGCTGCGCCAAATCGCCTAATGCCAGAGCGAGCGCGGTCGCGGCGGTATGGATCGCTGATCGGCTTTGGAAAAGAGCGTTCCGAGCGTTCGTCAGTCTGGTCTCGTTGGTTACTACCTCGGTGTAGGTAGAAAACCCTTGTTTATAAGAAGCAATTACAGCGTCATAGGATTCCTGCGAAGCCTTTTCCAAGGCATCAGCGGCGCTTTCACTGTTGATTGCCGTATGCAGATCCGTATAGGCTTGCCAAACTTCGCGTTCGGTTCGGTCGCCGCTTTGCTTAAGCTGGCTGTTCGCCTCACCTAAAGCCGATTCCGCAGCGTCTAACTGTCGGCGGCGCAGGAAGCCATCGAAGATCGGAACTTCCACGGCTAACCCAGCTCCGAACGTGGGTGCGCCCGAGTCAAAAGTGTTCGTATGCAGGCTCAATCGTTCTTGACCGTAACCGATGCTAGCTAGCGAACTGACCTTTGGATAATAACTGGCTTTGATCGCGCTGATCGCAGCCTCTTTCGCCCGGATATTGGCAATCGCAGCAACCATGTCTGGCCGGTTAACTAGTGCATGGTCTACTAACTCATTGAGAGGAGTCTCGACATCGGTCGGGAGCGAGCCGGTGAAATCGTCCGCGATCTTTATCTTAATGGAGGGGGAAAGGCCGATACCGATTAATAGATCGACCAATGAATCGGTCTGGCTCCCGAGTGCTTTCTGTAAATCGAATTGCGACTGAGCCAACTGCTGCTTCGCCTGCAATACTTCGGGCTGGGTTGCCAAACCAACCTTGAACCGCGCCTCCACCGCTTCATTCACCGAAGTGGACGTATCTAGCGCGGAATGGGCGACACGTACGGCGTCCCGCTGATCGTTGTAAGTGTAGTAATTCTTACTGACCTCGAAAACCAGTTTTTGGTGAGTTGCATTAAAACCAAGGTTTGCCACCAATAGCTCTTCACGCGCGACTCGGACCGCCGCTGCTCTTTCTCCAAAATCGAAAAGCAACCATTTTAAGGAAAGGGTCGCATTTCCCAGGAGATCGAGGTGCAACACGCCATCACTCTGGAGGCTGATAGCCGACGATGCTGGTCCGCCGGTTTCGATTGCTCGGACTAATGCTGCCCGATTAATATTCAACGAAGGCAGCGGAGCAAAGAGCCGCGTGTAGCCGGAGGCGGCCGCCGCTGACAAGATCGGGTAATAATTCACCTCTTGGAGGCCCACCGCTGCCAAGGCTTGCTTTGCTCGCTGCCAAGCGACCTTGGTATCAGGGTTCAGCCGTTCTGCGAGATCAATCAGTTCCGGCAGATGATAAACCTTATGATGATCAACCTCCGCATCGGTCGCACCCCCGACGTGACGGTTCTGCAACTGGGCCTGGTGTGCCGCCAGGTCCGGCGGCGACCAGGGCCGGTCTGGCGAAGGCGGAGCGCTGTCCTTCGCTCCAGCCGTCGTCGAGGCCATCAGAAAACACAGAGCCAGCGCGCACGCGATTCCAGTCCCGAAAACCGTTTCATTTCTTTGTGTCCTAGGAATTGGTTTGGCGATCATCCTAGGGGGTCTTGGCTTTAAGCAGATCGATCTGAACCGTCAATTTGTCATACCGCAACCGCTCGAGATCGGCTTCTGTCGCCAGGCCTTCTTTAACCTGCTTTTCAAGGTTGGTCTCGGCCTCAGTGTAGACGTCCAACTGGCGCTGCAGAGCCTGAGCCTTCTTTTCCGGATCGTCGTATAGATCCGCCTCAGCGGCGAACAGTCTTTCACCGACATCAATGAGTTCCGGGATCCGCGTCAAGCCACGGTTATAAAGGTCAAAGCGTGCCTTAGCTTCCTTCAGCGCGGCGTTGAACCGCTCCTTTTTGAGGCGAAGTAGTGGCGAATCATCGTCTTTTAGATCCAAAAGCGGCCCATTGATGACCGCCATCACCTTTGGGCTAAGTTTGGCCGCTCGTTGGGCATAGAGCGTGCCTTGCGGGCTGCTTGCTAAAATGAATACGGCCAGTATCCAGCTTCCTCCTAGTTTTAATCCGACTCCGGCCATGGCATTAGGATATTACGTCTAGCGGCCTGAGTTTGTCCCGCAAAAACGATCTTTGATACTACTCGTTAGAAGCGATTTTCGACGCTCCGATATTCGCTTCGGTGCACAGTCGCCTTAGTCTTTTCCGGATAGCGTGGCCTCGCTTTAAAATGGAGCCTGCGACCGAAAGCGCTCGACCCTGGCCTATAATTCATGACCTCTTCGCGGTACCAGTTGATGCGTCAGTAGAGCCCCTGATTGTCCTTGGAAACATTCACTTTTCCGGAGTAATGCCGCTGAATGATAACGAGATAACAGATCGCCAGGATAAGGGCGGGAAACCACCAAGCCGTAGCGATCCCAAGGCTAAAGTCCGGAGCGGCGCAATCGGCGGCGGTTAGGCGAAGATTGGCATCGGTCGTCGAGAAGAGCATGACCGGAAACAAAGCGGCAGCTCCGGTCATCAGGACACCGAACAGGATAAACGTCGACCCTAGAAGAGCGCGATATTCATGTTGGTGATGAAAGCCGGTAACCAAGGCGTATCCGCCGGCCGCGCAGATTAGCAAAGTGGCCCAGGCCAGAGGGCGAACGGCAATCCCCTCCAACAGTTCCGGACGCACAACCCACGTAAGCACCGTGATGATGACAAAAGCAGGGATCACCGCCATCCAGAGGCTACGGGCCAGTTTGACAGCTCGTTCATGAACGGGTCCCGCGGTTTTCATGGTTAGATAAGTCGCTCCGTGCGCGGTCAAGATAAGGACACAAAACAGCGCCATGGGCACGGTGTACCAATCCAGCAAACCGACATTGCCGTGGATGCCGAAATTGGTAAAAAAAGGCAGGTAAAATGTGCCCTCTGCATTGAGTGGTACACCCCGAGCAACATTGCCTAAAGCCGCTCCAAACAGCACCGCCAGCAAAACGTTGCTAAAAACGAAAACCGCATCCCAGAATTGCTGCCAGAGCCGGTCGCTCATATGGCCGCCAACCTCGATAGCGATGCCACGCAGCAGGATGCACCAAAGAATTAAGAACAAGGCTAGGTAGCACCCAGAAAACGAGGCCGCCATCAATCGAGGGAATGCCATCACCATCACTCCTCCCGTTCCAACTAACCAAACCTCATGCCACGACCAAAGGGGTCCGATGGCGGCAATCACCTGGCGTCTTTCGTTTTGATTGCCAGCCACGATCCAGTGGAGGATCCCAGCCCCAAAATTGCGTCCATCTAACACGATGTAAGTTGTCAGCATGAACGCCAGAATCCCGTACCACAGCGCGATCATGCCGGCACCTCCTCTCCCTTCGGCGTCGGAATAGTCACATCCGGGCCTTTATGAATCTCCCGGCCAGTGAGGTAAAGAAAAAGAAGCCCGAGCACAAAGTAAAGGCCCACAAACCCGATAAGAGTGAAGATAGTATCGCCGGCGCTGACCACCTGGCTATAGCCCTGATTGGTTCGGAACAAGCCATAAACCAGCCAGGGCTGCCGCCCAAGTTCCGCGGTCATCCAACCCAAGCTATTCGCGATGTAGGGGAACGGAAATGCCAACATGAGCACCCAGAGCAGAGCCGTGCTCGACTCTAAGCGGCCGCGCCAGCGTTTCCAGTTTGCCCAAGCCATGATCAAAATAAAGATCGTTCCCAACGTGATCATGATGTGGAACGCGTAGTAGAGGAGCTCGATGTTGTCGGGCCAAGTGTCCTTCGGAAATTCGTTGAGCCCCCTAACATAACTCTGGAAAGTTCCATACGCTAAAAAGCTCAACGCACCTGGAAGTGGGATCGGGTTCTCCAACCGCTGCTGGCTGACGTTGGGCTGACCAATGACACTCACCTCGGCAAGCTTGCTTCCTTCAAAGAGCCCTTCCATTGCTGCCAAAGTTGCCGGCTGATGGGCGCCAACCATCTTCGCTTGAGAGTCACCAGTAGGAAACGCCACTAGCAATGATGCAATCAGTCCAACCATTGTCCCAGCGTTGAGGTAAAGCCGGGATTGTTCCGCGTGCGTCCCTCGGAGTTTGTAAAAAGCTCCCATTGCGGCGACCGCAAACGAGCCAGTGACTAGCGCCGCACACTGATTATGAGCGTACTGAACGAAGGCCCAGGGATTCAATAGATAAGCTCCCGGATCAGACAATGCCAGGGTGCCATTGGACGCGACCGTATACCCGGCTGGGTGTTGCATAAATGCATTGGTGACCAGGATAAAAAAACCGGAAAGCCAACCGCCCGCGGCCACACCAACAGCCGCTAAGAAGTGGTTGCGGGGACCAAGCCGCTTTTCGCCCCAGATCAAAGCGCCTATAAACGCGCTCTCGAGAAAAAAAGCGAACATCCCTTCCATTGCCAATGTTTGGCCGATTATACCGCCGGCATATTTCGAGAAACCCGCCCAGTTAGTCCCGAACTGGAATTCCATCGGGATTCCGGTGACTACTCCGACCGCAAAGTTGAGTCCAAAGATTCTAGCCCAGAACCTTGCTGCCCGATTATACTTTTCATCCCCGGTTCTGAAGGCACGCCATTTCCAGTACACCAGGAACCAAGCCAATCCCATGGTGAGTTGCGGAAAAAGATAATGATAAGTGATGGTGAACCCGAAATGAATGCGGTGCCAGAGAGCAGGGTCAGTAAACGTATTTTCCATGTTTATGCACTCCGTGAAAAAGTCGTGCCGAGCATCTGGGCGATTTGCGAGCTGCTCGGACTCAGCTCATTTTTTCCATAACAAAATCACGACGAACGGAGCAAGTTAGTCGGTAACTTGCCCCGATTTTTGCGGAAGGTGGACATTCTAGTTTTACTGCTCCGCATTCGCTCGGTCCCTCTTACCTCTCACCCGCTTGATGCTTCCCGTTCTGACCTTGCCGAGATGCTCGGACCGACCACGCCGAGATCCTTAGGGCAACCCCTTTCACCAATGACTAATCACCAATCACGTTTTACGGCCTAGCCAGCCCCAAGCTTCCGCAGTGGCCGTCCGGCTCGCAGATCGCGCTCGATTGCCTCGAGGGGAACTCCCTTGGTTTCCGGAACAAAGCGAAGACAAAACCAAACACCAACTCCACAAAGCGCGGCGTACAAAACAAAAGTCCAAACGCTGCCGAGCGCGTTTAGCAAGCTCAAGAAGGTGAGTGACACAATAAAATTGCTGAGCCAATTTGCCATGGTGGCAATACTGGCCGCTTGGCCGCGCACGTTAAGCGGGAAAATCTCTGAGATTAGCAGCCAGAAAACCGGACCAAGCCCTATCGCAAAAGAAGCGATATAAACAGCAAGACTGAGCACCCCGATCCATTGCAGGGCTGCGCCGCCAATGGCGAATCCAATACCAAGCGCAGCCAGCGAGACTCCCATCCCGGTGAGGCTGATCAGCAACAACGGCCGCCGTCCTACCTTATCGATGAGAGGAATCGACACCACCGTCATCAAGACGTTCACTAACCCAACTCCCGCGGTAGCGATAATGGCAGCTTCATTCGAATGGAAACCGGCTGCCTGGAAAATGGTAGGAGCATAATAAATCACCGTGTTGATTCCCGTGATTTGTTGAATTACGGCCAGCGCGATGCCACAGATCAACACCGGCAATACGACAGGTGAAAGCAAATCACTGAATTTACCGTGACCCGGCTCTGCATGTTCCAGAATGTCATTAACCTCCGGCATCACATTCTGGGTTCCGCGAATCCGGGTGAAAACTTTGATTGCCTCTTCCTTGTGCCGATGGAGTAATAACCAACGGGGACTTTCTGGGAGCGCGGCAATTCCTAATCCCAGCACGATCGCAGGAAGAGCCCCGAACGCGAACATGAGTCGCCAGCCGTTGCTTGGAGCGAATACCGCGTCGATCACGTAGGCCAGCAAAATGCCGCTCGTAATCGCAAGTTGGTTCAGAGTAACCAGTGCGCCACGCAAATTCGGCGGTGCCATTTCACTGATGTAGAGAGGGGCAGTATAGGAAGCCACACCGATAGCGAAGCCTATCGCCAGACGTCCTACGACTAGCACCGGTAAACTTCCAGCCACCGCACAGATAATCGAACCCGCGGTAAAGATTGCCGCGGTGATGAGAATCTGTCGTTTCCGTCCGAGTCTGTCCGTAAACCGCCCGCTCAGCGTGGCACCAAAGACTGCACCCACTAAGGCCGCGCTGACTAACACCTCTTCTGCTAATGGGGTTAACGCAAATGCTCCCTTAATGAAAAGAACAGCGCCAGAAATGACGCCGGTATCGAAGCCGAATAGAAGCCCGGCCAGCGCCGCGGTACCGGCAACAACTTGAACAAAACGCCGGGACTGCTTTGTTCGCGGCTCTTCGACAGTCTGTGTAATTGATTCCATGTGCTTATGACCGATTTGAAACTGGTACGGGTGTTTCTGCCGCCGGCTTCGCGGTCGGTTCTGCCGCTGGTATTGCCGATGTCGCTTCTTGGGTGACGATAATCCGAGAACCGCGCTGGCTCGTTAAATACGTCCAAACCCACTGTACAAAAACGCTCACCCGCAGGCTGCTCTGAGCCAGGAATTCAAGATGGATTGCAGCCCAAGCCATCCAGGCTACAAAGCCGCTGATCGCCACCTTGCCCGTCTGCAGAATTGCATACCCCTTGCCGACGACGGCCATATTCCCCTTGTCAAAGTAACGAAATGGTTTAGGCGCCGGCTCACCCAAGAGCCGCCGGTGAATCAGTTTTCCTGCGTACCTACCTTGTTGCATTGCTACTTGGGCCACACCAGGAAGGGGCTTACCGTCTTGATCGAGCGATGCGGTATCGCCGACAACGAACACCTCCGGATGGCCTGGCACGGTCAGATCTTTCTGAATCCGGACTCGTCCAGCGTGATCGGTCTCGACCTGCAACCACTTGCCGGCTGGCGAAGGAGTCACACCCGCTGTCCAAATCACGGTCTTGCTGGCAATACGTTCACCGGCAACGATCACACCCTCTTCGTCGATCTCGTCGACGCTACGATCCAACAGGATTTCAACCCCAAGACTTTTCAGCCTATCCTGAGCCGCCGCGGAAAGACTCTCTGTAAAGGTGCCCAACACCCGTTTCGACCGATCCACCAAAACAACGCGGGCAGTGGTTGGATTGATCCGCCGGAAATCCGATCTCAAGCTATTCCGGATCAGAGTCGCAATCGCCGCCGCCATTTCTACTCCTGTGGGACCGGCGCCAACTAGCACGAAAGTTAGTAAATCCTGATGCCGGGTAGGATCCTCCTCGGCTTCGGCTTGTTCAAAGGCTCTTAGGACCTTGTTTCGAACCGCAATCGCATCAGCCAAAGATTTAAGTCCCGGCGCATAACGCTCGAACTCGTCGTGCCCAAAGTAGCTGTGGTGCGCACCCGTAGCCAGGATGAGAGAATCATAGGACAGCGGCACGCCCTTCCGATCCACATCACTAAGAAAC
>JAFAIO010000094.1 GCA_019236675.1 Verrucomicrobiota bacterium
GAAAATCTATGATCAGGCGGATGCGCTGACACCCGACGATGTGGCAGAAACCGTTTACTGGGTGACGACTTTACCGCCACGGATGAATATCAACACCATAGAGCTGATGCCAGTAACCCAGGCCTTTGGTCCACTCGCCATACACCGGGCAGGATAGATCGCTACGGTTTCAGGTAGTCGCCCACCGCCTGGAGGTGAGCCGCTTTTGCCCGCTGCCAAACCGCTCGCAGGATCGCGGGAAAAATCATGGCACTACCCGTCGTCCGGTAGCAGGCGGCTCCCGAAAACGTCTCTACGCGTGAATATCGGAAGGTGTTGGATCGGACGAATCAACGAAACGCGCTACAACAGGTGGCGACACCAGGAGACGTTCTCGGGAGCCGCCCGCCAATGCATCTCACTCTAGCAAACGCCGAACTTGATGAAGATGGGTTCAGGTCAGGCCACATTGCAAAGCGGCTCCCCTCCAGGCGCTGGGACCACCCTTCCCTGCGTTCGCGCGCGATTGTAGGTTTTAAGTTCGAGGTTCGAAGTTATAGATCGTAGGAGCAAAGCGTTCCCTCCAACTTCCAACTTAGAACTTAAAATCTAGAACCCCGTGCTATGCGCATCCTCGATCTGGAAACGCCTGCCCTAATCCTTGATCTGGCAGTGCTCGAACGAAACTGCGCGGCCATGGCTGAGCGCGCCAAACGCCACGAAGTACGGTTAAGACCGCACATCAAAACTGCGAAATCCGCGGAAGTGGCGACTATCGCAACGCGAGGCCAGTTCGGCGGCCTCACCGTTTCAACCGTTGCCGAAGCGGCTTACTTCGCCGCGCATCAATTTCGGGATTTGACCTACGGGGTGGGGATTGCCCCCGATAAGATTCCGGCGCTGGCAGCGATTCAACGGGCGCACGAGGCCACAATTAGTCTGATCGTCGACAGCGTCGCGGCGACAACCGCTGTGGCAGAGTGCGCCGCAATGGAACAATCCGTTTTCCCAGTTTTAATCGAGATCGACACTGGCGGCCGCCGGGCTGGACTTGATCCTGAAGATCCGGAACTTCTCGCGGTAGCACAAGCCGTGGCGGAATCGAAGGCGCTGAGACTCTCTGGTGTGCTAAGCCATGCCGGACACAGTTACCATGCTCACGGCCCCGAGGAGATCCGGCGGATTGCTGAACAGGAACGCTCCGGCGTGGTTCGGGCGGCTCGACGGATTACGGCAGCCGGTTTGCCATGCGAAACGGTAAGCGTGGGGTCTACTCCTACCGCGGTTTACGCGGAACGGTTGGACGGGGTCACCGAGATGCGACCCGGCGTTTACACCTTCTTCGATCTTGATCAAGTCGGGCTCGGCGTATGCACCGAGAACGATATTGTAGTGTCGGTGCTTGCCACCGTCATCGGTCACAATCGGCGAAGTAACCGCATCCTGATTGACGCAGGCGCCCTCGCTCTATCCAAAGATCTAAGTGCTTCCGAATTTACTCAGAATGTCGGTTACGGGTTGATCCGCCCAGTGCGCGGCGCCGTTCTACCGCCTGCACACCTGTTTGTTGCCGAAGTGCATCAAGAACACGGCCAGATCGCTGCGGCCGAAAGCGAGCTGCCTTGGGACGATTTGCCTATTGGCGCTAAGGTCCGGGTCCTACCAAACCACGCTTGTTTGACTGTAGCTCCGTTCGATCGATATCACGTCGATCGCGGAGATGGTTTGGATGCGGTTCAGTGGGAGAAGATTCGCGGGTGGTGAATCGAGAAACAACCGGTGAGGGAGGGATTCGAACCCTCGGTACCCTTTTGAGGTACAACGCTTTAGCAAAGCGCCGCTTTCGACCGCTCAGCCACCTCACCAAACACGAGTCGCCAGAGTATTCCGGCCGGGTTCGGACGTCAAATTAAAGAATAGGAGATAGGGGGCGACTACCTGTGGAGCGCTGCCTCGCTTGCGAGGCCGACCGGTCAGGGACCGTTGGTGGGACGAGGGCCTGTAAACTCGCCGAGCCGCGGGTCTAGGATGTGGCAGCGCACGAAGCGAGATCGGACCATAGACCCGCGGTTCGGCAAGCGTCTAGGTGTAGCTACGCGAAATAAACGCTCCCAACACCTCACCTCCGGTAAAACCGCTAGGCCGTGCGGGAGCCCGCCTTCGCCAAGCCTACGGCGCGGCAGGCCCTCGCCCCACCACCGGTCCCCGACCGGTCGGCCTCGCAAGCGAGGCAGCGCTCCACGGGTTCCGACCGCTTTCGTTCCCGGCGTTCACGGCGATCCCGGCGCTCACGGCGTTTTCGTTGCAACTTTCCCGCGCAACGCGGTGTACTGCCGATGAAACCAAGTTTTTGAAAGCAGTAAAAAGGAGAGATTATGCAAACCAAAATCATCGATTTCCCTGCGCGAACATCAACGACTTCGCGATTAGCTTTGCGCTCGGCGGTGCTGCACACTGCGGACCGGGCGGACTGGTTCCTGGCTGTCTGGCTGGGAGTTTGGGCGGTGTACGCTACCGTCGAATGCATTGGCCAACTCGGCTTTCTTAAGGTCTACTAATTTTAACCGGCCTCCATTTTGGCCACATGCAGTTCAATGGTAAACGCCGCGCCCTTGCCGCTCATCGGAATCGATGACCAGGATGCCAGCGGTCTCGATGCTAGAATGGCTGAAGTCCAGGAGTTCGAGACGTTCGTCCGTAACTACCAGAACATGGTTTTCTCGGTAGCGGCAAGAATTGTCGGAAACCCGATCGATGCCCAGGATATCGCTCAAGAAGTCTTTATTAAAGCGTATCAACGCTTCGATGAATTAAAAGACAGCGGCACGATCGGCGGATGGCTAAAGACCGTCGCCACTAACCTATCAATTAATCATCTGAATCGTTACCGGGCCCGGTGGCGGTTTTTCTCTGAAGAAGAGACCGAGTTCGAAATACCGACTTTCACTCCGCCAACTGACGATCGCCGTGAGTTACTTGAGCTTGCTATCCAAAAGCTACCCGATGCTCAGAGAGTCCCTTTGGTACTCTTCCATTTTCAGGACCTGTCCTATGACGAGATCGCCGATAAACTGGGGATCTCACTGGCCAAGGTCAAGACCGACATCCACCGAGGCCGAGACAGCCTCCGCAAGATTCTAGTCAAAACATCATGAAGGAACCGAACGAAGATTGGTTAGATCAAGAGCTTAAGGCCCTCCCCGATCTGGAAGCACCGCCCGAGCTTTTGCCGAAAGTGATGCGTTCGGTTCAGCGACGTTCTGTTCAACGCTGGCTACTGTCGATATTCAGGCAACATCTACCCTTTATTAAGAACTCCTGTTTGGGGTTGGCTTTGGCTGTGATGGTGCTGGTGCCTCTCTTTAACCCCGGAGGAGCGATGATCGGGTTCTTAATCCATTCACCCTTTCTCCATTTCCTGGAAGACATCTTGGATGTCGGGCACACGATTCTAACCAATCTGCGCATCTTTCAATTGCCTTTGGGATGGCTGGTCGCTCTGGTGGCCGGCCTCAGTTATTTAACCTGCATTCTCGCCGCGTCGACGATTCGGCATTTGGCGACTGCTAAACGATCATGAAAACCAAATTCCGTTTCCGAGGCAGCACCCTTTGCCTTGGCCTTGTGTTAGCGACCGCGCTTAGCGCTCAGTCGCTAGTCGCTGCTGGACAAGTGCAGGCGAACATCCTGTCTAAAGTCGCTACCTCTACCATTGAGCAAATCGTCAATCTGACGCCGTCCTGTCAGAGCCACGCTCTCTTTACCAAAGTCAAGCAGCACGATCATTCGGGTGACCAGGTTATCACCGGTCGCACCTACACGTTGCGAGCCGGCGAGTCAGCCGAGGGCGATGTGGTTGTGATTCACGGGCATGCTCGCATCGATGGAGTTGTTAATGGCGATTTAGCGTTGGTCGGCAGCGACGCAGAAATCAGAGGTACAGTCAACGGCGACATGGTGGCAGTCGCGTCGCGGGCCCGGTTTGAGGAGGGGGCAGTGGTAAACGGAGATTTCAGTTCTCTCGTTTCTGCGGTCGAAAGAGACAGTGACGTTCAGGTCAATGGCAGCCGCTACAATCTCGATTTCTTGCCTGCCGGTACAGCCATCAATCTCGGTCAATGGCTAAGCGGCACCATCTTTCTTCTACGACCTATGTCTCCTGATTCATTTATTAGTTGGTTCTGGGCCCTGATAGTCTTGGGGCTCTGTCTGGCGATTGGCCATTTCTTTCCGAAACCGGTCGCCGAAACCGGCACTATCCTCCGAGGACGCGCGCCGGCCTCGTTCTTATGCGGGTTAGCTATTGTGCCGGCGGCAACGCTCCTCTGTTTCCTATTGCTCATGACGGTCATCGGCGCAGTGGCGATACCCTTGGTGATAGCAGCCGTGTTTGCTCTGGCTCTGGTAGGAAATGCGGTGGTTTTTCAACTGATCGGCCAGCGTATCGCTCCTCAAATGAGTAACCAGAAATATCCGACCCTGCTGTGGATCGGTTTGGGAGCCATTATATGCTGGGTTGTTTATTGTATTCCAGTGATTGGATTTCTGGCGGGTAGCATCGTGCTTCTGGCCGGCGTGGGATCCTTCAGCTTGTACTTGATTGAGCGCAGTAGAAACCGCGTCGCGGTTGCGCAGCTGCCGGTAGGCACTGCGGTTGAATCGCCTAAGCCGGCGGCACCGGTCTCCCGATTGGCTCCACCTTTAGCGGTGGTTCGAACGGCGCCATCCGCTCCCTTTTGGCCACGGCTCGGAGCCAATGCGATCGATTTGGTAGTCATCTTCGCGCTGATCTCCCTATTCCATGTGCATCGAGTGATTCTACCAGCCTGGGTTCTCTATCGCTTCGCGATGTATGTCTGGAGGAGCGCCACCATCGGTGAACTCGCTCTGAATCTTCGGGTGCAACGATTCGACGGCACTTTGATCACCGGAGACTACGGTACGGCTGCGGTTCGCGCCCTGAGCAGTCTGCTTTCTCTGTTGCCTGTCGGCCTCGGATTTTTCTGGACGCTCTTTGATCCGGCGCGTGAGACCTGGCACGATAAGATTACGAACACCCAAGTTGTTTCGACCCGTCCAAGTCCGCCACCGCCGCCAGCTCCACCTGCTCCCGGTCCTGAGGCCGGACCGATCCAGCCGACGCCGCCTGCACCTCCAACCGGACCCGGTCCGAGCGAACCGCCGGCCGGACACAAGCCGGAAGCCGGCCCGACCGAACCGCCACCTCATGCACCCGGTCCTAGCGAACCAACGCTTGGGCAAAAGCCGGATGCCGGTCCCGCTGAGCCGCCACCGGCAACACCTAAGCCGGAATTCACACCGGTTGAGCCGCCGCTAACGGAGCATAAACCGGAGGGTGGCTCGGGAGAAGAGCCGCCAAAAGGACCGTAGAAAATAGGCAAGCCACGTTTCTGAACGCCGCGAAGCGGCAAAAGGACTCAGCCCGGGGTTTTAACGGGTTTTAACCCCGGGTGTTCTTATTCAGAAGGGATGCCCTGAAAGGGCATAACCTAGCTAACGGATTGTATACTGATCTGCATGAACGCAAACCGAACCTCTTCCGCCACTTTCAGGGCGGCGCTCCTATTTGCTTGGTCCCGGGGTTAAAACCCCGGGCTGAGTCCTTTTGCCGCTTCGCGGCATCCAACTGCGATGCCATCACGTTTCCCTTTACAAGTCCGCCAGAAGCCTATCAATTTCCTCCCCTTCCCCGTTGCGTCCTTTGCGTCCTCTGCGCGAGGCTCGCCTTATCCCGTTCTGCTGCCCTCCCAAAAATCCCAATTGCTACTCGCCACCGCCCGCAGGATGGGCTCTGTTTATGGCACCGAATCCCGCATGTACCGCGAATTCCTTGTATCCATCGCATTCCTAATGGTTCTTCAATCCAATCTCCCAGGCCAACCCCCTCCTCAAGCCCCGCAGCATCCCCATAAAATCACGCAGAATTCGACGACTCGGAATGACCCCTTTTTTTGGTTACGCGACCGAAAAAATCCCGACACGTTGAAATATCTTACCGCTGAGAACCAATACACCGAGGCGGTCATGAAGCCTGTAGCCGGGTTGCAGCAGAAACTCTATCAGGAGATGCGCAGCCGGATTCAAGAGGCGGATTCTTCGGTCCCTTATCGAATCGATCAGTACAATTACTACGACCGGACTGAGGCTGGGAAGCAGTATGCAATCTATTGTCGAAAGGCGCAGACACCGGGATCGGATGAGGGACCAGAAGAGATTATTTTGGACGAGAACCAGCTGGCTGAGGGCGGAAAGTATTTTCATCTCGGCGCTCTAGGTATTAGCCGAGACCATCATTTGCTTGCTTATTCGACTGACACGAGCGGGAGCGAAAAGTTCCTGTTGCGGATCAAGGATCTGATTTCCGGCAAACTCTTGCCAGACACCATTAAGAACACAGCGCCATCGATTGCCTGGGCGAACGACAATCGAACTCTGTATTACCTTCAACTCGATGAAGCCAACCGGCCTTATCGGCTGTTTCGACACGTGCTCGGAGAAGATCCGAAGAAAGACCCTTTGATATTTGAAGAGAAGGATCAGCGATTCGAGCTGAGCCTTCAGAAGTCGAGAAGCCGAAAGTTTATTTTCCTGCTGTCGGAGAGTGAAACCACGACTGAAGCGCGTTATTTAGACGCAGATGATCCCGCCGCCGATTTCCGAGTGTTGAGCCCCCGTATCCAAGGCGTCCTTTACCAGGTGGACCATTCCGGGGATCGCTTTTTCATCGTTACCAATGATCAGGCCGAGAACTTTAAGATCGTGACCGCACCGGTATCAAACCCGGGCCACGAAAACTGGACTGACTTCGTACCGTACGATCCGAAAGAGCCGGTCGATGGACTGGAAGCATTTGCCCATTATGTGGCCTTATTGGTCCGGCGGGATGGTCTTCCGGCCATTAAGGTATTCGACCTTGAGTCAGGCAACAGTCGTTACGTGGAATTCCAAGAGCCCACCTACGATGTTGATTTTGGGGACAATCCCTCCTTTGATCCAACCCAGCTTCGATTGGAATTCAGTTCATTGATCACACCCAGATCGGTGATCGACGTCGACCTCAAGAGCGGCGCTGAGACCGTGAAGAAACGGACTCCGGTGTTAGGAGGGTTTTCGACCGACGACTATACCGAAGAACGAGTTCTTGCCATTGCGACCGACGGAACGAAAATCCCCATTTCGTTATTTTACCGGAAAGGACTGGTTAAAGACGGATCGGCGCCCATCGCTCTCGAAGGTTACGGAGCCTATGGCTTAACAGAGGATGCTGACTTCAACGCCAACCGTCTTTGCTTAGCCGATCGCGGATTTGTGGTAGCGCTCGCTCACATCCGCGGCGGCGGCGAATATGGGCAAACTTGGTACCATGCCGGGAGACTACTAAACAAGAAAAACACTTTTACAGATTTCATTGCTTGCGCCGAATATCTCTTAGCGGAGAAATATGGTTCGCCCAAAAAACTCGCGATTAGCGGCGCCAGTGCCGGCGGGCTGTTGATGGGCGCGGTGATGAACATGCGCCCGGATCTTTTCACGACCGTTGTTGCCGGAGTACCCTTTGTCGATGTGCTCAACACAATGTCGGACCCATCCCTCCCCTTGACCGTGACCGAGTATGAAGAATGGGGAAACCCAAACGACCCGACCTATTTTGATTACATCCGTTCTTACTCACCATACGACAATATTGTTGATAAACCGTATCCGAACCTTTTTGTTACCGCGGGTCTCAACGACAGCCGGGTAAGTTATTGGGAACCGGCAAAATGGTTAGCAAAACAGCGCACCCTGACTCATCAGGATCGGCTGCTACTACTGAAAACCAATCTGGGCGCGGGCCATATGGGACAGAGTGGGCGATTCGACCGGCTCAATGAGCTTACCGCCGAATACGCTTTCATTTTGAAATCGTTCGGCATGGCGGATGAAAAGCCTATAAGATAGCGTTCTAGCTTCTTTTTTTGCGCCCGTGAATCCGAATTCCTGGCAACCGAAAACTATAGCGTGGCCGACAATCGAAGGCTCTCCAACCCCACTGGGGGTTACCTACATTGCCGAAGAGAAAGCATTTAATTTTGCGTTGTATTCACAGAATGCTCGGGAGGTAACCCTTTTGCTGTATGGCGCTGACGATTTCATCACGCCGCTGGCTGAACATTGGCTGGAGCCGCTCGCGCACAAGACCAAACGGGTCTGGCATTGCCGGTTACCGGAAGCAAGCTTGGCAGACGCGACTTATTATGCCTACCGCGTGAACGGGCCCGCGCCGCAAGAGCCGAACCAATGGCATGCGTTCGATCCGAACAAGATTCTTTTGGATCCTTATGCGAAGCGGGTTTTCTTTCCTCCGGCCTTTAGTCGCACTGCCGCTTGTTACGCGGGCAGCAACGCCGGGCGTGCCCCATTAGGCGTGATCCGTCCTGAGCCCGGCTCATCTATTCGGTTATCTGGCCCGCGGCCCCGTCATTATTCCGACGCCATCATCTATGAGTTACATGTGCGAGGTTTCACCGCGAGTGAATCGAGCGGCATCGCGATAGAGAAACGCGGCACGTTCGCCGGACTGATCGAGAAGATTCCTTATCTGCAGGATCTCGGGGTAACCATCGTTGAGTTGATGCCGGTCCATCAGTTCGATCCGCAGGAGAACAATTTCTGGGGTTATATGACCCTGAACTTCTTTTGCCCGCACTTACGCTACGCGGCGAACCAGCAAGCTGCTATCGCTGAGTTCAAACAGTTGGTGGCGGCTCTGCATGCAGCCGGTTTTGAGGTTATCCTGGACGTGGTCTATAACCACACCGCTGAAGCCGATCACACCGGGCCAAACTATTCTTTTAAAGGGATCGACAATGCCAGTTTCTATTTAATGACCCATGATCCGGCGCAACCGTACGCCAACTTTTCCGGAACTGGAAACACCCTGAATGTCAGCGATCCTTTCGTCCGGAATCTGATCCTCGATAGCTTGCGGTATTGGGCAACGGAGATGCAGATTGATGGATTCAGGTTCGATCTTGCCTCGATCTTGACTCGATCTGAGGATGGTTCCATCGACTGGGAAGATCCCCCGTTACTTTCAGCCATTCGCACAGATCCAATTCTCGCCGACACCCGTTTGATCGCTGAACCTTGGGATGCGGCCGGCGCCTATCAATTGGGGACCGGCTTTCCAGGAATGTTTTGGCATCAATGGAACGGTCAGTTTCGGGATGATTTGCGCCGATTCGTTCGCGGTGACGCCGGTATGGTCCCAAAGCTGATGCAGCGGCTATACGGCAGTGACGACTTGTTTCCAGACAGGATCGAAGAAGCTCGGCGACCGTTCTACAGTATTAATTATGTGATCTCCCATGACGGGTTCACTCTCTACGATTTGGTGTCGTATAACGAACAGCACAACGAGGCGAACGGTCACGATAACGACGATGGAACACCTGATAATTTTAGCTGGAATTGCGGGATAGAAGGCGACGATGGTGTTACGCCGGACATCGCTGCTCTCCGACAGCGTCAGGCGAAAAATCTGTTTTGCCTACTGATGCTTTCGAACGGTGTTCCCATGTTCATGGCTGGTGACGAATTCTTGCACACCCAAGGCGGGAACAACAATCCCTACAACCAAGATAACACGACTACCTGGTTGAATTGGAACCGGCTCCATGAAAACGCGGGATTCTTCCGCTTTTGCCGGCTAATGATCGCGTTTCGTAAAGCCCACCCCAGCATCTGTCGGAGCAGATTCTGGCGAGATGACGTCCGTTGGCGCGGAGTAAGCGCATCGGCTGATCTTTCCTACAACTCACACAGTCTCGCCTACTATCTGAAAGGAGGAAGCCTGGGGGATCAAGATCTGTACGTCATGATCAACGCCTTCACCGAGCCGCTGGTATTCACTGTCGTCGATGGCTCATACAAGCCCTGGTACCGGGTCATCGACACCGGTCAAAATGCCCCGCATGATATTTGTGAGCCCAGCCAGGAACAACAAATGTTCGGTGTCCACTACACCGTTGGACCGCGCTCGATGGTGGTGCTGGTTCAGTGACAACGCCGTGAACGCCGGGATCGCGCGGGAACGCCGGGAACGCCGGGAACGTGCCGCCGGAGGGGAGCCGCATTCCGCGATCATTTGCCGGGGAGGAGGTTTCGTGTATGACTTGCTGCGTCCGGATCCCGTTTTAGCCGCGGCTCCCTTAAGCGTGTGGCACGCCCCATAAACGTGGAACCGATCATAGCGTGGCACGGTCCGCCTCCGCGGACTACGGCGCGACAGGTTTTCCGGGGCGTCGCGGTTGTGGGCAACGAAATTCGTTGCTCCAACTCTTAGGTCAGGGACGCGCTCACGCCCTGCACGCCGAATGCAACGCCCCTCCGTGGGCTCTGGCACGACGCGGCATTTCCGATCCAAACTGGCATTTCGTTCCCGGCGCTCCCGCCTCGTTCCCGGCGATGATGGCGTTGTGAGGGGTGAACGCCGGGAACGGCTCCGAAGGAACTAGGCATCCGTTGACGGCGATGCCGCCGTTCCCGCGCATTCCCGGCGTTTTACTTGCTCATCCACCCGGTTCTTAACTACAGCCTTGCGAAGTCCCACACTCGGTGCACACACCACAGGCACCGGCCCGAATCACCTTCGAACTCCCGCAGTGAGTGCAGGTAACGTCCATATACATGTTACCCAGTGCCTCGCGCACTCGCTCCGCATGCGAATGCGCGTGGCCATTACTTGCTGGAATCGGTAATCCGTCCGAATTCGTCCGATTGGTGATGACATCAATAATCTCTTTCTCCGCCGTTCTCGGCAATTCCGCTACCGGCCGGTTGACTGCCTTTTTCTCGATATCGCTGATCTCGCGCATCGGCAGATCCGGTTGGGCACGGTTCGGTGAGATTGCTTCCTTATAACCCGCGATAAACTGGCAACCTAGCCACCGGAAAACGTAATCCGTGATGCTGGTCGCGTTCCGAATATCAGGGTTCTTGGTGAAACCACTCGGCTCGAAGCGTTGATAGGCGAACTTCTTAACCAGGCTCTCTAACGGAACCCCATATTGCATCGCGATTGATGTCAGCGT
>JAFAIO010000170.1 GCA_019236675.1 Verrucomicrobiota bacterium
GCAAGGGGACGAATGAGCTCCAATAGACGCTGATTGGAGACGAAAACGAGGTGGGGGCGAGCATCGGATAGAATAAATCGATAATCGTCGGCTGAAGCGTTGGGGTAAATGGGAACATGAACTGCGCCGACTGTCATAGTAGCGAGATCGATGAAGTTCCACTCCGGTCGATTGTTATCGGTGACGTTTGCGATCTTATCCCCTGCACGAATGCCGGCTAGTCGTAGTCCGCAAGCCAGCCGCTCGACGATGGAAAGCACCTCGGCCGTGCTGAATTTGACCCAACTCCCGTTTACTTTGTAAGCCAGAGAATCGGCCTTCGGACAATGCACCTGTTGGTACGATAATAGGTCAAAAACGCGAGTGGGAGTCGTCGATAACGGACTACTCATGTAAGACCCGGGGCCAAGCGGTTCGGCCACCGCCGTTCCGCCGAAAATAATCTCATTCTGAAGCCAGACTTTGCAAGCATATTTGCTGGTTTGACGGAATTGGCTTGTAACCGTCCCCAGAAACGGCTCTTAATTTTTTTGCTGTTGTAGTATTTCTTCCCTCCTAACAATTCCTCGTTTTGTATCCCCCCTATGAAATTTGGACCAGGTTGGCGGACGTCGTTCTCAACTGTAATTTGTCTTGTTACGTTCCTGATTGGTAGCTCGCCGACAAGCCGAGCCGGCAGCTTTGGCTTGAACGAGCAAAGCGTTTCGAGTTTGGGCAGCGCTTATGCCGGTGGCGCAGCTCAAGCCGAGGATGCCTCAACCCTCTTTTTTAATCCAGCCGGGCTGGCGTTGCTCAACCATGGCGAGTTGCAAATCGGTGGAGAATTTATTGCCCCCAGCGCCAACTTCCAGAATCAGGGATCCCGCCTAATCGCGCCCGGTACCCCGTTTAACAACGAGCCGCTCACTGGAGGAAATGGCGGCGATGGTGGAGTCGATCATTTGATTCCTAATGTTTATCTTTCCCAACCACTGTTCCGAAGTCCTACTTACGGCGACTTGACTATCGGGATCGGGTTGACGGTCCCCTTCGGACTCGAGACGGACTATCAACCCGACTGGGTGGGCCGTTACGTGGCCTTGAGAACCAAACTCATAACCTTCGATATCCAGCCTACCATCTCTTATCGTTTCCTCGACCGGATCTCCATTGGAGCCGGACTGGATGTTCAATATGCTTCCGCACGCCTCAGCCAGGCCATTGACTTTGGCGAGATCGGAGCCGCCACTTTGGCGCCCTTTTATGCGGCTATCCCGGGGCAGCTTGCTGCTTTAGGGGTCCCGCCCGCTGCCATCTCGCGCACAGTCGCGGCGACAGAGCTAGCCTACGCTAGAGCCGGGTTCGTGCCACAAGGACGCGATGGGGTCGCTGAGGTCCAAGGGGATGACTGGAGCGTTGGGTTCACGATCGGTTTCATCTTCGAATACCTCAAAGGCAATGAACTTCCGTTTTTCCAAGATGGCAGATTCGGATTTAGTTATCGCTCCGCAATTGATCATACCATAACGGGAACCGGCCAATTTCGCGGGGTGCCGAGTCTCACCGCGATCGGAGCGCCGGTCCAATTCCCTTTCCCCAGCGCTTTGCAAGACGTGTTTTTTAACCAAAACGCTAGCGCCGGCTTGGATCTCCCGGCAATCTATCACTTCAGCCTTTACCAACGCTTTCTCGAGAAGTTCGCCATGATGGGTGACATCGAATGGACGCGCTGGAATCGGCTGCAGCAGGTCGATATCACGTTCAGTAATCCCTCGACTCCGTCTAACGTTTTGAATCTTCAGTATGATGATGCGGTCCGCTATTCAGTCGGAGTTGAATGGTACGCCCTAAAACAACTCACCTTCCGAGGTGGTTTTGCCTACGACGAGACCCCGATCCATAGCGCCGAGACTAGAACTCCTCGGATTCCAGACAACAATCGTTATTTCCTTTCTGCCGGGCTCCGTTGGCAACCTTGCTCCTTTGTCGCTTTTGATGTCGGCTATGCTCACCTTTTTGTGCAGGACGGAACCGTCGATTTCACCGACACCCAAGGGCATAACCTGAGAGGAAAGTTCAGCGACAGCGTCGACATCGTGAGTGCCGCTATCACGTTCCTTTGGGGTGGACCCAAGCCACCACCTGAGACAGCCCCAAGCGGGAAATCGCCTGTAGGCTACGCGAAGTAACAGACGACTGCCGAGAAACGTCTCGACGCAACGCTGGAGGGGAGCCGCTTTAGCAGTTACCCGAGGACCTCGTGCGATTTCCTCGCATGACTTAATCTGTTCCAAACGTGAGGTCCTAGGCGGCTTCCGATAACGTCTCGATGTAGCGCAGTTCTATCGCGCTCCACTATCGCCACTTCGCCCACCCGCCGGTGCGTTCCCTCTACCGCCGTCTTCTCTTAGCGAACACTAACTGCGCGGTCACATTCGTAATGGTGACGAGTACAACCAGCACCAGTGAAGCTGTCCAAGCAAGCTGGATCAAGTGAGGGTACGGATATTTACCGAACCGGAAGATGAGCTCGGCCAGAGATTGGGTCGGTTCGAAAAGCGATGATAACCAATAAGCGCTGGAAGTCGCTGTGAATAGAACCGGCGCAGTTTCGCCGGCGGCTCGGGCCACTGCCAACATTACCCCAGTCATAATCGCTGGGACTGCCTCAGGTAAAACCACGCGAAAGATGGTTTGAAATTTCGTCGCGCCCATCCCGTAAGAGGCCTCACGCAAAGCGTGCGGTACCCCGAGAAGAGCTTGTTCTGCCGTTAACAAAATCGTCGGCAAGGCCAGGACCGCCAGCGCCACGCCGCCGGCTACGGCTGATTTCGTGTGTGTGCTTACCACGATGGTCGCAAACGCGAACATACCGCAAATGATCGACGGGATCCCGGTCAAAAGCTTGGCAATGAAGCGCACGGCTCCTGCCAGCACGGACCGTTTGTCATACTCGGAAATATAGATGGCGGACAGAATGCCAAGTGGCGCCGCGATCAAAAGCGCAATTCCGACCATGAGCGCTGTACCCTGAATTGCGTTCCCTAAACCGCCTCCTTGTTGTCCAGGAGCCGGCGGCAGCTCGAAGAACACACTCGGCGTCAACAATCCAATCCCGTTGCCGACCACCAGAAATATGATCGAAAACAATGGGATCAGCGTCAGGAACGAAGCCGCGACGCAGATCGCGGTCCAAAATAAGTTTCTGCCCAGGCGCAACCGGTCTCTGGTGGTTTGCGCCTTCAGTTCCGGTGCCAGGTTTGGAGTGAGCGCGGCAGTCGA
>JAFAIO010000477.1 GCA_019236675.1 Verrucomicrobiota bacterium
GAGATCTGCTTTGTGGCGAAATCTGTTTCCTCATTTTCCTCGGTCCATCTAACATCGCGCACAATTCCTAAATCGATGACTGAGAGTACGGGTATCTCCGGGTCGCTAACCGAGTCTAACCAAGACCAGATTTCGTCGACGGTAGGCAAGCCGGTCTGCATATTAGTTACCACTGGGCTCCGGGGTAAGCGCGCTGCAGGAACTGCATTTCGGCCAACAAATATCCCAAAGCTTCAGTGTGAATTCCTTGTTTACCGCCAGTGTGCATCCAACCAGATTCCGGTACCTGAAGCGTCGCGTCGGTGAGGACGGCCTGTACTGCAGTTAACCAATCCGTGCGTATTTTGGTCAAGTCTGGCCCGATCCGCTCCGCGCAAATCGTGTCATCGATGGCGTCTGAAGTGAGTAGTTCACCTGTGTAACCCCAAAGATCGTCGATCGCTTTTTGCATCCTGCGATTGCTTTCGTCGGTACCGTCGCCCAAACGAATCACCCAGCCGCTGCTGTGGCGTAGATGATAGCGCACTTCTTTTAGACTCTTTTCGCTGATCTCCCGAATCCGCTGATCAGTAGAGTTCAACAAATCGGTGAGTACCAGATTGTGCCAGGTATCGAAGTAGAACTGGCGAGCCGTGGTGTAAGCGAAATCCTGATTGGGCTGTTCGAGCAAAAGGCAGTTCCTGAACTCGCCAGCATCGCGCAGGAAAGCGAGCATGTCTGGTGTCCGTTGCTCTCCTTCTAGTTCCGAGCCGTATTCCAGCCAGTTCTGCGCCTGACCGTTCAGATCCAGCGCGATGTTAGTCAAAGCCATGTCCTCTTCCAGCTCAGGCCCGTGTCCGCACCATTCACCTAGGCGCTGGCTCAAGATGAGACAGTTATCCGCCAGGCGGAGGACGAACTCGAGGCGGTGGTTGTTAGCCGCGAGGGGTAGGGTCGTCATAGGAAGAATCGCAAATCGCAAATCGCAAATAGCAAATAAGTCGACCGCGTCCCCTGTAGAGTTGTCGCTTCACAAATCATGTTGCTCGGGCCAATTTGCTATCTGCTATTTGCGATTTGCTATTAAGCAGCCCTCAAAGATGCTTAACCTCCGGCGGGACGGTGTAGAACGTCGGATGCCGATAGATTTTGTTCTTCGCCGGGTCAAAAAAGGTCTCTTTATCAGAGGGATCGCTTGCATATAGGTCTGTGGAGCGCACGACCCAGATGCTAATTCCTTCGTTGCGGCGGGCATAAACGTCGCGAGCATTTTCGATCGCCATCTTGGCGTCGGCAGCATGCAGGCTGCCTACATGTTTATGGGAGAGCCCATTCTGGCTCCGAATGAAAATTTCCCACAATGGCCAGTCGGTCATAGAGAATCGCCGGGAACGCCGGTAACGCCGTCATCGCCGGGAACGGTAATAAGGTTCGAAGGAATAGTGGGAGTGACAGCCGGAATAGCAAATAGCAGACAGCAAATAGCAAATGGACAAGCCCATGTGTGCTCGAACACATTCAACCATCGAAATTGGTAGTGAGCTTGTTGCGGAACCATCTGCTAATTTGCTATCTGCTATTTGCTATTCTTTGCGCGCTTCTGCGCGTAAGCAATGGCTGCTTCCCGGACCCAGGCACCGTCAGTATGGGCTTGGCGACGGGTCCGAAGACGTTGCGTGTTGCAGGGACCATTTCCCCTGATAACATTGTAAAATTCGGACCAGTCGATCTCACCGAACTCGTAGTGTTCGGTTTCCTCATTCCGTTTCAGATCCGGATCAGGAATGCTTAGTCCGAGATAATCTGCTTGGGGTGCAGTTTGGTCGATGAACCTTTGCCGGAGCTGATCGTTGGTCAGTAATTTGATTTTCCAACGGGCCGATTCCGCAGTGTGAGGCGATTGGGAATCTGGCGGGCCAAACATCATGAGCGAAGGCCACCACCAACGATTCAGTGCGTCTTGAGCCATGTTTCGTTGCGCCGGAGTCCCTCGGGCCATGACCGTCATTATCTCAAAACCTTGGCGCTGATGAAAACTTTCTTCCTTACAGATACGAATCATCGCCCTCGCGTAAGGTCCATAAGAACAACGGCACAATGGAATCTGATTCATGATAGCTGCACCGTCGACCAACCAGCCAATGACGCCAATATCTGCCCAATTGAGCGTCGGATAGTTAAAGATGCTGGAATACTTGGCTTTACCGGTCAGCAGATCGTTAACAAGTTGTTCGCGACTGACACCTAAGGTCTCGGCAGCGCCGTACAGATAAAGACCGTGACCGGCTTCGTCCTGAACTTTCGCCAACAAAATAGCCTTGCGCCGCAAGGTCGGTGCGCGTGTGATCCAGTTGGCCTCCGGCAACTGGCCGACGATTTCGGAATGCGCATGTTGCGAGATCTGCCGGATTAAAGTTTTGCGGTAGCCCTCCGGCATCCAATCCCGAGCCTCGATGGTGTCACCGGCATCGATTCTGGCCTGAAACTGAGCCAGCTCCGGCGAAGACTCATCGCCGTTGGTCTCAGGAGTGACCATCTGTGCGTACATAGACAGAAAAGTAGGGGGAAAATAGGGCCCGCCGCAACGAACGAATTCACCACTGAGATACCGAGTTCGCAGAGTAGGAGAGATCCCTCTGCGCGCTCTCTATCCCGGCTTCGAAATCGAAGCGTTGCGGCTATGTCAGCTAAAGCGACGTTATGATACAAAATTTGATTAGTCAAAGACAATAGTGTATCACTTTGCATTCCTTTCGGTTGTGGCTGATACCCCTGGACCTCGTTCTCGAAATTCTACTGTCCCACTCTGGATTCGTCGGACTTTGGCGGCTGATCCACCCCGGGCAAAATCGCTGCTGGTTACCGTTTTTGGTGACGCGCTGGCGCCGCACGGAGGCTGCGTGCAGCTAAAGGCGTTGATTGAGCTATTGAGACCCTTTGACATCAACGAACGTCTGGTCCGGACGAGTGTTTTCCGGCTGGTAAAAGAAGGGTGGCTAGAAGCGAGCCGTAATGGCCGGGAGAGCAGTTATGGTCTTACCAAACCCGGCCGGCGTCGGCTCACATACGCTTATGCCAGAGTCTATGAGCGTGTGCTTGAGCCGTGGAAAGGTGACTGGACGTTGATTCTGGTCCGGGCGGAGGAGTTGTCGACGGAACGCCGGCAACAACTCCGACAAGAACTAGAATGGCAAGGCCTCCGCCAGCTCGCTCCGCAGCTGTATGCTCATCCTCGGATTCAGCCGGGTTCGTTGACTGAACTGCTCGAACGGATTGGCGCGCGAAAAAAGGTGGTCAGTTTCGGCAATGCCACTACCGATCGGATCGGATGTGGTGATTTTCAGGAGCTAGTTAACGAACGCTGGAATCTGGTTGGCGTCGCGAAACAGTATCGCCGTTTCTTGCGAAACTTTGGCAGAATCCAGGAAATACTGAACGACTCCGCCGGGTTACTCCCGCAGCATTGGTTTTCGATCCGTATCCTGATGATCCATGCTTTCCGCCGGGCGGTTCTCCATGATCCGCTGCTGCCGGAGGAATTATTGCCGAAACCATGGGTTGGGAACGAAGCCTATCAGTTGGCGCGGGAGCTGTACCGGTTGAGTTTACGCGGTTCGGAGGAACTGTTGGTTGATATGTGCGGTTTCGAAAACGGGTTTTCAAATGCGTCGATTTTGAAGGAACGGTTTCTTTAGCAGCCGCACCAAAATCGTGCTCCGAGAAACTGGTTAGCGTTGTTACCGCGTATGACCGCCCACTGCCTGGAGGGGAGCCGCTTTGGCGCATGCCCCGCCGCCCTCGCAACATTCGCCGCACCACTGTTTCCGCTGAAAACCTGTGAAAGCAGGCGGCTCCCGGGAACGTCTCAGCGCGATGTTTTTACCCATGGCTTTCGATTCGTTTACCCCCGAGTCATAGAGATGCAACACGCTGGGTAATTCGCGGGAGCCGCCTGCTGCAACATTTTGTGGCCAGACGGCGCGCTGGTACGAATAACGCCTGGTCGCAGGTCACGCGAAAAAGCGGCTCCCCTTCCAGGCGCTGGGCGATCGTACGCGTCGTCAGCGTGCCAACCCTTTCGAGGACAAGGACGACGACGAGGACGAGGACGAAAAATCTGGTTTAAACCGTGAATCCGCCATCAACCGGCAGGTTTATTCCGGTAATGAAGCCCGAGACGGGGGAGGATAGCCAGCGTACGGCATCGGCGACCTCCTCAGGAGTACCGAAACGACGGACCGGATGGGTACCGAGCAGGGCGTTGCGGGTCTGTTCATCGTCGCGAGCCATCGCGGTCATGTCCGTTTCGATAATCGCGGGACACACGGCGTTCACCCGAATCCCTTTAGTGGCGTATTCGAGCGCTGCGGTTTTGGTAAGCCCGATCACCGCGAATTTGCTGGCGTTGTAAAGCGAAAGTTCGGGATACGGACGGATGCCAAGAACCGAAGCATTGTTAACGATGCTACCGCCGCCGGTTTTGAGCATGGCAGCGATCTGATGTTTCAGGCTGAAAGCAACCCCGCGGACATTGATTCCGAAGATGTATTCATAGCTTTCAACGGTAATATCGGTGATTAGGCCGCGTTCGAGGACGCCAGCGTTATTGAAGGCGATGTCGAGACGCCCAAAATGCTCTACGGTCTGTGCAACCAGTGCCGCCACGTCTTCCTCCTGGCTTACGTCGGCGCGAAGGAATAAGCCTTCTCCTCCGGCTTTTTCCACCAGGGCAACTGACTCTTGACCCTCGGTTTTCCGGCGCCCGGATACGACGACTTTAGCGCCGTGGCGGGCAAAAGCGACGGCGGTAGCGCGGCCGATCCCGGCGGTGCCGCCGGTGATTAGCACGACCTTATCCGCAAATGGGTTGTTAGATGAAGTTGGCATTTTCTTGTT
The DNA here is from genome assembly GCA_019236675.1 of Verrucomicrobiota bacterium. Classification (GTDB taxonomy): domain Bacteria; phylum Verrucomicrobiota; class Verrucomicrobiia; order Chthoniobacterales; family JAFAMB01; genus JAFAVN01. The sequence continues at coordinate 4,876 of JAFAIO010000477.1, forward strand.
TCGTTCTCTCTTTTGTGGGTTTTCAGTTTTCTTTGAAATAAAGAACCAATCGGTTCAATACCGATTATGCCGGCTTGGGCTTGGGTCAAGAAATATTTGGAACCGATCGGTTTTTTAAGCGATACTTCGTGCTGTGGGACGACCGAAAAAGTTCAACCGGGAAACTGTCTTAGAGAAGGCATTGCCGGTCTTTTGGAGATGCGGGTTTGCTGACACCAGTCTTCACGAATTGGAGCAGGCGACCGGAGTAAACAAGTCCGGCCTCTACGCCGAGTTCAAAGGTAAAGAGGACTTGTTTGTGCAGAGCCTGCAGTACTATCTGGATAACCTCGAGGCGGTGCCACTGCTGGCAATCGAGCCATTGGGCTGGGATAACATCGAACGATTCCTTAAAGTTCGGCCGCGCAACCGCCCCGGACTGAAGGGCTGTTTTGCCGTCAACTCGATGCGAGAGTCCGCGATATTACCGCGGGAAGCCGTCGACATCATTACTGGAAGTAGGACCACGCTGAAGGAGCTTATTGCGAGGAATCTTGAAGGCGAAGTGCCAAAAACCAAG
>JAFAIO010000393.1 GCA_019236675.1 Verrucomicrobiota bacterium
GCACCTTGCCGATCATCCAGAGTTTCAAGGATGTGCTTGGGTTGGACTCACTCTTGCTCGGCTTAGCGTTGCCGGATGCAAAGGTCCATTCGCCCAATGAAAATTTTCCAGTTGAAAACTTTGAGGCCGGCATCCGTCTAAACAGGCATCTCCTTGAGGAGATTGCTAAGGGAACATGAGATATCTGGTTTTGGCGCTGGCTTATTCATTGCTGGCTTTTGCGGTCTCCGAGGTAAGGGGAGATGACAACCCCTTAGACGCAGTTTACCGCTCATTGGATAAATGGGGCCGCAATGTAAGACAACAGCTACAAGAAGAAGCGACGCCGACCCCTGCGAAAAAGCGGATCCATCATCATTCATCAACCCTGCAGCACCACGCTTCTCCATCTCCGTCGCCGAAGATCCGGTCGAAGGAGGAAGAAGCGGATGATACACCCAAAGCGAAGAAAAGCTCGGGAGACGATGAGGAGGATTCATCTCCTCAGAAACATGCCAAACACCGAGCAAAATCCGAAGATAGTAATCCCGAGCCAACGCCTGAGGAAGCTCCCAAGCCGAGCGCTCAAAACCAGCCGGTTGCTGTTTCCTCACTCGATCCAAGCAAGCTCAAGGATTTCGATGGCCAACCTCCAGGAGTGCAGGATTTGATCCGGTCTGCGCTCGCGTTGACGCAACGAAATCTGGCTTACACCTACGGGTCAGCCGATCCCGCCAGCGGTGGTATGGATTGCTCCGGATTTATCTACTATGTGTTGAGCAACTCCGGCTTTAAAGACGTTCCCCGGCAGTCGAGTGACCAGTATCTCTGGGTTCGCAAAAATGGAAACTTTCATTCCGTTCTCAGCCGGAATGCGAATACTTTCGAGCTCGAAGAACTCCGGCCGGGTGACCTTATGTTCTGGTCGGGCACATACAGGGTCGATCGCGACGTTCCGGTCACTCATGTCATGATCTATCTAGGCAAAGAAAAAGGGACTAATAAGCGGGTGATGGTAGGTGCTAGCGACGGCCGATCTTATAATGGAGAAAGAAGGTTCGGAGTCAGCGTATTTGATTTCAAGCTCCCGAATGGAGCACCAAATAAAAGCGACCCGGATCTCGTTGCTCGCTTCGAAGGGTACTCTGCGATACCGGGTTTGCGGGAGGAGGTTTACAGTGTAAAATCGGCAACTCCGGCGCCGACCCCTGTCGCGGTAATCCGGAAGGCGCCGTTGCCGGAGCAGAATCCGTTTCTTCCGGTTAAAGCACCGCAACCCACGCCGACCCCTCCTAAGCTGATAACGAACGGGGACTGAGGAAATGATAGGGCGACAAACGCGACCAGGGCCGGTAGGGCGAAAAACTCGGCGCGCCCAAGGCATTGCTAGCAAATTTTACTGTTTCGCGCCGGTTTTGAGCCGCGACCCATCGCGTGCCACGTCTCGAAAACCTCATGCGAACTGAGCGTTGGGGATTGAGGGCACGGTGGGGACCGTGCCGCGTGCAACAAACGGCTCAAAACCGGCGCGTATTAGCTCCAGCAGCAAACATGTTTCAGGCGCGCCGAGTTTTTCGCCCTGCCGGGCCGCCCCCACCAAAGCGAGCTGGATGCCGGTAGGCACAATATCTTGTGGTCGCCCCTTCTCTTAATCCCAAAGATTGTATTTTTAGCCTTGTCAGGGGACGTATAGTTGTCTAGCGTTCGGACGTTCAGACCCATGTATCTAAAGTCGATTGAATTAGCTGGATTCAAATCATTTGCCCACCGAACCACGTTGAATCTTCACCGCGGAGTCTCGGCGATCGTCGGGCCTAACGGGTGCGGAAAATCGAATGTCCTGGACGCGATTCGCTGGGCTTTGGGAGAGCAATCCGCCAAGGCGCTTCGCGGTGGAGAAATGGCGGACGTCATCTTCAGCGGGACCGATACGAAGCAGGCGGTGGGTGTGGCTGAAGTCTCGCTCACGTTTGCTGAGTGCGAAAAGGATCTGGGGACCGAATACAACGAGGTCAACATAACGCGGCGAGTCTATCGAGACGGCCGTTCAGACTATCTTCTGAATCGGGTTCCCTGCCGGCTGAAAGACATCCAGATGCTCTTCATGGACACCGGGATTGGTCGAGCTGCCTATTCAATCATGGAGCAAGGCAGGATTGACCAGATTTTGAGCTCTCGGCCGGAGGACCGGCGGGCAATCTTCGAAGAGGCTGCCGGGGTCACAAAATATAAGGCTCAGAAGAAAGAAGCCTTGAGAAAACTGGAGTACACCGACGCCAACCTCCTTCGGCTAACGGATATCATGAAGGAAGTGAAGCGCCAGATTGGTTCACTCCAACGTCAGGCCGGGAAAGCCCGCCGTTACCGGGCCCTTTTGGAGGAACTACAGATCCTCGATTTGCATCTTTCGTTTCGAAACTCGGAACAGCTAAAGGCCGACATCGCGCGGGCAGATGAACAGGTCGAAAAACTCCGGTCAATACAAGCTTCCCTGGAGGAACAGATTGAATCTCAAGAGTTCGGTCTCGCTGATCAACGCCACGAGCTGGAAGCTTTGGAAGAACAGATTCTGGTCGTGCGACAAAACGGGCAAGACATCAAGAATCGGATCGACGTGGCGATCAACCGGATCTCCTTCAACGAGGAACGGGCCCGGGAAGCGTCTGGGCTAATCGGCCGATATGAATCGGATGTCGCCGCCGCCCAAGAAAAGCTGCTTATTCAAGAAGGCCAGCTTGAAGAGACCGATCATCAGCTGGCCGAGTTGTTTGAGAGTCTGAGAGCGGAAGAACAGCGCCTGGAGGAACATCAACGCGAAGTCAGCGAGTCCCGAGCGAGGCGTTTGAGCCAGGAACGTGAGGCGCAAACGTTCCAGCAGGAAGTTCAGCAAAGAGAAAATCGAACCGCGAGCATTCGGGGTGAGTTAGCGAACGTTTTAAACCAGCGGGAGGCCAGTCAGACCCGCTTGATGTTGCTGGATCAGGAGCTTCGCCAAGCCGAAAGCGGGCGAGACCAAGTCCGCTTACAACTGGAACAGAGTCAGGCGGAGATGGGACAAGCGAGTGCGCAGGTTCAAAGTTGGCGGGATGCACTTCGCGACAGCGAACATGATGGCGTCAATCAACAACGGACACTGCGGGAGATCGTTGCCGACATCGCGCGCAAGGAACGGAGCTTGGCGGAACGCGAGTCGAAGCTCGAAGTACTCTCCCAGCTGAATCGAGAAGGCGAAGGGCTAAGCTCTGGGACTCAAGCGGTGCTCAGGGGGTTGAATGAACCAGAGCTGCTTCGATCCAGCGTTCTTGGGGTCCTCGCCAACTTCCTTGAGGTGAGCAGCGAGTTCGTTCCGGCGATCGAGGCCGCGCTTGATCATCATCTCCAAGTTGTTTTGGTGGCCGACCGCGATGTAGCGGAAGCGATCAGCCGGCAACTAATGGAGGTGAAAGAAGGCCGGGCGGGATTGATCTCGATCGACGCTGTTTCCCGCCTTGCTCCGGTTCAAATCCAGACTGTTCCGGCGCAAGCAATCGGGTGGGCTCTGGACCGGGTAAAAACGCGGGCTGAAATCGCGCCCTTGCTGAATCAGCTGCTGGGCAACGTAGCATTAGCCTCGGACTTCGAGACTGCTTTACGAATCTCCCAGCAAAACTCGGATGTCGCGGTTGTCACATTGAATGGCGAATTTATTTCGGAACGCGGCGTTGTGTTTGCCGGTCCGCAGGGTAACGACGGTAGTTCGGTACTGAAACGGAAAGTACAGATGCGGGAACTGACCGAAGTGTGCGCCCAACTTCAGTCGGAGTTGGCTGCCACCCAACAGAACCAGGCCGAGATCGAGATCCGTTTTGCCGACACCCAACAAAAGGTCAGCGAAAACCGAGAGGCGCTCCAACAAGCTCAGGTTCTCGAATCTACAATTCAGGGCAAGATCGCGTTGCTGGATCGAGAGCTGCGTGATGTCGAGGGGAAAGTAAAAAGCCTAACGTGGGAAAAGCAAAATACGGAGGAGCGCTTGGGAAGCGCTACCGCAAAAACCGGCCTGCTCGAGGGCGAGGTGACGAAACTGGGCGAGGAAGCTGCGAGTTTCCAAGAGAGACTGGCCGCGGCGTTAGCTCAGGTCGAGGCGTTGAAAGACACTGAAGAGTCTCTGGTTGAATTGCTTAACGAGTTAAAGGTCCAGGTTGCGACTGAGCGGCAGCGGCGAGAAGACTTGAATCGGCAAAGACAGCCGTTAGCGAACCGAATTGTTGAGCTGCAGGAATTGATTTCCAGCCGCCAGGCCGATGTGCGCAACTATCTTGCGCGCATCGATCAACTGGAACAGGAGAGCGCGGATCTCCGGCAGAAAAATGAATCCTTACAGCGGGAACGGGAAGCGGCCGAGGTCGAAGTTGAACGACTAACCGGTGAGAAAACAACCCGCATTGCATCGCTCGAAGCAGTCGAATTGAATCTGCGCCAACTGCGTAAGCAACTAACTGACCATCAGGAACAACGCGGAGACCAAGAAGTAAAATCGACTCAATTCCGTTTGCGGTTGGACAGTTTGCTGGAGCAAGTTCACCGCCGCTATCAGACCGATCTGAACATATTTCAGCCGGAATGGGAGTCGTTCCTTAAGTCGCTGAAAGAGCAACGGAGTCGATTGAAGGCATCGATGGAGACGGAGTTGGCGGAAGGGATAGCGAACATCACGGATCTGCGGGAGGAAGATTGGGACATAGCCAAGGCGATCGTCAGCGAGATGACCGAACGCCTGGATGGCATGGGACCAGTTAACCTGGAATCAATTCAGGAGTATGACGAGCTCGAAGAACGGCAGCGCTTTCTCGAAGCACAGCATAACGATTTGGTAAAAGCGAAAGGGGAACTGCTCGATATCATCAACCAGATCAATGCGACTACCCAACGTTTATTCGCGGAAACCTTCGAAGAAGTCCGCAAAAACTTCCAAGAGATGTTCAGCGAGCTGTTTGGGGGCGGTAAGGCAAACTTGTTGCTAGTGGACGACGCAGATCCCCTGGAAAGCGGAATTGAGATCATCGCCAAACCGCCTGGTAAACAGTTGCAATCGATCACTCTTTTGTCCGGTGGCGAGAAGACTATGACAGCGGTTGCTTTGCTATTCTCGATCTACATGGTTAAGCCGAGTCCGTTTTGTGTGTTAGACGAGATGGATGCGCCGTTGGATGAATCTAATATTAACCGGTTCATCAAGATTCTGGATCGGTTTGTGCATCAGAGTCAGTTTGTGGTGATCACTCACAACAAGCGAACCATTGCTAAAGCTGATGTGCTCTACGGTGTAACCATGGAAGAGCACGGTATCAGTAAGTTGGTTGGTGTTCGCTTGACCAAACGAGAAGAAGAACCGGCATCGGATTTGTTTGCTGCACCGAGCACAGCAAACGAGGAACCGGTCAGCACGGCTGTGGACGAAGGTGCGTCCGCGGCGAGCTAGATAAAGCAGGTCCACAATTGGTGGGGCGAGGCGCCCGAACAACCCAACGCTGGAGCGGAGGGCTTAAACGTAGATCAACGCTGCGTTTTGTTGGGCCGAAACCCGCGCCGAGCCGTCCGACGAAGCTCACTAATTTGTTAGGAACGGGGTGTTCATGGACAGGGAAGTCGGAGCCGTCTTCGCAGCGTGCCGCAAAGCCACCGTGCCGTCCATTTGTTCCGATCAATCCTTACGGCCCGTCCCATAATGAGAAAATTTCTCTTCAATTTGAGACGGCATCTGGGTGGCGTAACCGCGTCTCCGATGGCAATGGACCTAGGGTCTTCTAGCTTCTAGATCCTTTTTCGGATGAGCAGGAGCTCATCACTAACGCTTGGCTTTAGAATTGCTTCTGCAGGCAAAACCATGACGAACTTGCTGCAGGACCTGCGGCTTGCCATAAGGCAGCTGAGGCGTTCTCCCGGTTTCGTGTTTGCTGCTGTCTTAATTCTGGCATTAGGGATCGCCGCGAATGTCATCGTTTTCGGAGTGTTGCAAGGACTGATTCTGCGGCCATTAGAGGTACCGCATCCGGAACGGGTTAAGCAGCTCGCTCGAACGAATCAGGCTTATCCAATGTTCAGTATCCCCGAACTGCGGGATATCCGCGACAACAACACCGTGTTTTCAGCGGTTGGCGCATGTACGATTTGGACTTTTGGCCTGGAAACGAATGGAGTATCCCGCCCGATCGTTGGATACGAAGTGAGCGGGCAATATTTCGAGGTAGCCGCTATAAAGCCATTGCTTGGACGCTTATTGGACCGGACTGATGATGATCATCCCGGAGCTTCCGATGCGGTAGTGTTGTCGTGGTCGGCTTGGAAGAGTTACTTCGGAGCCGATCCCAACATTGCGGGAAAGAAGGTAAGGCTAAACAAACATCCTTACACTATCGTGGGGGTTACGCCTGAAGGTTTCTACGGGACAGAAAAATTTTTACAGCCCGATATCTTCGTTCCGGTGGCAAACGAAGCATCGTTAGAAGGAGTCAACTGGCTTGAGCAGAGAGACAACTTGCGCTGCTCACTCGTCGTGCGCTTCAAGGACGGGGCCACCCTACCTCAAGTGGAAGCTCAACTGAAAACGATCGCCGATCGTATGAAGGAGCAGAATCCGAAGGACGAAGAAGAGCTGGGACTGAAGCTGGTCAATCCCGGATTCATGGGTGAACTGCTAGGCTCGCCGTTACGCGGTTTCTTGTTGGGGGTTTTAGGCTTGGCTGGAATCGTGCTTCTCGCCGCGTGCGCTAATCTCGGTGGCTTATTTGCAGCTCGTACCTTGGACCGAACCCGAGAGGTAGCCATCCGCATCTCCATTGGATCGAGCCGGTGGCGTATTCTTCGTCAGGTGTTCGTTGAAGCCGTTTTGCTCTCGATGCTAGGCGGAGTCTGTGCTTGCGGGTTGAGCTGGATTGCTCTCACCGCGCTAGCTAACTGGAATCCGCCCGGCGACATTCCCTTTAGGCTTGTGGTCCTGCCCCAGCCATCGCTACTCGTCATCGCGCTGCTCGTCTCGATACTCGCCGCACTGCTATTCGGTTTGGTGCCATTGCGCCAACTATTCAGGACAGATCCAAATGAGGCCCTCAAGATCGGCAGTAACCAGTCATCGCCTGGACGCCGCTGGAGCCTTCGAGATGCGTTGTTAGCGGCGCAGATCGCACTTTGTTGCTTGATTCTGACAGCGGCTTTTGTCTCCTTACGTGGCCTGAACAGGGCAATGACCATGGACATCGGTTTCAACCCGAAGAATGTCGTCCGTACCACATTTGATCTCACTAATGCGGGTTACTTCGCCAATGACGCCGATCATTTCCAACGTCAGCTTTTGGAAAGGGCCTCGCAGCTTCCCGGAGTGAAGGCAGCCGGTTACACGGACCGCACACCTCTTTCTCTCAGAATATCGGCTACCGATGTCTTCTCGGAGAACGTTAGCGATTTGAGACTGTCGAAGATGGCCTTCCATAGTTATTTCTACTCTGTTTCCCCGGGATATTTCGCGGCTTCTGGAATACCAGTGCTTGCGGGACGCGACGTGAGCTTTACCGACAGTGCGAAAGGAACGTCTGTCGCCGTCGTAAATCGCGAGTTCGCCCGCGAGCTATTCCACTCCGATCGGCCTGATGACGCGATTGGCCGTTATTTCAAAAATGAGGACAGTGGGTTGGTACAAATCGTGGGCGTTGTTGTAAATCAGAAATACCTGACGCTGAGCGAGGATCCTGAACCGTGCATTTATTTTCCAATTTCCCAGCGGCCGCAAACCAGCACCGTCTTCGTCGTTCGGACGGGGCCAGACCCTACCGGGACCGTTGGCGATGAAATGGCGGCCACGATTCGCAAACTAATTCGCGAGCTTGACCCCGCTATTCCGATTCGAGAATCCGGCGCGTGGGCGAGGCAGCTTAATCTGGCCATTTTCCCGGCTCAGACCGCGACCATCGCGCTGAGTTTATTCGGAGGGTTTGGCGTCTTGCTGTCGATCGCCGGTACTTTCGGCGTCGCTTCCTACACGGTCAGTAAACGACTCCGTGAATTGAGTATTCGAGTAGCGCTCGGTGCGCAAGGGAAGCAAGTGATCTGGGCTGCCCTTGGCCGCATGTTGGCTTTGCTTGGATGCGGATCGGTTGCCGGGCTGTTACTCGGTGTTGCCACTAGCCAAATCCTTTCAGCCGTTGTCTATCAGGCGTCGGCACAGGACCCGGTCGTGCTCGGAGCAGTCGCGTTGACAATACTGTTAACGGGCGGACTTTCAGTGGCCGGTCCGGTGCGCCGAGCATTGCACGCTGATCCAGCACTATTGTTGCGGGATCAGTGATCGCTAGGCGCGGAGTCTTCTGCTTCCATCGCCTATTCGCGCCTCCTTGCTTCTAGATTCTAGCTCCTAGCTCCCGCGGGGGGCTTCTCCCTGACCAGTTTCAGGACCAGTGGTTGCGGCCCAGTACCAAATCGCAGCCCCACTTGAAAATGTGGCAGATCGCCGTTAACACTAGGCTTTTCTTGCCCGCCGGTATGTTTTCAGAAGATGCGAAGAATCGTTGGCCATTTTACCTTTCGTCGATCCGTCCCGGATAAGTCTTTGTCAGCGCAGGAATTAAATTCATGATTGACCGCCGCACTTTTCTCGTTTCGGCCGGAGCTACGGCCACTTTGGCCGCGTTAGGTATCAGGTCTTCGGCTGCCCCGGCGCCTTCCCTGAAGTTTGGAGACGGTAGTCCATTCTCGTTTGATGGGCTAATCAGCCGAGCTAAGGAGCTGGCTGGCCGTCCGCTTGAGGAAGCTAAGGGGCCTCCAGACGATGTTCTTAACAAGATCGACTACGACGCTCTCAGTAAAATCCGTTACAAGCCGGAATATGCGCTCTTTGCGAATGGTCCTGGGCAATTTCCGATAACGTTCTTCCATCTGGGTCTCTACCAACGAGTCCCCGTGCGAATGCATGTGATTGACAACACTCCCTCGGGTCCGGTGGCTCATGAAATCATTTACGATGCCAGCTACTTTGATATGCCTGCGGATAGCCCCGCACGACGCGTCTCAACAGGCAGTGGGTTTGCCGGGTTCCGGATTCAGGAGAGTCGCCTGGGAGACCAGGCAAAATTGGACTGGAAAAAGAACGACTGGGCCGCATTTCTTGGGGCTTCCTACTTTCGAGGCATTGGAGAGCTTTACCAATACGGCTTGTCGGCGCGAGGGATTGCGATTAACACCACCTTGCCGGACCAGCCGGAGGAGTTCCCCAATTTTACCGAATTCTATTTCGAAACGCCCAAGTCCGATGCGGACGTGATGACGGTTTATGCGATGCTCGACGGACCGAGCATCGCCGGTGCCTACCGATTTGATTTGCACCGGACCAAGGGTGTCATCATGGAGGTGGAGCCTGCGCTTTTCTTAAGGAAAGACGTGGCGCGCCTCGGGATTGCCCCGGCAACTTCGATGTATTGGTTTTCGGAGACCAAGAAGCCGACCGCTATTGATTGGCGGCCGGAGGTGCATGATTCCGACGGTTTGGCGATTTGGACCGCCGGCGGTGAACATCTGTGGCGACCGTTAAATGATCCAGAGCACGTCGAGGTTTCCTCGTTTGCTGACACTGATACCCGCGGGTTCGGTTTGCTGCAACGAGACCGGAACTTTGACCATTATCTGGACGGGGTTTTTTATGATCGCCGGCCGAGTCTATGGATCGAACCCATAAACCCGTTTGGGAAGGGAGCGGTCCAATTGATTGAGATTCCGACCGATGATGAGATTCACGATAACATCGTCGCCATGTGGGTCCCGGCTGATCCCGCAAAAGTGGGGAATGCGTATCGTTTGCGTTACCGGTTGCACTGGTTGGCGGACGAGCCTTTTCCAACGCCGCTTGCTCGTTGCGTTGCGACCCGGATGGGGAATGGGGGCGTCCCAGGCCAACCGCGCCCGGAAGGCGTGCGCAAATTCATGGTCGAGTTTTTGGGAGGACCATTGGCTGATCTTCCTTTTGGGGTCAAGCCTGAGCCCGTCCTATGGGCGTCTCGTGGTACGTTTTCCTATACCTTCACTGAAGCGGTTCCCGATGGAGTTGCCGGACATTGGCGCGCTCAATTCGATCTGACCGCCACCGGGAATGATCCGGTCGACATGCGTCTTTATTTGAAGAACGGCGATAAGGTTCTCTCTGAGACGTGGTTGTACCAACATTTGCCGTTTCCAACCGGGACGATGGGCCAGGTCTATTAGCGGAGGTACCTTATTCTCCGACCGTTACTTCCTTGCCTGACTGGCTCGAGCGATAGATTGCATCTAACATCTCCATGAGCTGGACGGCTTGGCTGGAGCTGTTCATGGCGGCTTCTTCGCCGCGGATGCAGCGAAGGAAGTTAACTGCTTGTTCACGAAACTCATGCTCGCGCAGAGCGGTTCCTCGCACGTCTTCTACGGCGACGTCGACTTTTGCGGGTACCCCTTGTTGCTCCTCAAAAAATACGATCGGAGACGGAAAATTGTCGGTGTCGGCTTCAAAGGCGTCGATGATCTTGACCGATCCTTTTGGTCCATAAACCAAAGTCGAGAGCAATGAACGTCCGCGTTTCGAGCTGAGCGGAATATCGTCCTGCAAATTTGCTGCCCAAGAAACCTTAAACAATAGCGTCGCGCCGTTTTCGAATCGGATCATCCCGAAACCGTTATCCTCGACGTCGAATACATTGTTCTTAACCAATTGTGGAAATTTCTGATAGGTCTGCGCGGATACGGCTCGGGGTTTTGGTGTTCCCATTAGATACCACGCAGCGTCAATCGCATGGATGCCGAGGTCGATTATAGCGCCGCCTCCGGCCTTGGATCGCTCTGTGAACCAGCCGTCAACACCGTCCGGTGTCCCGCGTGACCGGACCCACATGGTTTCAGCAAAATAGATTTCGCCCAGGCGCCGTTCTTTCACGAGTTTCTTGGCTGCTTGCATCGCCGGTGAGAACCGCATCTGGCGGCCGAAATAGTAAACCAGCCCGCGTTTCTGCGCTTCTTCGTGTAGCGTGCGCATCTGCGCCGCGTTCATGGTGGGCGGCTTTTCGCACAACACATGTTTGCCGGCCTGCAGTGTTTGTAAGGAAAACGGATAATGGAGCGCGTTTGGCAGGCTGATCACGACCGCATCTAGAGCCGGATCGGCGAGCATCTCTTTAAAGTCTGTAAAAGCTCGGGTGGGCCGAAATGTGGTGACGAATGTCTCGAGACGTTCCTGGTTGAGGTCACAAGCAGAATGCACGGTACCTAGGGAGCAAGCGATAACTCCTTCTGCGTGGCGTTCTCCTGGCCAGCCCAGCCCAACGAATCCGATGTTTGGGAGCGATCCTGAAATCATTACGATAAACGACTGCGGTTCTCCCGTCAGCGCAAGCGTTTGTATCGTTTAGATCAACGTTCAGAAAATTTTTTATGAAGTGCAACTAGACGCGAGAGACGCATTAGTTCCCGAGCGCAAAGAGTTTGTTTATTTACATCCATACAACTCATCAATATAAACGGGCGGCGACATCTATGAGAAATAGTAACAACTTGCAGTTAGCATTCTTGGGTAAGTTGCTAGCCATGGCGTTCTTGGGAACTACGATCGGTAATAACCTAAGTACGCCTGGGTTCGCTCAAGGGACTGCCGATAATCGGTCGAACGCTGTAAATAGCGTTTCAAAGAATCGAACGCTTAGACGGATCCGGGTCGGTTCACAGCCTGACGCTATCGTGGTAAGTCCAGACAGCCGTCTTGTTTACGTAGCTAACTGGGATTCCGACACTGTGTCGGTCATTAGTGCCGAGTGGAAAACCGTTGTTTCCACGATACCTGTGGGAGCTTGTCCGACGAGTGTCGCTGTTTCAACGGATGGTCGGACCCTTTATGTAGCCAACTACTGTGACAACACGGTTTCAGTAATCGATACCAAATATCAGCAGGTCGTTGCGACCGTAAGTGTCGGTAATTCTCCGAATTGGGTAGCAGTAAGCCCAGGTGCAGCGAACTCGCAGATCTATGTCGCGAATGAGGGTGACGGCACGGTATCGGTTATCGATAGTGTTACCAACCAAGTCACCGGAGATCCGATTGCAGTGGGAGGTTTGCCACAAGCGCTTCTGTTCACGCCGAACGGGAGTTCTGCTTACTTAGTAAGTGACTACGCTCCTCCTAACGATTTAGTGTTGATCGACGTCGCATCGCAGACGTTCACCCACGTTGGAGACCCGCAAATTACTGAAAAGGGGTTATCAATTCTTCCTGACGGAAGCACTCTTTACGCAATAAATTTGGAGTCCGATTCAGTGCTGGTACTCGATTGCGCAAGCGAACAAGTGGTTCAAGAGATACCGGCACCTAGATATGTGAACCTTAATACAACGGCAATCAGCCCCGACGGAAAAAATCTGTACGTTGCGGGAACGAACGAACTTAAGTCAGGTGGTGAAATTTGGATAGTGGATACTACCAAAAATGCGTTCGTAGGAAAATGGGCCTCCTTTCCAGAGGGGTCGAATGCGATTGCTATAGCACCGAACGGCCGGGCCCTTTACACCACCGAGCTAGGAAGAGGCACCGTTACGATAATCCCGCTCGATGCTCAGTGACCGATATGACAGGTCTATGACATGCGATTTCAAGGTTTGTTAGAGTATGCGCTCTGGAAAGCTTTTCGTAGGCCCAGATTCCTGTCGCCTCTTCGGGGTAACAGGGGATGACTCGCACGTCATTCGACATCACTCAAAGAAGCGGCTGGAAAAGTTTATCCAGATCGATCCTTACTCCTGGGAAAAGAGGGCTTGTCGCCTTCTCGGGTGACCTGAGGCGGGCGACCAGATCGCTTGGGTTTTCCTCAAACCTGTGAATCAATATCTCTTTGGTCTCTGGATCCAGGATCCAATACTCAGTAACTCCTTCTCGAGCGTGAACCGCTTTCTTTGTGTGTAAGTCTAAGTCTTGGCTTCCCGGAGAGAGAATCTCCGCGATGAAGTCCGGGGCTCCCTCGCAGCGCTTGATCGTGAGAATGTGCCGCCTAGAATTCAGCACGATAAAAAGGTCTGGTTGCCAGACACTTTCCCGACTGAAGAAAACATCTGTGGGCGCCTGGAACAGGATGCCAATTGGATTTCGTTTCAGGTAGGAACGCAGCGCGAATGCTAGGTTCCCGAGAATCGTCTGATGGTGAAGATTCGGGGCAGGAGCCATGTAGAGATCACCCTCGATGAGCTGATATCTGCTACCTTCCGGAAGATTATAGTAGTCTCGCTCGGTGAGCGGAGGTGCATGTGGTCGAACACTCATGACGGAAAGCCAGCCTTAGTCAGACTAAACCACGAATGGGTCCCACTTCGCAAACATAGAGCTAACTAACCTTCAAGCCAAAACTTCGTGGGACAGGCTGCAAATCGAAACGAAAATACCGGTCTGGTCGTACTATGCCATCACTTCGGCAGCCTCGACCGGCTTTTCCACCCAACGGGCGTGTTCCTTGATAAGATCAACTAGACGATCCACGGCTTCCGCTTCCGGAATATTGAATTTTACGGCAGTCTTACCGACGTAAAGATTCACTTTACCCGGCGCGCCGCCGACGTAACCAAAATCGGCGTCGGCCATTTCGCCTGGCCCATTTACGATGCAGCCCATGATCGCGATCTTGACGCCTTTTAGGTGCGTCGTCGCAGCCTTGATCCGGCCTGTAGTAGTTTGAAGATTGAATAAGGTTCGCCCACAGGAAGGACAAGCGACGTAATCGGTTTTGAAGATCCGGCTCCCAGCAGCCTGCAGAATGTTGTAAGCGAGCCGCAGGGACTGCCCGGGGGCTTGCTCTCCCTGAACCAGGATGGCGTCACCGATACCGTCGCAAATCAATGCCCCGAGATTAGTGGCCGACTCCAGCAAGGTTTGTACAAAGTCCTTCTGAGCGTCCAACGATGGGACCAGCGTGTCCTTCAGCAGGATGGGATGCCGCTTTTGCAATTGAGCGGCCAACAGTCGAAACGCGGTGATCGTGGGCAACTCGATCTGATCGGAAACCGTAACCAGACAAGGTTGTGGGTTGCTGTTAATCTCAGCGATCTTTGCGCTATCCCTCGGGTGTACCGTTACGACACCGGAGTCTTCAACCACGATCTCCGGCTTGAAGTCGCCCATCTTGTCGACCTTATGCGCAATCTTTTCAAAGTTGGCCCGAGATATGGCCACTCGAATCAATTCCTCACCGCCAAGATCCACTTCGTTTATATGGATTTTTTCAGTCTCCCGTTTCTCGAAGTGAAACGGATCGAAGGGGAGCGTATGAGCGTATGGGCGTGTGGGCGTATCGGCGTGAGATCCGGCAGCGTTTCCGTTGCCGGCGTTGTTGGCATTGCCGGCGCTGATGGCGTTATAAGGGGCGACCAGAGCTTGAGCGACGGGAATTTCGTGTACACTATCCTCGGTCAACGAGACCCGAATTGTGTCGCCGAGACCATCCGCTAACAGTGAGCCAATCCCGATTGCGCTTTTGATCCGGCCATCTTCGCCGTCGCCTGCCTCCGTGACACCGAGATGCAGAGGATAATTCCAATCAGCTCCTTCCGCATATAGGCGAGAAACCAGCAACCGGTAGGCGCAGATCATTACTTTCGGGTTACTTGCTTTCATGGAAAAGATGAAAGCGTGGTAACCGAGGTCGCGGGCGATTCGCGCAAATTCTAGAGCGCTCTCTACCATTCCAAGTGGAGTATCACCGTACCGGTTCATGATACGGTCACTGAGTGAACCGTGGTTAGTGCCAATCCGCATGCTGATTCGGCGTTCTTGGCACAGCTGGACCAGAGGAGTGAATCGATCGCGGATCCGCTCCAGTTCTTCTTGGTATTGTTCGTCGGAGTATTCTTTAACGGCGAATTTCTTCGAGTCCGCGTAGTTGCCTGGATTAATGCGAACTTTCTCTACCCATTGCGCGGCTTCCAGAGCTGCTTCCGGCTTGAAATGGATATCGGCCACAATGGGCACATCGCACCCCAGCTCGAGCAAGCCCTGTTTAATCACCCGCAAATTCTTGGCGTCTTTTACAGTCGGAGCAGTGATTCGGACGATTTCACAACCGACCCTCACCAAGTCCAAAGTCTGCTGAATACAGGTCTCAGTATCCATGGTGTCGCAGGTCAACATGGATTGCACGCGGATCGGATTGCCGCCGCCAACGCCGACGTTGCCGACTTTAACTTCTCGGGTAAGCCGCCGGTGATACACCCACGGATCCGGACAGTAGGCTGGATTCTTCATTGGTTCTCGGAAGGAGCAGGTTGGGCGGGATGATTAAACGCCGGTTTCTGATTTCCGCTAACAGAATCCTGCACGTCATAGAAGGAGACGTAGAGCATGAATCCAATCAGCAAAATCGCGCAAGCGCCCTGCAATACTTCCAGCACCCGAATATTAAGTGGCCGCCGACGGATCGCCTCCAGGATGGCCAAGAGAATGTGGCCTCCATCCAGTACTGGGATCGGCAACAGGTTAATGATGGCCAGGTTGATGTTGAACACCACGCTGAACCATAGGGCTAACTGCCAACCAAATTCGCTTTGAAACAGCAGATAATAGGTTCGCATGATCATCACCGGACCGCTCATGTGCTGGAGCTTGATATCCGACTGAGGGGAGAGCAGCGCGCCGATCGTGTTGGTGATGGTTTCGACACCGGCGGAAACCTGTTCGATGGGAGAGATGTGGGAAGTCGTCATCTTGCCTCCTGCATCCCACGTGATCCCGTCCGTATTTTCACCCGTATAGAAGCCGATAATCGGGTGCGCTTTTCCTTCCTGAGCGATCGGCCGATCTGGTACCGCCGGCCGGATCCGAGCGGCGATCGTTTGATCTCCGCGCTGAACGGTCAAAGTCAGCACCTTGTCCGGATTGGCATCAACGTACTGGTTGATCGCGTCGATGTCGTAAATTTGCTGGTCATTCAACGCGATGATTTTGTCGCCCTTCTGTAGCTTGGCGACATCCGCTGGGCTATTTTCGATGACGCCAGAAATCACTAACCGGCCCGGCTGCATATTGACCTGGGAGCGGCGTCCGTCGCGAATGACCGTAAGCGGGAGCGGTTGTCCGGAATGTCGCTGCGCCCATTCTGATATCTGTTTCAGATAGTAGATTTTCTCGCCGCCGATATCGACAATTTCATCATTTGCTTCCAGTCCGGCTTTCGCGGCTTCGGAATCGGGCGCTACCTTGGCAACAATCGGAGTAATAGCGGGTTGCAGCCCGACTTGGCGCAACGACTTCCGTTCCCAGCCAGAGGTCTCCGGTTTTTCGAAGCCCGAATTGATAGTCAGGATCTGATCGCCACGCTGAACTTTAAAGGGAATCACTGAGCCCTCGCTGCGGACAACGTACCAACCGATACTGTCAACCATCCCATTGAATCGAGTGACGGGATGACCGTCGACTTCGAGAATTTTGTCACCTGGTTTGAAACCGGCCTTGGCGGCGGGGACGTCGGGCGCGACGTACCCAATGATCGTAGTAGTGTCCGCTTCTGCCATCGGCCTGCCGACGAGCCAGACGATGGTTGCGAAAAGCAGAGCTAACAAAAAGCTGAAGATTGGACCCGCGGCCGCCACAATGATTTTGTCGAGCGGTTTGATTGGCGGTAAGTCCGAGCCGCTGACCCCGGCTTTGCCCTCGACCGCTTCCATGGTCGCCATCTGAGGTAACAACACGAATCCTCCCGCTGGAATCCACCCCAGACTGAACTCAACGCCGCCGATCGTGCGCTTTAGAATAGGTCGGCCAAACCAGACACCGAATTTGTCTACATGTAAACCGCGCCACCGGGCTGCGAGAAAGTGTCCTAGCTCGTGGACGATGATGAGCAGATTAAAGATGAGCAGGACCTCGAAAACGATCAACCCTACCCTTAAGATATTCAGGATCATATTCTATTTCTGCGCCAATGCCCCCAGAACAAGATCGCGGGCATGGCCGTCAGCGTGGATTATATCATCCAGGCTTGGTCTGGCAAAATTGTCCGATTGATTCATCGCGCCCTCTACGAGGGACCAGATCTGTGGGAATGTGATCCGGCCCTCCAAGAACGCTTCGACGGCGATTTCATTAGCTGCATTCAAAACGGCTGGCATGATGCCTCCCGTCTCGCCTGCTTGCCGGGCAAGCCGCAAGGCTGGGAAATCGTCATAGCGCGGTTCTTCGAATTCCAGACGTCCGAGTTCCGCCAGCCGAAGCGGTTTCAAGGCGTTAGGAACACGTTCGGGCCACGTGACGGCGTATTGGATCGGGAAACACATGTCAGAATGGCTCAACTGTGCCAGCAATGAGCCGTCCACAAACTCGACCATCGAGTGCACGATGCTTTGTGGGTGAACCAGAACTTGGACTTGACCCATTGGTATATCGAAGAGCCAACGCGCCTCAATCATCTCGAGTCCCTTGTTGAAGAGGGTTGCCGAATCGATGCTGATTTTGCGGCCCATCTTCCAAGTGGGATGATTGAGAGCATCAGCGACCGTCACGGAAGCCAGGCGTTCAGAGCTCAATGTTCGGAAGGGACCGCCGGAGGCAGTCAAAATCAGGCTCCTGATTTCATGGTTTGGTTTGCCTTCCAGGCATTGAAAAATCGCGTTATGCTCGCTATCCACCGGCAACACTTTGATGCCTTTCTGGCTGGCCTGCGTCATCACAGTCTCGCCTGCCATGACCAGGATCTCTTTGCTGGCAACTGCGAGGTCTTTTCCTGTGTCGATCGCAGCCAGAGCAGGTCTTAGCCCCGACGTACCGACAATTGCTACCAATACCAGGTCCGCACCCCCGCTGCGCGCAAGGGTTTCCAACCCGGTCTCGCCGGCCAGGATTTCCGGCGAATAGTCCAGACAGGATCGCAGTTCATCCAGATGAGCTACGTCGACCAGACAAATGGCTTCCGGACGCGCGCGGTTGGCGGACTGAGCCAATAGCCGGGCGTTGCGATTGGCCGCCATGCCGACGATCTGCATCCGATCGGGAATGGTTTCCGCTACTTTGATGGCACTCGACCCAATTGATCCGGTGGCACCCAGGAGAATGACACGGCGTTTTCTCATCGGGCTAATAGCCTAAGGTAAAAGTAAAGCAAAGGACCAGTAAACAAGAGGCTATCGATCAGGTCTAACACACCACCGATTCCGGGCAAGACAGAACCGGAGTCTTTCACACCTGTGCTTCTTTTCAAGATCGATTCGCCGAGATCGCCGACCACAGCAGCTAAGCCGATGAGCAGGCCCAGGATCAAAGCGTGTAACCAGTTCAGTGCGTGCAACTCTTTCGGTAGCACCAGAAGCGATAAATAACTTCCCAGCGCCGCAAACACCAGCGAGCCAATGAATCCCTCCCAGGTCTTTGCCGGGCTGATGTGCGGGACCATCAAATGGCGTCCGATTTTGCTACCCACCAAATAGGCGCCCATGTCACTGAACTTTGTCACGATGACAAGATAAAGGACGTAAAACTGGCCGACCGGGTGACCATTCGGGTCGCGCGGCAGCACATAAATGATCTTCGTTAAGAAATTGAATAGCCACGAAACGTAAAGCAACCCGAACAGAGTGTAGGCCATGGTTTCCAGCGGTGCTTGCTTCGTGGTTGGTCGAAACATTTGCCGCGCAAAAACCCCGAATAAAAAAACCAGGAGCACGAGGGTTTCGAAGTTATAGTCGGCGTCGGGTCCGTTTGACCTGAAGAATAGGAAACTTCCAATAAAATAAGCCGCGCCGCAGCACATACCGAAAGCCTTGAAGCAGCGCATCCCGGATTTCTCGATCATCTGGAAGTATTCCCAAAGCCCGGCCAGCCCCAGCGCGGCGATCAAGAGAAAGAAAACGACTTCGTTTCCGGTAAAGACGACCGCCAATGCTATCGCCCACATTGCGACGGCGCTGACCAGTCTACGCAAAAAGCGGCTCATGAAGGAATGTTGGGCCGGAGCCTGCCATAAGCGGAACGTTGCGTCCAGAGGGAGGAGGCAGGAGCGACGACTGGAGGGGAGCCGCTTTGGAATGTGCAACAATGACCTCGCGAATTTATGCCCATCGCGGAATCTCGCCGGAACGTGTGCAAACCAGGCGGCTCCCGCGAATAACCCAGCGTGACATTTTCATCCAAGGCGCCGTTTTAGGAGGCATTGCTAGAAGTCTATGGAGCCGCGTTAAGTCGAGACGTTCCCGGGAGCCGCCAGGTTATGTTCTGATAGAGCTGCAATGTCAAATAG
The DNA here is from genome assembly GCA_019236675.1 of Verrucomicrobiota bacterium. GTDB lineage: Bacteria > Verrucomicrobiota > Verrucomicrobiia > Chthoniobacterales > JAFAMB01 > JAFAVN01. Next base: position 19,230 of record JAFAIO010000393.1, read on the forward strand.
CGGCTCCCCTCCATTCCTCGCGCGTCATTATACCTACCGGGCTATTTGCTTAAGCTCGACCAACGAACGCTCGATCTCATCGACGCGTTCTCTCAATGGCAAAATTCGGTGTGCTTCAGCGACGCAGAAACTCTCCAACGGGTCGAACGTGGCGCCGACCTCATGGTAGAAGGCCGTGATGGCGTTACGTAATTGAGTCTCGACCGCTTCTGAGAGCTGGGCTCGTTTCTCATTCATCCGTTGGCGATATTCCCTCAAAATATGGCGTCGCCGCAGGACTGCATACAATGTTCCCGCTGCTGCTGCGAGCCCGGCTACGGTGCCGGTTACGTCTAGAATCGCGGCGTGCGCCAGCGCGGCGATAATCGTAAAGACTCCACCGGCGGCAGCCACCCCCGCTGGAACCCGTAGCCAACGAGCGGTCTCGCCAAACCAGCTTTGCAGCTGCTCTT